>JBLHIK010000030.1:0-4117 GCA_047614005.1 Flavobacteriaceae bacterium | reverse complement strand
ATCATGCCCTTTTTCCTTTTCTTCGTTCACCCATTTTACAAGCTCTTGAATATCAGCAGTATCACGAGGAGATACTACTCCCCCAGGTATAATCTGGAACAAAGAAGCATCCGTAGAAAATTCTTCTAGAGTTTTAGAATCCAATCGAATAGTTCCTTTAAATACTTTTTTTAGTGTTTCTATGTTCATATATATATTATAGCAAAATACCTTTTATTCTTCTAATTCCTGACGAACTACTCTCTTCTTTTTTGATTTTGAATGTTCCCATACCTTTTGTATTTTCTATGTGTGGACCTCCACAAAACTCTTTTGAGATTACTTCTCCTTCTTTCGTCTCTATAAAATACACAGATACTGTATCGTCGTATTTTGCACCAAATTCCATTTGTGCGCCTATTTTTTCTGCTTCTTCTTTTGACATTTCTTTTTGAACTACAGTAGCTCCTGATTGTATCCAGTCATTTACCATTGCTTCTACTTTTGCTTTTTCCTCGTCTGTCATTTTCCGGTCAAAGTTGAAATCAATTCGCAACCTCTCTGAAGTAATATTACTTCCTCTTTGTCTAACCTCAGTCCCGAGTACTTTTTGCAATGCAGAAAGAAGTAAGTGATGCACTGTATGAAGAGCTATTGTTTTTGGCTCATGATCAACAAGACCTCCTTTGAAGATACCCTTGGGAGCAGAATTTGATATCTCTCTATGTATCTTCATTTTATTTTCAAAATCTTCCATATCTATTTCTTCTCTTTTTTCACGAGCAAGTTCTACAGTGAGCTCTACAGGAAAACCATACGTAGTAAAGAGCAAGAAAGCATCTCTTTCTCCATTTTCAAAACGAGCAATACCTTCAGAAAGAGTTTTTTGAAAGATTTTTATTTCTTTTGTAAATTCATATTGTATAGATTCTTTTTTAGATTCTAAATCAATATCACCTTCTACTATTTTAGATATTAAAGTATTAAAATCTTCTATAGTAAGTTTATTTTGAGCTTTTACAGCTACTCTACGTACAAGCCTACGAAGTACATAACCTGCACCATTTGATGATGGAGTAAGACCTTCTGCAATAAGAAAAACAGAAGCTCGAAGATGGTCAGCTATAATGCGCCCGTTCTTTATATCAGTAATACCAAAGCTATATAAAAGAGCTATTGTGTCTGAAAATACATCCGTATCGAAAATACTATCTTTACCTTGTAATACTGCAGACAATCTCTCGAGACCAGCACCTGTGTCAACATTCTTACAAGGTAACTCCCTCATGACGACTCCATTTTCTTGTTTATATGACATAAATACATCATTCCAAATCTCTACTACTTTTTGAGATTCATCAGCTTTTTCAAATTCTTCTGGAGAAATATCGCCGAGCTCTCCAGTAAGATCATAAAACATCTCTGTAGAAGGTCCTGCGGGGCTATCAGGGCCAGCTGTCCACCAATTATCTTTTCCATCACGAAAATAAATACGATTCTCTGGTATTATTTTTTTCCATATTTCGACAGACTCACTATCTCGAGGAACAGTATCACTACCAGAAAAAACTGTCACATAAAGGCGAGATGGATCCAAGCCAAGACCTTTTTGAACATCAGTCAAGAATTCATAACTCCATGCAATAGCCTCTTCCTTGAAATAGTCACCAAGTGACCAGTTTCCGAGCATTTCGAACATAGTAGCGTGAGTGTTGTCACCTATCTCTTCAATATCAACAGTTCGGACACAGCGCTGAGCACTCACGAGTCTCGTACCTTCTGGATGTTTTTCTCCTAGAAGATATGGCATGAGAGGTTGCATACCTGCTACAGTAAAGAGAGTAGCGTTGCGACCACTTTCACTATGACCTGCTATCAATGGAGCACTCTCTAAAACAGCATGGTTTTTTGACTCAAAGAAGTTTAAAAATCGCTTTCGTATTTCAGTACTTTTCATAAAAATTAATATAGTAGATTATTTTTCTTTTTTTATTTCAAAATATTTTCGTATTTTGTCTTCACCATGCCATAGTAGTGTAAATATAAGGAGCACGAGAAGAGTAGCTAGAATAGATATTTTGAGCAAACCAAAACCAACAGCCATACCGATACCTGCTGTTACCCACATACCACTCGCTGTCGTAAGACCAGTAAGACTCTTTTCTTTAAAAAGAATAATACCAGCACCAAGAAAACCTATTCCCGATACGATGTTCGCAGGTATTCGCGATATTTCAAAAGAATTAGCAAAACCTAGACTTGAATAATGATTAAACATTGCTTCAGAAATAATAACAAACAATGCTGCACCAAAAGAGATAAGGGCATAAGTACGCATACCTGCCTCCTTATTCGCAATAGTTCTATCAATACCTAAGATTGCCCCAAGCACCACCGCAATTATTAAACGTAAAAATATATCTTCTAATATCATGTATAAAATTATATCACAATTCCTCCACCCATACAGATTTTTTTATCATATACAACAATAGACTGACCAGAGGATATGAGTGGAGCATTTTCAGAGAATTTCACACGATATACATCCTCATAGATGTGAGAAAAAGTTTTTTCTTTTTCTAGAGAAATAAAACATTCAAATTCTCTTCCATGATATCTTATTTGGCACGCATACAAAGATTCCTCTGTAGGTATACGATTGCACCAATTTACATCTGTAATATATACATTTTGAGGATGAGACATATCTTCTATTTCTTTTTTATGAGCAATAGTTATGGTGTTTTTCTTTAAATCTTTCGAAACAATATAGTATGGCTCATCATGAGGGCTTTTTTTAGCAATAGTAAAACCATGTCTTTGTTCTAAAGTAAGAGAACGAGACCCATCATGAAAACCAATTATTTCTCCAGACAATGACAACACATCTCCTCTTTTTTCTTCTATATAATGACCTAGGAATTTTTTTATATCAATATGTCCCAAAAAACACACACCTTGTGAGTCTTTTTTATCTGCTACTGGTATGTTCCATTTTTTTGCTAGTTTTCTTGTATGTGTTTTTTTGTATTTACCTAATGGAAAGAGAGTATGAGATAGTTTTTCTTGAGAAAGTGTCCAAAGAAAATATGATTGGTCTTTTGAAATATCTCTTCCTTTTAGCATATTAAATTTTCCTTTCTTTTTCTGAATACCTGCATAATGACCTGTCGCCACAAGAGCATTATTTTTTCTCGCTTCATCATAAAAAACGCCAAATTTCACTTCTCTATTACACATTACATCGGGGTTTGGCGTGCGTCCTTTGCGATATTCCTCTATCATATATTCCCCTACTTTCTCTCTGTAAGCATCTATTGCATCAAACTCTAAAAAAGGAACATCAAAATGAGCACACACTCTTATCGCATCTCTTCTTTCATCACCAATAGGACAATCAAGCCAATCAGGAGCCCATGTATTCATAAAAACCCCTACGACGTCATATCCTTCCTTTTTCAGTATTCCTAAGGTTACAGCACTGTCTACTCCACCAGAAACACCCACCCAAACTTTTTGTGTATATTTTTTTCTATTAAAATTAAACATACATAAAACTATTTTAAGTATTTTCTCTTATTGGAAACATGTTCATCGTGAGTACGTGCATAATATATTTGTGCAGTACTATCATGTAAATAAAATAAAAATGGTGTACTTTCGGGATACATCGCAGCAGAAATAGAAGAAAGTCCTGGTGAACCAATAGGATGAGGAGGTAGTCCTTTGTGGACATAAGTATTAAAAGGAAAATCAGACTTGAGATCATCTGTACGCAACTCACTACTTCCTTTTCCAAGTGTGTATTTCAATGTTGCATCTACTTGAAGAAGCATATTTTTATCGAGTCTATTGTGAAGTATCCCTGAGACTATGGCTCTCTCTTTTTCATCGATGGTTGCTTCTTTCTCTATGATACTAGCGAGAGTTATATATTCCGAAAGAGAATACTTTGAATTAAGAGGAATAGAAAGTGATTCTATTTGTTTTTCAAAGTTATCTTCCATTGTTTTTATCAACATATCAGTGTCAGTATCAGGAAAAAAGAAATATGTATCAGGGAAGAGATACCCTTCTTTTTCTTCTGTTTTAATAAGAAATTCCTCTTTATTAAAATTCGTTAAATAAATCTCAC
>JBLHIK010000029.1:0-4793 GCA_047614005.1 Flavobacteriaceae bacterium | reverse complement strand
AAAATATATGGAACGCCAATGGTGACTACATCATTGAGTGCTGAAATTTCAAATATATTTGATTTAATGATAAAGAAAAATACTCAAGTAACTTTTAATTAATAGCAGAGAAAAATAAATAGTTTTTTGATATAATTTTTGATATAATCTATGTATGGAATATATAGATATATTAAATGAGAGAGGAGAAAAAACAGGAGAGATAAAATCAAAAGAACAGGTTCATATTGATGGAGATTGGCATAGAGCTGTTCATGTTTGGATTGTCAATTCAAGTAACGAAGTATTGCTACAAAAGAGAGCAAAGACAAAAATCAATTACCCTGACATGTGGGATATTTCTGCTGCTGGTCATGTTTCAGTAGGTGAGGGAAGTGTGTTTTCTTCCTTGAGAGAAATAGAAGAAGAAATAGGGGTTATTGTAGATGAAAAGGAGCTTGTATTTATTGGAGAATTGATATCTAGTTCAATTCAAAACAATGGAACGTATATTAATAATGAGTTTAATGATGTTTATCTTATTAAAAAAGATATTCCATTAGAAGATATGGTAAAGCAAGATAGTGAAGTGGATGATTTGAAATATGTATCTATTGAAGAATTTAAAGAATGGATAAAAAATAATAATCCTGATTTAGTAAACCACGATGAAGAATTTAATTTATTTTTTGATTCTCTGTAAGTAAATTTAAAGAGTTATAAAAAGCCATCTACAAGGCTTTCTGCTTTTTTGAGTACATCTCCCTTTCCAATATCTATCCAGTGGATTCTCTTGTCTCTTTTAAACCATGTCATTTGGCGTTTTGCGTATTGGAGAGAGCGAAGTGCAACGAGCTCTGTCAGGGTTTCGATATTCTCTATCTTTCCTTCAATAAGGTCTATGCAAAGTGACTGATCAAAACCAAGAGAGTAGAGAAAATCCCTGTCATATCTCGAGAGGAGGTTTTGCATTTCTTCTATCATTCCATTTTCTATCCTCTTCTTTGTTCTTAAGTCTATTTTCTCTTTCAGGTATTCGCGTTCCGCACAAAGACCTATTTGCAAGGTGTTGAATCTTTCATTTGAAATAATCTCTGGAACATGACCAAGCTCTGTTGCTATTTCAATAGATCTTATAAGTCGTCGTGGATTTTCTTTCTCAATACTTTCAAAGCGTTTTGGATCAAGATTTTTTAGGGTGTCTTGAAGCTCAGAGAGGGAAGAATGAGAAAGCTTTTCTCTCAAATCTGCATTGGGAGGTACTTCTGGAGAGATATAGTCGTCGACAATAGACTGTATATAAAAACCTGTTCCTCCGACGAGTAAAGGTGTCTTTTCTCTTTTATATATACTTTCCATGATATTTTCAGTGTATTTTTTGTATTCAGAAACAGAGAAATTTCTCTCGAGAGGAATAATGTCGAGACCAAAGTGCATGATGTTTTTCATATCGCCATTCGTAATCTTTCCTGATCCAATATCAAGGTCTTTGTATATTTGACGAGAGTCCGCTGATATTATTTCACCGTTATATCTTTCTGCCAAAAAAACACCAAGGTCGCTTTTCCCTGTTGCTGTTGGTCCGACTATGGTAATAAGATTTTTCATATATTTATTGTGCTGGAGGAGGGGCTCGAACCCTCATGGCTTTCGCCATGCGATTTTGAGTCGCACGTGTATACCAATTCCACCACTCCAGCATTTCTCATATAAAGTTTTTATAAAAACATATTCGCCCCAAAAGGTACAATGCTTGCGTGTTGGCCTCGTCACGCAGTTCCGATATGAAGTAAAACTGATTACTTCATATCCACTCCAGCATTTCTCATATAAAGTTTTTATAAAAACATATATACTCTCAAACTATAGCAGACATCCACACGTTTTCAAGAGATTATACTTTCTTGAAAGAAAGTAAGTATGATACAATCATGTTTATGAGCGAAGAATATAAAAATAAATTATACAGTGACTCTATATTTTTTGTAGAGACAGAGAAAATAAAACCAAATCCTTATCAGCCACGGCGTGAATTTGACGAGAATAAACTCAAAGAGCTTTCTCGCTCTATCCGTCAATACGGTATCTTGCAACCTCTTGTAGTCTCTCGTATGGAGCGTGTGACAGAAGATGGAGGTATGGAAGTAGAATACGAACTTATCGCAGGAGAGAGACGTCTGAGGGCATCTCGTCTTGCTGAAGTTCCGCAAGTACCTGTGATTATACGTACAGGTGATAGTGCTATGGCAAAGCTCGAACTCGCAATCATAGAAAACTTGCAGAGAGAAGACCTCAATGCTGTTGATCGCGCTCGCGCTTTCAAGCAACTTGCTGATGAATTTTCATTTTCTCATACTGAAATAGGAAGAAAGATGGGAAAGAGTCGAGTATATGTTTCAAACACTCTAAGACTCCTCAAACTTCCTGATTATATTCTCGATGCTGTTGCTCAGGGTAAAATATCTGAAGGTCATACTCGACCACTAGGAATGCTCGAACATAAACCACAAGAACAAGAAACTCTCTTTAAGGAAATTCTATATAAAAAAATAACAGTTCGTGACGCAGAGAGTATTGCTCGTTCTATTGCAAAAGACAAAGCACGCAAAAAGATGGCTCCTGTGGATCCTGAGCTTTCTGATATGGAAAAGAAATTTGCAGAAGTACTTGGTACTCGCGTGACTATTGCGAAAGGAAACAAAGGCGGGTCTCTGACTATCGATTTCTTTACTCAAGATGACTTGCGTGAGATCCTTTCTCTTATAGAGCAGAAAAATCCAGAGAAAAAAGACATGCATGCAATGATGAATAGATTTATTGAAGCACAAGAAAATATCATAGAAACTAAAGAAGAGGTAAAAAAAGAAAGTCCTTCATATACATCTCTTGTTGATATTGTTTCTTCAAGTGATACAGAAAATAAATCTGAATCTGAATCTGAATCTGAATCTGAAGCTGAAAATGAAGCTGAAATGGAGGTGGATGATGAGGAGCTTCCTGACACTGATGATCAAATAAATTTTGAAGACAAGGATGCCTTTGAGGAAAAAGAAGATGAGGATGAGGTTCCTGTTTTTGTAAATCCTCCTGAAATGTCTTCTCAAAATAATTCATTTCAATCTTCTCCTGCGAATAACAATATTATTCAGAAAAAAGAAGATAATACAGATGACGAAGAGGATATCTACGATATATCTCAGTTTACTATTTAAAATTTAAAAACTAGATTCACATTAAAACTCTGTATTTTATACAGAGTTTTAATGTTTTATGTGAAAAATCTTCCAAGAATAGTATGTTTCTGAGTGTAGGTAATAATATGTTTTCTTGCCGTACTCGTCGTTGCAAAATCAAGCCATTTGCTCGATGGATGCGATTTCTTATCTGTCTTTATTTCAACAATAGCCTTATTTTTAAGAGGAGTTTTAAGGGCTGTATATTTGCCGTCGATGTATCCTCCTATAGCATGATCTCCAATATCAGAATGAATAGCATAAGCAAAATCAATCATACTCGCTCCAGCAGGAAGATCCACTACGTCTCCTTTTGGAGTGAAGACAAAGATGCGATCGAGAAAGAAATCGACTTTTACATCATTTAAGAAACTTTCATATTCTCCTTTGTCTACTTTTTTATTTTTTATTTTTTTAATCCATTCAATGTCTTGAGTAGAGAGCTTTTTTACATCTTGCAGTTTATATATTTCATGAGCAGCAATACCATATTCTGCTCGCTTGTGCATGTCATGAGTACGTATTTGTATTTCTGCTACAGACCCATCGCCAAGAAAGATACTCGTATGAAGTGACTGGTATCCGTTTGGTTTTGGAGAAGCGATGTAGTCTTTTACCCTCCCTGGAAGTGGTTTCCATACACTATGAATAATACCGAGGGCTCTATAGCATTCATCCATAGAGTTTACGAGAATACGCAACGCAACAAGGTCATGGACTTTTTCTATGTCCATTTCGTATTTTTGAAGTTTTTTGTAAAGGCTAAATTTGGACTTTATTCTTTCTGTCGCTGTTATATCTCGAAGACCTGAGTTGCCTAACTCTGTGATGACTTTCTTGCGAACTTTTTGTAATTTCTTTTGAGTTACAGTTGCTTTTGTTTTCAGGAGGTCAGATACAAGCTTGTATTCTTCTGGATATGCATAAGGAAAAGCTCCATCCTCAAGCATGTTTCGTAGACGCCCCATACCAAGCTTGTTTGCCAGTGGTGCATGAATCTCTATTGTTTCTTGTGCTATGCGTTTTTGTTTATCAGGGCGAACAAACTGCAATGTTTGAATATTGTGAAGACGGTCGGCAAGCTTGATCACAACAATACGTAGATCGCGACTCATAGCAATAAAAAATTTACGCAGACTCTCCACATGTCTTTCCACTCCTCGATATTTTAGAGTACCTAGCTTCGTGACTCCTTCGACAAGACGTGTTATCTCTGCACCAAATTCTTTTTTCATTTTATATTCAGTTACATCAGTATCTTCTATAGTGTCATGAAGGAGTCCAGCTGATATGACGACAGGACTCATATTGAAATCAGCAAGATTTTTTGCAGTTGAAACAACATGGTTGAAGTAAGGTTCACCGCTGTTTCTTTTTTGTCCGTCATGAGCTTCAAAAGCAAAACCATATGCTTTCTTAATAAGAGCTGTATCTTCTTTTGAAAGAGGATAGTGTATAGCTGATATAAGCTCATTGAAAGTAATAGTGTGAGTATCGTGCATACCTGTATTATATCACATTATTTTTTTCACTATATGAAAATGCAAGTCACTTGCAAATTCAAAAAACTGCAGGAGGTCC
>JBLHIK010000028.1:0-5123 GCA_047614005.1 Flavobacteriaceae bacterium | reverse complement strand
CTCTCTGCTGTTGTTCGCGGTACAGGTATTATATTAGATGATATTGATACATGGAAAGAAGTACTGATAGAATACGATGATGAATTACCGCCGCAATAAAAGTAATATTGATTGGAAGATTGTACTTATCTCGTGCATAGGTTTGTTTTTTATAATTTCTTTTTTCTCTCCTAGTCTTCGTCTTGCTCTTTCTAATGCTTCAAGAAATATTTTAGGTGTGCTAGTGGGTAGTACTAATGAAACATTCTTGCTTTCAAGGCATTCACTTATTCAAGAGAGAGATGAATTCAAAAATCAAGCTCTTGAAAATGAAACATATAAAACAGAAAATGATATATTACTTCTTGAAAATGATACATTACGATCAATCATCGAAGGAAAAAATACATTAAGAGCAGTAGGTGATCTTTCTCTTTCTCGTATTATTTCCACACCACCAAGGTCTCCTTATGATGTTCTTATTGTAGATGGTTCTTATAATATTGGTTCTAATGTGTATGCATTAGGAAAAGTACGTATTGGTACAGTGACAAAAACATCACGATTTACGAGCGAGGTAACTCTTGTTTCATCTCCTGGTGTATCAACAGAAGCCTTACTGGAAATCATAGATATATCTGAGACTCAGGAAGAATATGTAAATGAAGAAGGTGACACAGTAGTGACTACTTCTGTTCCGAAAGGAGAAGGAGTAGTAAGTGTTGAGCTAGAAGGAAGAGGAAATGGAGAGCTATTTATTAAGCTCCCTCATGAAGTCACCTTGAGTGAAGGTGCTCTCATATTTGAAAATAAAAACAGCTCACCATTAGGAAAAGTGAGTCGTATCGTATCTGACGATCGAGATCCTTTTCAAAATGTATATGCAGTAATGCTTGTGAATCCAAGACATCTGCAATTTGTTCAAGTAGAAGAAAAAACAGAAATAGATCGCATAGTAGAAAATTAATTATATATGAAGAAAAATTTCTCTATTCATAAAAAGCTCGAAGGTACTCTCGGTCGCGTGGGTACTATTCATACACCTCATGGTGACATACAGACACCAACATTTTCAGTAGTAGGTACGGCAGCTACTGTAAAATCACTTTCTCCAGAACAGGTAAAAAGCCTAGGAGCAGAAGTGGTTCTTGCAAATACCTATCATCTGTATCTTCAACCAGGAGATGAAATCATAAAAGAGTTTGGAGGTTTTGGTCCTTTTATGAATTGGCACGGTCCTACCATTACTGACTCTGGTGGCTTCCAAGTCTTTTCATTAGGAGCTGCTTTTGGCGAACATGTATCGAAAGTGGCAACAGGTAATACTGAAAAAACTCTCGCGCGTAATGCAGATGGAGGCACAGGTAATGCTGACAAGATGTGTACTATTGATGAAGATGGGGTTACTTTTCGTTCATATAGAGATGGTAGTACTCATCGTCTTACACCAGAGCGTTCGATGGAGATTCAGTGGAACCTCGGCGCTGATATTATTTTTGCGTTCGATGAATGTACATCTCCTCTTGCTACTCATGACTATCAGAGAGAGGCAATGGACAGGACTCATCGTTGGGCAAAAAGAAGCATCGATGCTCATGATGAACTCGATACTGATAATACTCAAATGCTTTTTGGTGTAGTACAAGGAGGTCAGTTTGAAGATTTGAGACGTGAGTCAGCGCGAACTCTTGCGGGGATGGAACGGTTTGATGGATTTGGTATTGGTGGTTCATTTACGAAAGAAGATTTACCTACTGCAGTTCGGTGGGTCAATGAAGAACTCCCCGAAGATAAACCAAGACACCTGCTCGGTATAGGAGAACCAGAAGATATTTTTTTGGGAGTAGAACATGGATGTGATACCTTTGACTGTGTCGCTCCTACTCGTGTTGCTCGCAATGCTCAGGTCTTTACTCATGACGGCAAGATAAGTCTTACAAATGCTCGCTTCAAAACAGACAAAGATCCCATCGATAGTGAGTGCGACTGCTATACATGCGCAAACTATTCTCGTGCATATTTAGCACATCTTTTTCGAGCAAAAGAGATGTTTGCAAGCACTTTGGCATCTATTCACAACCTCCGCTTTATCGTTCGCTTGTTTGAAAACATACGTCACGAGATACTTGAAGGGGACTTTTTTGCCTACAAAGAAAAATTCCTCACACGATATCTTTCTAAATAAAAGATGTAAAAATACTTGCTTTTTATTTTATATATGATATTATATGTGTAAATTACGATGCTCTTTTACATAGATTTAATTGGTTATTTGAGGTTCTTTTGGGGCTTGAAATAACCAATTAAATTTACAGTTATGAAAAATATAATAATTTTAAGTCTTGTGTTGTTAAGTTTAAACTTAAAAGCACAAACTCTCACTAATAGTGAGAAAGACTCATTAAGTATTACTTTACTTAATGAAAATCTCACTAATAGTGAGAGAGATTCACTAAGCATTGCTTTGCTTGGTGAAAATCTCACTCAGATTGAGCAAGATTCACTAAGCATTGCTTTGTTTAATGAAACTCTCATGAATATCGAAAGCGAAGATGTCACCTACGATATCTTATATTCCAATATGTATGAGATAATATCCTTCATTGTTAATGAAGGATGCAGAGAAGAATTTAATCATTTTCTTGGAGGAGTGTATTATGAAAATGACTCACTTCCTGTATCTTTTACTTGCTACTCAGTGATTTTTCTAAATAAAGAAAAATTTAAAACACTGAAACCTGTATTAATGAAATACCAAGGAGATACACTCGGACAATATTCGGAGTATCTGCAAAATTTTTTATTTTTACATGAAAGATATTTATTATTTAAAAATAAATAATATCTTGTTACCGCCCATGTCATTTATGATATGTGGCGGTTTTTTTATTACAGGTAAACACTCTGCATATCAATTTAAGAGTTAATTCAAAAAAAGACTTGCTTTTTATTTTATATATGATATTATATGTGTAAATTACGATGCTCTTTTACATATATTTAATTGGTTATTTGAGGTTCTTTTGGGGCTTGAAATAACCAATTAAATTTACAGTTATGAAAAAATATTTATTGATTATTAGTCTAATTTTGCTTATTGGATGGTTTGTAGTAAGAGTTGTTTTTTATATTCAGTTTGATCAAAATTGCGAAGGCTATATTAAAAGAGCAGCTGATTCAAATAGTATTGAATTAGCACTAAGAGAGTTAGATAAGGCATTGGATTATATTGAGGCTAATAACTTAACCACAGGTTATACTTCAATTGTTTATAATACTCCAGATGAAGAGGTATCTTTTTGGTATGAAAATCTGAAGTCCACCCTAGCTAATTTAAAAGGAGCTAATTTGGAAATCATTTCAGATCTCGAAGAAAGTAATTTACTTATGAAAATAGGAGAAACATTACTTGACCATACAAACAATGGAACACAAGTAACTGTGCCAACAGGGATATCTATTTATCCTCATAATTTTAAGTTTCTGATCTGGATTATTGCTTCTATTATTGCTTCTGTTGTTTGTATTGCTAACTACGAATAAAAAGTGAAGTAGCTATTGTCTACAATGTTAACCGCCCATGTCATTTATGATATGTGGCGGTTTTTTTATTACTTATTTTCTTCATATGTGCAATAATGCACGCATGAATCAATTTGACCTACAGCATGAATATACTCCATCAGGTGACCAGCCTGAAGCCATCAAATCTCTTGTTGCTGGTCTGAAGAAGGGTATGGGCAAGCAGACACTTTTAGGTGCGACAGGAACAGGAAAAACATTTACGATAGCAAATGTCATAGAACAAACACAAAAGACAACTCTCGTTATTGCTCACAATAAAACACTTGCAGCACAGCTTGCTCAAGAATTTCGAGAGTTTTTTCCAAACAACGCTGTACATTATTTTGTTTCCTATTATGATTATTATCAACCAGAAGCATATATTGCGGTTTCAGATACCTTTATTGAGAAAGATGCATCTATAAACGAAAAGATAGATAGATTGCGTCATGCGTCCACACAGTCTCTTCTATCACGCCCTGACACTATTATCGTTGCGTCAGTGTCATGTATATATGGTCTTGGTAGTCCGGAAGATTATTTAGCACATAATTTGTTTTTGAAAAAAGGAGATACTTATGCACGAAATGATCTTATGAAGATGTTTGTTTCTATGCACTATAGTCGTACTACTGCCGATGTTGCCAATTCTTCTTTTCGTGTACTGGGAAATGTCATAGAGATTATGCCTGTTGCTGATACTTTTACGTACAGATTGGAGCTCGAGGGAAATATTTTGGTACGTATCGACAAAATGGATCCCGTTTCAAGTACCTTTATGGAAGAAGATATTGAGTCAGTGTTTATTTTTCCAGCAAAGCATTTTATGACCAACGACGAAAAAAAGACAAAAGCGATCAAAGCAATACGCAAAGAGCTCAAGATTCACCTTTCTTTTCTCGAGAAAAAAGGACTTTTACTTGAAGCAGAGAGACTAAAGCGCAGGACAAACTACGACCTCGCAATGATGGAAGAGATTGGATATTGTTCTGGTATTGAAAATTACTCTCGTCATCTCTC
The DNA here is from genome assembly GCA_047614005.1 of Flavobacteriaceae bacterium. Classification (GTDB taxonomy): domain Bacteria; phylum Patescibacteriota; class Minisyncoccia; order Phycocordibacterales; family UBA1006; genus JBLHIK01. Next base: position 560 of record JBLHIK010000028.1, on the reverse strand, counting down.
GGGCAAAAAAGAAGGTGAAGCGCCAGAGACTTTGATCTCATATTTTCCGCACAAGAAAGACGGCTCACCAGATTTTTTGACTGTCGTGGATGAATCTCATGTGACATTGCCTCAGCTTCGCGCCATGCATGCCGGAGATGCTTCTCGTAAAAACAATCTCATTGAATATGGTTTCAGGTTGCCATCAGCAAGAGACAATAGACCTTTGAAGTATGAAGAATTTGAAAAGAAAGTAGGACAGACCATTTATGTCTCTGCTACTCCAGGGGGTGTAGAGAAAGAAATAAGCGATCAGATAGTTGAGCAAGTGATTCGTCCGACTGGTCTTGTGGATCCTGAGATAGATGTGCGACCTATTATTCCAAAAGGAAAATATGAAGGACAGGTCAAAGATTTTATACAAGAAGCTCAAAAAGAAATAGAGAAAGGAAATAGTATTTTGTGTACAACACTGACAAAGAAAATGGCAGAAGATTTGTCTGAATTCCTTAAGGACGAAGGAATAAAAGCAGAATATTTACATAGTGATATTAAGACCATTGACCGCATCCGTATTCTTA
>JBLHIK010000027.1:0-5861 GCA_047614005.1 Flavobacteriaceae bacterium | reverse complement strand
CACAGTAAAAGTATAAGGGCAGGGGATATTTTTGCGTGCAATATCACCAAGTCCATCCGTCTTTGGGTCCCAGGTAATAACGACTCCATGCCTTGAGCTCGGATCTTTTTCTAAAAGTTCAATAAGCATCTTTAGTTGATCTCTCCCAAAATGCTTTCTCCATCTATATCCATAGGCTACAGTAACTACATCTCCTGGGTTAGTAAAATCATCCCATATTTTTGTATAGTCTCTCAAGAAATCTGCAGGTTTGCGTGAACCAGATATAAACCACATCTGTTCAGCAATACAAAGTTTTATAGGTATTTTTCGGAGGGTTAAGAGAGGGAATCCATCTTTCTCTATATCTGTAGAAAAGTGTATACCAGGAAGAGCTTTTGTTTCGTGTCCTGTGCGATTGTTCTTTTCTGAAATACCATTAGTGTAAATATCATTTAATATATTTTTATATATTTGGTCAAAAGTAGTCATACTGTAGTTTATAGTAGACCTTTTGTTGTTTTTATGCAAGAATAATAGAGAATTTAGTTATCTTAATATAAATAATAAAAGTAATTATGAAAATAATATATCCATATCTTCCTAGTAATAGAACCATAGAGTATGTTTCTGAAAATAATAAGTTTATGATACTCGCAAAAAAAGTTGCTGAAGAGCAATCAACAGATACAAATCACCCAACAGGTGCAGTTATTGTTTTGAACGGAGAGGTCATAGGTGAGGGAGCAAATCAATCTGCTCTTAAAAATGATTTTTTTAAAAGAACTCATTCAACATGGTGTTTACGTAAGCTATTCAGGATTAAAAGTGGCCTCAAGTACTGGTTGTGTCCTGGTTGTGCAAGCCTGGATTCTCATGCTGAGAGACAGGCAATTAAAAATACAACACAACTCGTAGAAAATGCAGACTTGTATTTATGGGGGCATTGGTGGTGTTGTAAAACTTGCTGGAATGCTATGATTTCTTCAAACATTAAAAATGTTTTTCTGCTTGAAAACAGTAAAGAAATATTTCATAAATAAAAACCTCGCTTGGCGAGGTTTTTTCTATGGTATAATTTTTATATGAAAAGCTATATACAAAATCAAGATAAAAAAATATTTGAAGCTATTGCTGGAGAGGAGAAGAGACAGAGAGAAGGGCTCGAACTCATTCCTTCTGAGAACTATGTATCTCAGGCGGTTCTCGAAGCAAATGGTTCTGTTTTTACCAACAAGTATTCAGAAGGATATCCAGGGAAAAGATATTATGGAGGGCAGGATTTTACTGATGCGATAGAGCTCGCTACTATAGAGCGCGCATGCAAACTCTTTTCATGTAAGTACGCTAATGTGCAGTCACACTCAGGTGCACCTGCGAACCTGGCTGTCTATGCTGCTCTTCTACAGCCCGGAGATACTATTTTGGGTATGGACCTCTCTCATGGAGGACATCTCACTCATGGACACCCTGTGACGTTCCCAGCAAAAATATATAGCTTCGTACGATATAAAGTAAAAGATACTACAACAGGAGAGATAGACTATGAAGCTCTACGAGAATCTGCATTGAAACACAAGCCAAAGATTATACTTGCTGGTTTTTCTGCATATACAAGAAATCTTGACTATAAAAAGTTCGTAGAAATAGCAAAAGAAGTAGGAGCTATTACTATGGCAGATATGGCACATATTGCAGGACTCATCGCAGGAGGGGTACTCGAAAATCCTTTTGATGCTGGATTTGATATCATCACTACGACCACACACAAAACTCTCCGAGGTCCGCGAGGAGGAATGATACTCACAAAAGACAATGAAGAGATTGCAAAGAAGATAGACAAAGCAGTCTTTCCTGGATTGCAAGGTGGTCCTCATATGCAGTCGGTTTGTGCAAAGGCTGTTGCTTTTGGAGAGGCTGATACAGAAGATTTTAAAATCTACGCACAGCAGATACTAAAAAATGCAAAAGCAATGGAAGAGATGTTTCGAGAAAATGATGTCGAAATGGTATACGGAGGAACGGACAACCATATGCTCGTAGTAGATGTAGTGAAGAGTTTTGGAATAGGTGGAAAAGAGGCCCAAGAAAAGCTCGACAGTATTGGTATTACTTTAAATATGAACAGTATTCCTGATGATAGTCGTTCAATGCTCGACCCGTCAGGTATTCGTCTTGGTACGCCAGCTCTAACAACTCGAGGATTCAAAGAAGATGGTTGTAAAAAGGTCGCTGGTGTTATGATTTCTTTCTTAAGGGAGGAACTATCTCAGAAGGAAGCGCATGAGCAAATAAAAGCTCTTGCAGAAACTCATATATTACCAGAGGTGTTTGTTTCATAAAATATGTCAGGAAAACTCATAGTGTTTGATGGAGGGGATGGATCAGGAAAAGCTACTCAGATGCGTATACTCATTGATCGCCTTGAGAAAGAGGGTTATAAAGTTCGTACGATAGACTTTCCTCAATATGACAATAACTTTTTTGGAAAAATAATAGCTGATGGTCAATGTGGAGAATATGGGAATTGGCTCGAACTCGATCCTCATCTTACTTCTGTTTTTTATGCAGGAGATCGTTTTGAAACCGCACCAAAAATACGTAAGTGGCTAGAAGATGATTATATTGTTTTGCTCGATAGATATGTTTCCGCAAATCAGATTCATCAGGGAGGAAAAATAAAGGATACAATAAAAAGAAGGAAATTTCTAGACTTTCTCTCGCGTTTAGAATATGGAGTTTTTCAATTACCAAAACCAGATAGTATTTTATATTTTCTTATTGACGAAGAAACATCACTAGAGAATCTTAAAAAGAAAAAACCAGAGTTGTATAAGAAAGGGAGGGAGGATCAAACAGAGAACTCAAAAGATTATCTCGTAAATTCACGCAAATGTGCACAATGGCTTGCAAGTCAAGATAATTCTTGGAATGTTATTGATTGTATGTGTAGTGAAAAAATGTGTGATATTGAACACATCCATGAGCAAGTATATAAGATAGTCATTGAATTATTACAAGATAAAAAAGAAAGGTAATTTTTTATAATATGAATTTTAACGAATATCAAAAAGAAGCAGAAAAAACAGCGATCTATCCAGAAAAACATAAGATTATCTATCCAGCACTCGGTATAGGTGATGAAGCAGGGGAGGTTTTGGGAAAGGTTAAAAAATGGCTACGAGGAGACGACGGAGATGGTGCTATGAGCGACGAACGCAAAGAAGATTTAAAGAAAGAGATAGGAGATGTTCTTTGGTATATTGCTATTCTTTCTCGAGACCTAGATATTCCTCTCGAAGATATTGCAAAAGGTAATATTGAAAAGCTACGTTCTCGCGCAGAAAGAGGAGTTCTGAAAGGCGATGGAGATACTCGCTAATCTCTAGCGAGATTTTTTCTAATCTGTATACTAAAAGAATGATACATCAGCTCATCAGAGAAAAGCTCAACACTGTTGCAAAAGAACTTTCTTTTTCTGATACCTTTTTTTCTGTTGAAAGACCTGCTGATATGTCTCATGGAGACTTTTCAACAAACATTGCTCTTGTAAATGCAAAAGAGAAGGGGGTCAATCCTCGTGATCTTGCAGAGAAAATAGTAAAAGAGATTGAAAAGATTTCTTTTTCAGAGATTTCTGATATTGAGATAGCTGGTCCTGGATTTATCAACTTTTTTATATCAAAAGACTATATACAAAACAGTATCCAGAACAATAGTGATAGTTTTCTCATGTCACCTCTTTCATATAAAGGACAAAAAATACTGATAGAACACTCAAGTCCAAATCTGTTCAAATCATTTCATATTGGACATGTTATGAACAATACCATAGGAGAGTCTCTCGTACGTCTTGCTCGCTACTCTGGCGCAGATGTTTCTGTGGTGTCATTTCCTTCTGATGTCTCGCTTGGTATTGGAAAAGCAATATGGTCATTTATGGATCAGGGGATTGAGAAGCTCGACACTTTTGAAACTCTTTCACAAAAGCTTAATTTCCTTGGGAGTTGCTATGTTGAGGGAACAAAAGTCTACGAAGAATCAGAAGATATTCAAAAAACAGTGAGAGAGATCACTCGCAAGATATATGAAAAAGAAGAATCTCCAGAGTACAGTGCATATCTCATTGGGCGAGAACTAAATCTTACTTATTTTAAAAACGAAACCAAAAGACTTGGGTCTATTTTCGATGATTTCATATTTGAAAGTGAAGCAGGAGAGGTAGGAAAAAAAATTGTCTTAGCAAACATGCCAGACGTCTTTGAAAAGAGCAAAGGGGCTATTATCTTCGATGGAGAAAAGAGAGGTTTGCACACGCGCGTATTTATCAATCACGAAGGATATCCTACCTATGAGTCAAAAGACATAGGATTACTTTCTCTGAAAAATGCTCGTTTTTCTCCTGATCTCTCTATCTTAGTAACTGATGTTCAACAAAAAGAATACTATCAAGTAGTACTTGAGGCAGTAGGAGAAATAGATCCAATATTAAAAAAACAAACACTTCATAAGACGCATGGACGTATGAGTTTTAAAGGACAGAGAATGTCATCACGCCTCGGCAACGTTCCTCTTGCTTCAGAAATACTAGAAACTATCACTGATGAAGTTCGTAGTCGAATGAAAGATGAATATGACAAAGACACTATAGAGAAACTCTCTATCTGTGCTTTAAAATGTACTATTCTAAAAACTCTTGCAGGAAAAAATATAGATTTTGACCCAGAGCAGTCACTCTCTCTCGAAGGAGACTCTGGTCCGTATGTCCAGTATGCAATAGTGCGCATGAAATCACTCATACAGAAATCATCTGATTATACTCCTACGAAAGAAACACCAAAAGAGATTATGGAGCTTGAAAGATTGTGCTTGCAGTTTCCTCTTATGGTGGAAAAATCTCTTTCAGAGTGGGCTCCTCACCACATCGTGACATATATGTTCGAGCTTTCTCGTAGCTTTAGTTCATGGTATGGAAATACTCATATACTGAGCGAGGAAAACCAGTATCTCTCATATCATATTGAGATTGTGCAAACAGTAGAAAAAATACTCTCAACATGCCTCCATCTTCTTGGTGCAGAAGGGGTAGAAAAGATGTAGGTCTTGACAAATTAAGCTCAAGAGTGCTAATATTCAAAGTGGAAATATACTGAAACGCCAGCTATGATAGCAAAAGGAGGTAAGTTCATTAAAAATTTAATGTGATGGAAAATATAAATTTTCAAGCAGTAGCAGTGATAGTGGCAATATATTTTATAGTTATAAAAATATTGGGTAGTGATTCTAAAAACATTAATCCTTATCTTCGTCTTGTAAAAAACATAGACAGAAAGTTTAAAGTATACGAAATGTATAATAAAGATGCAGATTTCAAAACCTTGCTTTGTTCTCTGTGTTCTGATTTAATAAAAAAATACGGATATCAAGGAATACAAGATCTTGATTTAGAAAATGAAGGTGTGCGACACGAGGTAGAATCATCACTAAAGAAAAATAACCTTGTCTTTGAATTTCAAGAGCAAATTCAAAAATTTGCTCAAGAGAACAAGCAATGGTTACGTACAGACAATCATGAAACATTTTTCCCATTTACTAAAAAAGTAAATAATGAAGAAAAATTCTTTGTTGAGTACATACGCATCTGCTCTCATGGGTTGGCGGTGCGAGGGTTTCAATTGTCGGATGGTAGCACATGGACTGCAAACAATGCTCATCGCGTTGTAGTACCTTGTCAAACCTCTTGGTGGCTTAGACTTAGACACTTATTTTCTTGAATACTTAGCCCCCTTCTTTCCAGAAAGGGGCTTTTTTTATTTCCTATCTTTCATTTTGAGAAAATTCTGATAAGATGACTGTATAAGCAACGAAGGAGTTATCACTCC
>JBLHIK010000026.1:0-7288 GCA_047614005.1 Flavobacteriaceae bacterium | reverse complement strand
CCATGAACGATCTCATCATTTACTGAAACGCAAAGTGCATTTGGATACGGATATGATATACCTTCTGGAGTATAATGCAGAAAAGATGGAGTGTCTCCCATGTCAGAAATAAGTTCTTTCACATATGCGTCAAGCTCTAAAGTAGATACGCCAGGTACAACCTTTTTTGAAACAGAAGAAAGAACAGAAGCAAGACGCTTTCCGCTTTCTCGTAAAATATCTTGTTCTTCTTTATTTTTTATATGAATCATTATGTAATATATAGTACAGGACTATAGATATAAGACAATATAGAAAAAATTATTGCTCGAGCTGCAACACAAGCAAAAGCTCTTGATGAATCTCCTCTACCGTTTGTTCTCCATCAATATGTAATATTGTATAGTCTGAATTATTTTCAAAATAGTTAAGAGAAGGATGAACTGTCGTATGATAAAAGTCGAGACGACTCTTTATCTCATTCACACCATCATCACTTCTACCTCTCTGCGAGAGTCTCTCTATCACAGATTTGTCTGATATATTGATAGAGATAAGTATTGGGTTTTTCCTCTGGAAAAATTGCAGTGCACTATCTATGAGGTGTGACTCTGTAAGAGCGCGAGGGCTTCCATCAATAATGAGATGCTCATTTTCTGAACCAGTAAGCTTTTCTACAAATGTGCGAGACCATTGGTATGCTGCCATAAAAGAAGGCAGTAATTTACCCTCTTGCATGATTTGATTGTTCAATTTTCCTGCGAATGAATCACTATTTGCATTGAAGTCTCTTAAAGACTTACCTGTTTCAAAATACACAACCTCTTTTTTAGGATCATGTTTCTGTAAATATTCAACAATTTTCTTTGCTTGCGTTCCCTTACCTGCCCCAGATTTTCCAAAAAAGATAAGTGTTTGTGCGTGCATAAATGTAGTATAAGTAAAAATAAACTAATATTCTCTCATAGACAACTGAGCGTCTACCCGTTTAAGTATATCAAGAATAACAGAAACAACAATAAGAAGAGCTGTTCCTCCAATAGTAAGTGCTGAGAATCCTGTAATCGCCTGCATGACAATAGGAAGAACTGCTACCACACCAAGGAAGAGTCCTCCAAAAAGAGTAATTCTTTTTACAATATAACCAATGTATTTTTCAGTTGCAGGACCTGGTCGTACTCCCGACACAAAACCTCCACTTCTTTGTAGATTTTCTGCAATTTGTTTTGGATCAAATGTAATAGATGTATAAAAATATGTAAAAGCAAATACAAGAATGAAGTATGTAATACCGTAGAGAAGAGTGTTGTTTGCAAAATCAACGAGCCCTTGCCCTATAACTACAAGAGTAGAACTCGATGCTCCCAGAAGTGCATTTCCTGCAATCTGAGGAAAGAGTAGTACAGAGAGAGCAAAGATAATAGGCATCACTCCAGCTTGATTTACTCGAAGAGGAAGATAGCTTGATGTTCCACCACCTTGAGGTGTACGAGCATAAGTGATAGCCACTGGTCTTTCTGCTTCTGTTACAAGAACAATAGCTGCTATCACAACGATAGCTGCCACAATAAAGATAAGATATGTTGTAAGGTTTGCAATATCAAAGGTAGCTATGAGCTGTTTGATTTGATCAGGAGTACCAGCAACAATACCTGCAAAAATAAGAATTGAAACACCGTTACCTATACCAAATTCTGAGATAAGCTCTCCAAGCCACATAAGAAGTACTGCACCTCCAAGAATAACAACAAGACTTACAAGTCGTTCAAAAGAACTTGAAAATGTAATGATATTATTACTCGCTAGAAGAGCTGTCAGACCTACACCTTGTACTATCGCAAGAGGTATAGTAAGGAGACGTGAGTATTGCATAAATTTCTTACGTCCAGCCTCTCCTTCTTCTTGATAGAGTGTCTTGAACTTAGGAATAACAATAGTAAGAAGTTGCATGATAATACTCGCTGTAATATACGGACCTACACCAAGCATCACCACAGAAAGAGAAGAAAGTCCTCCTCCTGAGAATATATTTAAAAGTCCAAAAAACTGACTTGAGTCAAGGAACTGTGCAAGAGCAACTTCATTTACTCCTGGCACAGGAATAGTAGCAAGAAATCGAAAAATTAGGAGTACAAAAAACACAAATAAAATCCTTTTTCTAAGAATTTTATCATTGAATAGGTTTTTTAGTTTTTGGAAAAATATACCCATATGTTTTTATTACTTTTGAACTGGAAGTGTTCCTCCTGCTTTTACTATTTTTTCTCCTGCGATTTTTGTATATTCGCAATCAACAACAGTAATCTTCTTTGTAATTTCACCTGTTCCTAGTATTTTTACTATTGGAGCTCGCCCACGATATGCTCGAACAAGGTTGCGTTCGAGTAGTAGCTCTCGTGTTACAGATTCACCATTTGAGAAAAATTCATCAATACGAGTAAGTGTTACTCCTGTAGGTTTTTTCTTGTTTGGGTTAATAGTTCGAGAACGGTTTACACCATATCCACGACGCTTTGGGATGCTTTTTATAACATCACGTATAGCAGGACGAGTACTGTTACCAGAACGAGCTTTTTGTCCTTTATGTCCGCGTCCTGAAGTTTTACCACGTGTTCCACCGCGACCAACAGTTTTTTTCGTTTTACGCTTTGTATTTGATTGTATTTCGTGTAATTGCATAATAAATGGTGCTAGCTAGGTTTATTTTCTCTACGCGGAGCATTTCTACGGAAAGGTTTTCGTGGAGCTTGAGGAATATGCTTTACGGGTGCTTTCACAGATCCTTCAATAGTCATAAGGGCTGCAACAGTAGCTCTCGCAATGTTGAGCTTATTTTTACTTCGAGAATGTATCTTCGCTGTAATGTTTGTAATACCTCCAAGTTCAAAAAGGTCACGAAGAGCAGACCCAGCTACAATACCTCGTCCGTTGTTTGGCATGAAAGTTATTGTAGAGCTTGAATATTTGTAGTCAACACCATAAGGTATTGAAGACCCTTCCGTAAGTTTTACTTTAATAAGGTTTTTCTTTGCACTACGTACTGCTTTTTCAATAGCAAGAGAAGTGTCGGTTGATTTACCAGTACCTACTCCAATGCGTCCTTTTTTATCTCCTATTACCATTGCAACAGAGAAAGAAAAACGTCGTCCTCCAGCCATCACACGAACAACTCGTCGAAGACTAATGATACGCTGATCAAACTCAGGTTTTGGTCGCTCAAAATTTGCTCGAGGCTTTCGTCCTTGTGGAGAAAAACGCTTTTTAACAAAAGTTTTCTTTTCTGTTACTTCTGGTGTTGTTACTTCTGGTGTTGTTTTTTCTGTTGTTGTTTTTTCTTCTGACATATATTAGAAATTAAGTCCTGCTTTTCGTGCAGCTTCTGCTAATTGGGCAACACGACCAGTGTATTTAAAACCGTTACGATCAAATAGAACTTTTGAAATACCATTTTCTTTTGCTTTCTCTGCAATAGCTGTTCCTATTTTTTCAGCACGTTCCATTTTTGTTCCTTTTGTTTCTTTGATATCAGAAGAGTCAGCAAGAGTAGTTCCTGTTACATCATTGATGATCTGTGCATAAATAAATTTATTTGATTTAAATACAGTAAGACGAGGTGTTTCTGCTGTACCAGAAATACGTGATCGTACTTTTTTCTTCAATCTCATTCGTGAGTCTTTTTTCTGTTGTAATGCTTTTATATTCATAGATTTTTTAGCGATTAAACATTCTTCTTACCTTGCTTTCGACGTACGATTTCATCAACATAACGGATACCTTTACCTTTATAAGGTTCTGGTTTTTTCTTCATGCGAATTTCTGAAGTGAAAGCTCCTACTGTTTCTTTGTTGATACCTGAAATAGTAAGGTGGTTCTTTTCTGCTGTAATAGTAAGTCCTTCTGGTATAGCCATTTCTACATCATGAGAAAATCCAAGTGCCATAACAAGAGTATTTCCTTTTACTTCAGACTTGAAACCTACTCCTTCTATAATAAGCTTCTTTTCGAAACCTTTTGTAACTCCTTCCATCATATTTACGAGATGTGAAGCATATGTACCCCATAGAGCACGCGTAAATACAGACTCTTTGTCTTTTGTAAGAGTAATTTCTTTATCTGAAATTACAATAGAAATATCCCCCGTGAAATCTCGTGTCAGTTCTCCTTTTGGTCCTTTTACAGTAATAGAAGTACCCTCTTGCGTAAGAGTTACTCCTTCTACTATTTCAATTGGTCGTTTTGCTAATCGGCTCATAGTTCTTAAAATATCTCAAATAATAGCTCTCCTCCGACCATTTCTTTCCTTGCAGCACGTCCTGTCATGATACCTTTTGGCGTTGAAAGAAATACGTGACCGTGGCCGTGGCGAACAGTCTTAATGTCTTTTACACCTGCGTACAGACGACGAGATGGCTTTGATATAAGCTTGATGCTTTGTATTTTTGGCTCATTGTCTTTATACATAATCTTTACCTCAAGTGAATCAAATCCTCCTTCTTTTGTGCGTTTGTTTGCTTCTACAACAAATCCCTCTTTTACAAGAGCTCGTGCTACGTTGTATGAAAAATTAGAAAAAGGAACAGTAACTGTTTCTTTTCCTGCATTTCCTGCATTCTTTAGCATTGTCATCATATTTCCTAGTGGATACATATCGTTTATTGTTAGGTTACCAGCTTGACTTTCGAACACCCGGAATCATACCTTCATTGGCATTTTCACGGAAACATATTCGACACAAACCAAAATCGCGCATAAAAGCCTTACCTCGCCCACAAAGAAAACAACGATTCATTTCTCGTGTACTAAACTTCTTCTTTTTTTCATTACGCGCAATAACTGATTTTTTTGCCATATTAAAAATTATCTTTCTATTAATATCTATAGTGCGATATCTCATCTTGCTTCTCCTGTGTACAGAAGCACACAGGAGGAGAAAGATGGATCAGCCCCATAAACAGAACGTATCTTATAGGAAGGCATTAAAGAAGTCAAGGAAAATAGATGTAGTGCTTATATGTTCTATATAAAAGCTTTTAAGGCAAGTTTTCGCGATAAAATATAAGTCATTTGTATTTTGGATATAAAAAAACCCATGCAATCTGCACGGGTTTTTATTAAAAATGTAACTTTTTCTATTTTTCATTACATATTTCAATGTACTCTTTGTTTGAAATCAGTTTATCGTTGAATTTTACTAACTTGCATGACTTTTCCATTGCAATAATTTTGGAATCTTCAAGTGTAAAATCAACTTCAAATAATCTTTGTTCGACATACTCACCTTTTCTATTGTAGATATTTGCCAAAAAAGTATTTTTTTCAAGGCTCATATATACAATTTCAAACTGCGTGTGATCTTTGAAACAGTCAATATCATTTGCTAAGTATTTAACTACCAAAAATGAATGTATTATAAACCATAGAACATAAAGAAGTCCTGCGCTAGTTATAATTATCACACTTATTTTTAGTACAGAAAACTCCTCATTAACTTGATTTCCATTTTTTAAAAATAATGAAAGAAAGCCAATAAAAAGCACTATAAAAATAGCAATAGATCTGTTGGTGTATCTGTAATTTTTCATGATTAAAAATTTTAGTTTAACTGAATTTATTTTTTAAAATAACCTTATTTATTATTATAGCAAATATATAAAATAAAGTCAAGTAATTCTATTTATCATAATACATACAGTAAAATGTCGAGCAAAGGAATGTAAAAAAGCCGTCGATTATGTATCAACGGCTTTCAAATCTTTTTCTACTTTTTTAATTAACTATTAATTTTTTAGTATATTCTCCGATGCGGACAATATAGCTCCCAGGTGATAAGTGCGCAATGTCTATTTTCTCCGAAGAACTTTGTACTTTCTGAGAAAGTACAACTTTTCCTTCTATCGAATAAATAGATATATCACTTCCCTCTTTTGTATTGATAATGGTAATGGTAATTTTACCATCATTTACAGGGTTGGGATATAATAAAAAATTATCTACTTTTTGTTGCTCAAGTTCTTCTAGGGAAGTAAGGTCTGCTTGATAATAAATGGTTCTACTTGTTACATTTATATTTGAAACTTGAATATCACCACTATATCTTCCACTTAATTCATAAAGATATATCCATGGGTGCATTTCACCTGACGAAGCCTTTTCTCCTTGGAATATAGCACTTAAAGTAATAATAGTTTTACTACCTCTCTCTAAAAAGGTATTTGCCGATTGGCAATTGTCAAAACTAAGAATATAACTAGGTGTATTTGCACTATCTTTAGTGCAATACATTTCAATGCCATCTTCTGACTCTATAGTCATTTCAAAATCTAAAAAACTACCATAGTTAAAATTTTGCCCTTGAAACATCGACATTACAATCAATCCAATTGAAAAATCATCTAGTCCTTCATTTGCAATAACATACTGATTCAGAACTACTCTTGTTCCAACATCTTCGCTAGAGAGATATGTTACATCCTCAAGACCCTGGACAAAAACTGGAATAGTATAATTTTTCAAAGAATTATATTCTATCTTAATAGGAAAAAATGCAACATCTAAAGCATCACCGTTTATATATTCTCCTTTTATTCGAGAATACATATCTAGCTTTTTATCAGAAACAGGATTTTCTATCAAAATAAAGTTAAATTTAATATCATACAAACCAGTATCTAAGATTAGATCTATGATAAAATTCACAGTACCATCTTCAGACCATTGATCGATAATAAGATCTTCTCGGCCAGAAAAAATAACTTCACTGCTCTTTGTAATAATTAAAGTAACCTCTTTATCAAAAGACAACATTAGAGTTGTGTCTTCTTCGTAATTGAAACTAAATTTAATATTGTTTACATAAGCTGAAGAGTTTTCTATGTAATAATCTTGTGCAATAATATGTTTTTCTCCAATATCATATGGAGTATAAACAAAATAGTTTACACCTTCTGTATTTGAAGGTTGTGCCTGAATTTCCTGCATTCCAAAGAATGCAAAAACGATACCCGCTAGGGAATTTAATAGAATTTTTTTCATAATATTTAAAAAATTAATTAGTTTTTTCAAAGAGCAGTCGCTCAATCCATATAAATAATACCATGTTTTATAAAAAATGCAATACAAAAAAGCCGTTGACATACAATCAACGGCTTTCAAATCTTTACTTTACTTTTTTAATTAATCATTAGCTTTTGAGTATATTCTCCGATGCGGACAATATAGCTCCCAGGTGATAAGTGCGCAATGTCTATTTTCTCCGAAGAACTTTGTACTTTCTGAGAAAGTACAACTTTTCCTTCTATCGAATAAATAG
>JBLHIK010000025.1:0-7352 GCA_047614005.1 Flavobacteriaceae bacterium | reverse complement strand
ACATCGTGACTCTTGATTGTGGTCTATGTCACAAGGGATATCATACTGATTCTGCTCTGACTGTTCCTGTAGGGAAAATTGACAAGGCAGTGCAACAACTCCTATGGGATACAAACGAATCTCTTTACAAGGGAATTGAAATGATGAGAGCAGGTAATACTGTTGGTGATGTCGGTCATGCTATAGAATCTTTTGTAGATGATAGATATGGAATCATACGCGTTCTCTGTGGTCATGGTATAGGAAAAGAAGTACATGAAGAGCCACAAGTACCAAACTATGGTAAAAAGGGCACAGGTGCAGTCTTAAAGGCTGGGATGGTGATAGCAGTAGAGCCTATGCTTACTCTAGGGTCTGAACATGCAGTCTCTCTTCCTGATGAATACACATTTGTTACAGAAGACGAGAGTCCTTCTGCTCATTTTGAACATACTATTCTTGTCACTGACGGTGATCCAGAAATTCTTACTGAAAGAATATAATCAATCAAACAAAAAATAAACGCTTTCTTTAGAAAGCGTTTATTTTTTTTACTCCTTTTTTTCTTGAAAATGCAAGTCACTTGCATTTTGGCAAGGTCGGACCTTGTCAAAAAATATCTGAGAGAAAATGAATCTTCTAATATTATTAAGGATTGACCTTAATAAGACAACCTTAGTAAGAGGGTCTTCACAAGATTTTTGTGTTTAGATGATGTATTCAATTTGCTTGACATATACATACAAATCTGCTATATTACATATTAAGAAGTACATTTACAAAGATTTAGTTGAAGTCATCTACTGGTTGATTCACCTCAGTTTCTCTATGGGAGTTGAGATGAGTCAATCACGAAGGTTGGCTTTTAAACTAAATTCAAAAACATGAAAACTATAAGAAAATCATCGCTTAACACTGCATTTACTGCTTTATATATTAGCGGAGTAATTGCATTTTTATGTCATGTATGTGACATAAATCTATCTAATTATGCTTATTATGTATTTCATAAATACAATGTAAAACATCAGTTATCGGGGTATTTTGATATCAAACCACCCTCAGTAAAATTACTGATATCCATGATAACAATCTTGGTATTTGGTATCAAATATACGTATCTTTTATATCAAAAAGATCTAAAAGAGCACATTGCTTCGCATAAAATTACAAGAAGCGATTCTATTACTGGTATAAAATATGGGGTAATTTTTTCGACCCTATATGGTTTATTGAGTCTGTGTCTTCATTCATCTATGATTACTAACAATGTTATGCTTGTTGGTACTACATTTCCTGGAATTTTCGCTTTGGGGATTGTTATTGGAAATGGTTTTGGAACTATTTACTCTCAAAAAATTGCCTTCTTTTTTGCAAGCACTCTTGTAACTGTTATTCCTTTTGTGAGTGTATTTTTATTTTCTATAATTCACTTTGATTATGGGATACTTGAATCAATTCTGTATTCAATATATGCAGGAGTGGGATCATTTATGGTGATTACTATATTCAATAGTATATTACCATTTTGTATTGCATTTATTGAACAGGTTATATGTTTTTTCAAAAACATGTTCAAAAAACAACAAACAACTGTAAGTGAAAGAAGTATTTAAGTTTTCAAAAAAACCCTTGTGTCTATACGCAAGGGTTTTGTTTTTTTTCTTGAAAATGCAAGTCACTTGCATTTTGGCAAGGTCGGACCTTGTCAAAAAATATCTGAGAGAAAATGAATCTTCTAATATTATTAAGGATTGACCTTAGTAAGACAACCTTAGTAAGAGGGTCTTCATAAGAAAATGACATAAGAATTTTACAAAGAGCGTTTTTTTTATAATTTGCTATAATAATAGTAATGATTCCTCAATCGAAAGAAATACCACAGTTTACTCATCCTCGAGAAGAAGCATCTTTCTTGCGTGAACATGTTCGAGAGACAGCAGAGCAGTTACATGAAAATGGTGAAGAGAATGCTCTTGAAAAATCGGCGGAAGACACTTTGCGTGCATATAAAGAAATCCCTCATGAAGAAGTCATAGTTCCTGAAAATATTATTGAAGAAAAAGAAGTGGAGTCCATTACTCTGAATCTTTCAGCAGAAGCTCATGATGAAACTATGGGGGAGTTACTTCATATTCTACAAGAGAGAGGTATTAAAAATACTCTTTCTATTGTTGAGGAAATGAACAATCCTCATATTGAAGATGATTTTCATCGTTTTCTTGTCCAATATTTACAAGAAATGGATGAGATTCCAGGTCTCAAAGAAAAACACCCCATCTTCAAAGGTCTTTCAATGAAGCTTTTTGAGGTATCTCTTCCTTCCACGAAAGGAGAGGATGGACCGGGCGGATTTAAAGAATTCATATCAGCAATGGAGCAATTTTATATAGGAATGAAGTCGGTTTCAAAAGTAAAAAGAGGTCCTCAGTATTTTACCCTTGAGATTGCTCTTGCGGAGAACTCTGATGAAGTGGTGGTATATAGTGCCGTTCCTATAGAGGTTTCTGATTTGTTTGAAAAACAAGTTCTTGCTTTCTATGAAGATGCAAAACTACGTGAGGTGACTGACGACTACAATATATTTGGAGAAAATGCACACATGGCAAGCTCTGTGGCACGACTCGAAGAGCCTGATGTTCTCTCTATCAAGACTCATGAAAATATTGACCATGATCCTTTCTCTACTCTATTGGGAGCGTTTTCAAAATTAAAAAGAGAGGGAGAAGGTGCTGCTTTTCAGATGGTAGTATCTGTGCCATCTGAAAATATGAATGATAAATATAGTAAAGTTCTCAAGGAAGTACAAAAAGGAGAAACAGTAAAAAAAGCAATGGAGCTTCTCTCTAAATTTGACCATACTTTTATAAAAGCTACAAAAGAACTCATTTTTGGCTCAAGCAGTATAGTCTCAGACGAAGATGACAAACACAAAGATGTAGATTCTCAAGCTGTTGAGATTATTACTTCTAAGGTATCTCATCCTATTTTATCTGCAGAAATACGCCTCATCACTTCTGCAACAGATCGCTCTCGAGCAGAGTCTATTTTAGGAACACTCGAATCTGTCTTTCATCAGTTTGACAATGTTGCTGGTGGTAACAATATAAAGTTTGCGAGAACTTCTCCAAAAAGTGAAAAGAGCATGTTGCGTGATTTTTCATTTCGATTGATTTCTCCTTCTCGTCAAATGTATCTCAATACTCGCGAGCTTGCCACTCTCTTTCATTATCCAGTTGGTATCAGCTCTTCTCCTCAGTTGCGTGAAAGTAAATCGAGCATTGCCCCTGCACCCATTGAACTTCAGGGAAATACACAAGGTATTGAACTAGGACTCAATAGCTACAGAGGGATAGATACAAGGATACACATGAGTGAAAAAGACCGAATGAGACACTTTTATGTATTAGGACAAACAGGTACAGGTAAGACAACTATTATGAAAAACATGATAGCTCAAGATATCGCCAACGGTGATGGCTGTTGCTATATCGACCCTCATGGTACTGATATTCAGGATATCTTGTCATACATTCCAAAAGAACGTATGAATGACGTTATTTACTTTGACCCAGCGTACACTGCGAGACCTATGGGTCTTAATATGCTCGAATACGATGTAAACTATCCTGAGCAAAAAACCTTTGTTATCAATGAATTGATTGGTATTTTTAATAAACTTTTTGATATGAAGGCCGCAGGAGGTCCTATGTTTGAGCAGTACTTCAGAAACTCAGCAATGCTCACTATGGAGCACCCTGAGAGCGGTAGTACTCTTCTTGAGATTGGGCGTGTTCTTTCTGATAAGAGTTTCAGGGATATGAAATTACGACATTGTTCCAATCCTATCATTAGACAATTCTGGGAAAATGCAGAAAAGACGACAGGTGATGCGGGTCTCGAAAACTTTGTGCCATATATTACCAACAAGTTTGATGTATTTATATCAAACGATATTATGCGTCCTGTGATTGCTCAGCAACATTCTGTTTTTAATTTTAGAAAGATAATGGATGAAAAGAAGATACTCCTCGTAAATCTTGCAAAAGGACGATTAGGAGATATTAATGCAAACCTCATAGGTCTTATCTTGGTAGGGAAGATACAGATGGCAGCACTCTCTCGAGTAGATATGTATGGTCAGGAAATGGCACCTTTCTATCTCTATATAGATGAGTTCCAGAACGTTACGACCGATTCGATAGCTTCTATTCTCTCTGAGGCCCGTAAATACAACCTATCTTTGAATATTGCTCATCAATACATCGCTCAGCTCCAAGAGCCTATTCGCGATGCTGTATTCGGAAACGTAGGATCTATGGCAATATTCCGTGTGTCAGTTGATGATGCTCAGTTCCTGGAAAGTAAATTCTCTCCTACTTTTTCTGCAAAAGATTTGATGCAGATAGACAACTGGAATGCATATATGAGTCTTCTCTCAAATGGCTCCCCAACAAAACCTTTCAACATGGCAACCAGTATGCCACCACAGGGAGATAAAGAAATCGTTGAAAAACTCAAAGAGCTTTCTTACTATACTTATGGACGTGATAGAGATATGGTAGAAAAAGAAATACTTTCACGATATAACATATAGAGAAAAAAAGAAAATATATGTGTATTTCTATTGCAATACAATAAAAACTTGCTAGTATAAGCATGTTATTAAATAAGTATTCAAATTATATTATGGAACATCCTAAAAAAGAACGAACATACGTTATGGTAAAACCCGATGGACTTCATCGGTCTCTTGTAGGTGAGGTTATCTCACGTCTTGAGCGTACTGGTCTCAAGCTCGTTGCTATGAAAATGGTAACTCCGACTCGAGAACAAGCTATCGAGCACTATGGAAAAGACGATGTCTGGTGTCTTGAAAAAGGAGAACGTACAGTAAAAAACCTCGAATCCGTAGGAAAGCCAATAGAGAAAGAAGCTATAGAATACGGAAGAGACATCATTACTGGTCTTGCTGATCTTCTTACATGTTCACCTAATATTGCTATGATATGGGAAGGTAACCAGTCAGTAGGTATAGTAAAAAAACTTGTAGGAGGTACAGAGCCACTTACTTCTGATGTGGGTACTATACGAGGTGATTTTGCGCCTGATTCATACGAAGCTGCAAATCAAGATGCACGAGCAGTTCGAAATCTTATCCATTGTTCTGATGAAGTTTCAGAAGCACAACGAGAAATTGCTCTTTGGTTCAAAGAAGATGAAATCCAAAACTACATCCATGTTCAAGAGAGAATGCTTTACGATGCAAACCTCGACGGACTTACAGAATAATTTTCTTATATAAAAAAGACGCAAAAAACGCTTTCCGCACGGAAAGCGTTTTTAATTTGTAGAAAAGATTTGCAAAATATATTTCTTCCATGTTATAATAGATATGTTTACGCATTCAAGTATCTAGAACACCAGTATTCTGGGATGATGTGTTGATGTGTATCGTGGTATATATCATAGTCTGCCCACTTTGAAAATTGCTGGACACTTGGTACGTAAACATTTAAAAAATCCACCTATGGTGGATTTTTTTGATATACTTGTAGTACATGAAAAGCTTACGCAAAAACATTGAACAAAGAGTTGCATGGGGTATTGTAGTTATTTTTATTGTAAACCTGCTCGCTATGTGGCTTCACTGGTATAGCTCTATGTGGTGGTTTGATATACCTATGCATTTTGTAGGAGGGTTTTGGTTAGCTGCTCTTTTTGGATGGCTCTTTCACTCTCGTTTCTTTCGACTATGGCAAGGTTCGAAAGTGTGGCTTTTTTTCACACTTTCTCTTTTATTGATATTTACCATGATTATTGCATGGGAAGTATTTGAATTTTCTCTCGATAGTATTGTGAAGCTTAATATACAAAACATACCAGATGCACTTTCAGATGTTTGTTTTGGACTTTCGGGAGGGCTCTTGGGAACATTATATTTATACAACAAATACAACAGATATTATAAGTAACATACATTTATGAAAAAACTAACAATAACATTCGCAGGAGGTGCAGGGGCAGTAACAGGTGCTAATTTCCATTTCAATGATGGAGAGCAGCAATACATAGTGGACTGTGGTATGGCACAAGGTATCGCTGATACTGACGAGAGAAACTGGGAGCCATTTCCCTATGATGCAAAACAGGCAAAGACACTTTTCATTACTCATGCCCATACTGATCATATAGGACGTATACCAAAAATCGTTCACGATGGATTTTCAGGTCGCATTATATCTACTCCAGCTACGAGAGATATTGCTCGCATCATGCTCGAAGATACTGCTCGTCTTTTGAAAAATGGTTGCGAAGACAGAGGGCAAGCATTTCTCATCGACATGTATAGCAGGGCGACGATAGACCGCGCTTTTGAACTATGGGATGTGAGAGAATATCACGATGTTTTTTCAGTAGGTGATATGCAGGTCAAATTTCTCGATGCAGGACATATACTAGGCTCGGCTATGGTCAAGCTTTCATATGGAGATACAAACATACTCTGTACAGGGGACTTGGGTAATTCGCCATCTCCTCTACTTCGTGATACAGAAAAAGTAGAAGATATAGATTACATGCTGATTGAGACAGTATATGGAAACAGAAATCATGAAGACACAAAAGAGAGATATAATAAACTCAAACATTTCTTGGTTGAAAATGAAAAGAATAAAGGAGTACTCATGATGCCTCTCTTTTCTCTTGAGCGAACACAAGAAATACTTTTTGAAATTAATACTATGATAGAGAAAGGAGAACTTGCTCCTATAGATATTTATCTTGATTCTCCTTTATCTATCAAGCTCACAGAAATATATCGCTCATATGGAAGATACTTCAATGAATCTGCTCAGAAGATATTGAAGACAGATCGTGATGGGGACCTGTTTGATTTTCCTGGACTAGCTCAAACTATGAAAAGCGTTGAGTCAAAGCAAATACTCTATGATAAACCTCCAAAGGTGATTATGGCAGGGTCTGGTATGAGCTCAGGAGGGCGTATTATCCATCATGAGAAAGCATACTTGTCAGATAGTAACAATACTCTACTTATGATGGGATATCAGGCTGTAGGGACAATGGGGCGACTTCTGGAGGAGGGTGTGAGTAGCGTGGAGATACATCATGCCACAATACCCGTGCGCGCAAAGATAGATAAGATAGATGGATATTCAGGACATAAGGATATGGATAGGCTTCTCGAATTTGTTGAAGATTCTGAAAAAAGACTAAAGAAGGTTTTTTGCGTCCTAGGAGAGCCAAAGGCTTCACTCTTCTTTGCTCAGCGAGTACGAGATTATCTCAATGTAAAATCATACGTACCAGAACATGCTGAGGTGATAGAGATAGAAATATAAATACATCATAAA
>JBLHIK010000024.1:0-7413 GCA_047614005.1 Flavobacteriaceae bacterium | reverse complement strand
CAGTGTCAAACATGAGCGTTCGTATGATTTCGAGTTTTGTGGTGTATGATTTACCAGAACCTGATTTTGCAAAAATAACAGAGTTGTAGTTTTCAAGAGAAAATCGGTCAAAAATCACAAGAGAGCTGTTGTGTCTGTTTACTCCATAAAGAATTCCCTTGTCATCGGTAAGGTCAAAAGAAATAAAAGGGAAAATGCTCGAAAGAGGAGTAGAATTCATCTTTTGAGTAATATTGAGTCGATCATCACCCAGTGGCATGCAGCTTTTAAAAGCATCTTCTTGTTGAAAGAGAGCTGGTTTAATATATATGAGCTTAGAGTCGAGAATGTTTTTGATTTCATTTTCAACACGGAAAAGCTCTTGCTCATTATCAGCATAGAGTGTTATATAGAGCCCCATTTCAAACATCTTCTCGTTCGCTTGTTGAAGATCATCACGTAATGCTTCGAGATCTTGAATGGCTGTGTCGAGCATAGGGTCACGTACAAGTCCCTTCGAGCTTCGTTCATTTATCTGACTTTGTACCTCTGCAACTTTCTTTTTAAATTTTCTCAATATATCTGACGTATCAACAGGATGTATAAAAATAGCAATATCAAATATCTTATCGAGATTGATAACAGGTGAAAACCAGTTGTCAGAAAGGTATCGAGGGTAAGACATCACAAAAAAAGTACGAGATATCTTGTCTCCCAGGTTGATAGATTTTGATTTTACCTCGAGTGCAGAAGGAGCAATAAGGTCTTTGAGCTCCAATGTAGCCGCTTTGTATATTTCAGATGGTAAAACAGGTAGCACTTTTTCAGAGCTACTTTCTTTTTTATTTCCTTTTGAAAATAATTTATCGAGTAATGACATATTTATTCAACGCGTACTACACCTGCAATATCTCCAGGGTTTAATACCTTATAATACATTTCTATGAGCTCTTCTGTGCCGAGCTGCTTGCTTCTCACTCCTACTCTGTTGAGGCTTTGCTGGACAACCCCTACTCTTTGGTCGAGCTGGTTTCTCTTCTCTTCAAAACGCTCTGTATCTGTCTGCTTCTTTTTGCTTCTAAAGAGTGAAAAACCTTTTGCATTGCTAGCAGCCGTTCCATCATAAGGAACAACGACAAAAAAGTATTTTTTCATAACGTTTACGTCTTCTGTAAATTGACGAATAAAGTTCATGTATTCTTGAATCTGTACCTTAAGCAATGGTTCTGTTTGCATGGCGAGTCTGTCTTCTAGCATTGATATGTATGGTCGAATATCAAGACGTCGTGATTGTATAACTATCTGAGTTGTAAAATCAAGAGAGTTGAGAAAGGTTTGAAAATTGAGAATAACAGCTTGCTGTTCATCGCTTGATTTAAGAGAGAGGTTGACAGAAGAACACATCAGAACACTTCGGAGTCCTCCATCTTTTAAAACAACGACACCATCACGTATCTTTTCAATAGGAACAAACTCTTGAGTTGCTTTTGCAGATAAAGCCATAAATATAGTATAGCATCTTCCAATAATAAAATTGAGAAAAGTATGAGGATTGTGTATTGTTAATTCTTATCAAGGACATCGAGAGACCATGCAATGTTTTGTAGCTTGCTTTCAGAAAATTTACCAGTATTTGTTCCTATAGTATCAGCTTTTTTCTTTTCTTTAGGAGTAGTTTTTTCTGAAGTAGGTTTTTTCCATATAAATATCTTCCCTTTCCAAAAATATTTTATTCCATGTTCAACATAGTAAAGAAATGGTTTGTTGTTTATCTTGTAGAAAGTAAGAGCCGCAGCAAAAATAACAAAAGGAATAGCAAGAAAGAGACCAAAAGGCTTGGGTATGATCTTCCACAATGCAAAAGCTCCACCTAAACCTCCTGCTATGTATATAAACTGACGAAACGTAAAAGGACCAAATATCTTATCTTGAATATCAAGGAATTGTGGTACTCGAAATCTCATAGATATAGTATAGCAGATTTTAAAAACCATCAGAAGATATTCTGATGGTTTTTGTTTTATCCTATAGGTTCGTGATAAGGATCGAAATCTTTTGTACGAAGAGTGTGAGAAGTAGTCTGCCCTTCTATCTCCACAGGTTCACTCATGCGTTTTGTGGTAAGTGAGCCTGAAGGCTGAGTAATAGGCTCTGTTTGCTTTTTAAGCTCAAGGTGAGTGGTCTTTAGCTGTTCTCTAATAGGAGAAATTATTCTCTCGTTTGTATCATGAACAAGAGCTATTATCCTTCCTTTTGATAGTGGTATTCTTGTTTCAATATTGCTTTCAAAAGAGTCAGGGTGAGTAATACCAATAAGAAGAAGTAAAACCTCTTTTTGATATATTCCTGTTTGTCCTACAGTAAGTTTGTGTTTTGTAGAGAGTTCTTTAAGGGAGTCAATCCACGCAGTATCTAATACAATATCCTTTAATTCTTTAGGTAAAAGTGATATTTGTTGCTCTATTATTTCTTGTGTTTCTTCGTTCATATATATTATTTTTCTGTGTCAGAATTATTACTTCTCATTTCTTTTCTATCTCTTCTCATTTCATATACACCTTGTCTGCGTGTTTCTGCAGTGTTTTCTTTTATAAGACCTCGAAGAACTTCATCAATTCCTGCTTTTTTTGGACCTATCCCTTCTCTGATCTTGTGGGCAGTTTGAGGAAGAGTGTCGACTGATCTTCCTAGTGCTATATTTTTCGCATATGATAATCCTCCTTCTGTTTGATTAGCATAATTAGCTCTTAATTGTTGAGTGAGAGCTTCTATAGAAGATTTTGTACGAGAAATATCAGCATTATTTTTAGTAACACTACCATTAGTCTTTTCTAGGTTTTCTTTAGTTGTTTCTATTTCTACTGTGCGAGTTTCTTTTTCTTTCTGTAAGACAACATTTTTTTGTCTAATCTGGTGAGCACCGTTTGAGTCACCATAGTTTGTCTCCATATTTTTTGCAGCTTTTTCATTTGATGCAATTGTAGTATCAATATCTTGTACTCTTGCCTCTCCTTCTTTTATAGCCTGTTCAGCTGTAGTCTTTTCAGCCATAAGTTTAGGTGCTTCTGCTGATTGTTTTTTCTGTTGCTCCATAAGAGTTGTGTAAAGAGGGCTGTTTTGAGAAACCTTTCTTTTTTCCGATTCCTTCAAAATTTTCTCTTGGTCTCTTTCTTGTTTCTTTTCCCATCCACCTTCAGTTTTCTTTCTGTCCACAATCTCTGTATTTTTGAGATTAGAGTTTAGAATAGCCCCAAGTCCTTTTTTGAGTACAGTATCATAAGCAAATCCTCCTGCTTTTGTATTGCGAGCATCAAAGCTCCCTTGAGCCGCTTTTCTTCGAGTAGTTTCATAACTCCTACCAGCAAAATTAGGAACACGGACTTTAGTTGCTTTTCCATCTGCACCTATGGCACTTTTCTCTTTTGAAAGCCATTTTTGACTTCCTATCCTTCCAGCTAGTTTACTCGAAGCTATTCGCCCTACTGTACCCTTAAGTGCCATAGCAGTACCTCCTGTAGCTACTCCCAGAGCAAGACCTCCTGCTCCTGCGGCTATCTTTGCACCTGCTCCTAGTATTTCTGCTGTGAATTCTCCTGCTACTTTCTTGGTAGTTTTCATCGCTATATAGATAAGCCCTATGATGAGAATAAAGGTAAATATTTGAGATCCTCCTATTTGGTTAGGAGTAGCGACGAGGCTACTTGAACTTTCAAAAGAACCTGTAGATACTGCCTCAGTGAGACTTTCTGTAATTTTGAGAATGAGAAAAATAAAAAAGAAAAACACAGGACCAACGAGAGCTTGCCCCAAGAGAGTTTCTACCCACTTATCTGTGATGGATTTACGCATTCTTGGTATAAGAAAACCAAGGAGAGCCAGAGGTGAAAACACAAGAAGAAACATGAGTATGATAACCCTTGCTACAAGTATCATTGACATTTTGAGAAATGCCCAGAAAGTAAAAGCAAGAAATACTATTAAGAAAAGGTTGAAAGCAATAGCTCCTTTGTTGTTTCCTGTGTCATTAAGGGCGGCGCTGTTTAGAAAAAGTGCTTGTATACCGAGAACTTTCATAAAGCTCGTACTAATAGTTGCAGTTTCAAGATCTTCTCCTCTCAGTTCAGTATTAAGTAGTGTGATCTCTGCATTGGTTTTCTTTATTTGTTCTTCTATATCCACAAGAGCATCTTTTCCATATTTTAAAACATAGTGATTGAATGGTCCAGTACTAATACTGTTTCCAAAAAATTGTTCTTCTCGCAGTTGATATGTATGATTTGCATCAATGAGATAAGTGGTTTTACCCCATTCTGTCTTAAAAAACTTATTTACATCATTTTGTTGGAAAGTCATGGTATTCCAAAGATGTAAAAAACTTATACCATTTATACCTCTAGATGTTTTAAGTGTTACTATATCATCTCCGTTTTCGCTGCGCGCAAAAAACGGCCATAGAGGATTACCATTATTTTTAAGAACATCCCATTCACCAGCAGGTGTATTTTTTGTATAATAAGCATACTTATCTTTCAATGGATTTATAAGAGTATCTTCGACTTCTTTTCGAAAACTCTGGTTTTGAATAGCTGCAAAGAGAAGATTGCTTCGTGCTCTGTCATCTCCTCGTCCTACATACATTATTTTATCTTTTATAAAGTTGTATTGCTTGTTAAGAAGTTTGCTTTCTGCGAGAAGCTCTTGTAATTTCTCGTCTTTTTGTATTATTTGATCTTCTGTGAGGTCTGGATTGGTCGTTATCTCTGTGGATACAGAAGCGTTGTAGAGATAAAGAGAAAAGATATTAGAAGCATCGATGACGACTTTGGTAAAAAAGAGGGAGAAGTTTATCAGAAGTGCCACTATAATCACATTTTTGATGTCCTTTCCACCACTCTCCCTTCCTATTATCATTTTTATGGCAATAAAAAGAAGTATAAATATAAAGAAGAGGTTCGCAACATCTCGCACTGTTTTCCACCCAGCATCGATACCGGCTATGTTGTCGTAATTGTATTTGAGGGTAAAGTTGATAATGTCATCGAGGAATTCTCCGAGATATTGAACGAGCTGTGATGTGATCTGTGCAAGTCCATAAGTAGCATTTGCAACACCGCTCGCTATATCTTCTGCAAATGAAGAAGCATGAGCTTGTTGAATCTCAAGAGCGACAGAAGGAGTGTTTCCTGAAAGAGAAATAGTCAGATCAACAGGAACAGCAAAAAGCATAATGAGAGAAAAGAATATTATGCTTTTTTTGAAAAAAGAGTTCATGAGTTTTAGAGGTTATCTATATTTATTCCTAGTCTCCTAGCTACTCCAGTAAGTCCTCCAAAAACATTCTCTAAATATGGGTGTATATCTCTAATATTTGCTAATACATCATCACTAACATTAAGTTTTGTTTTAAGGAGTGATTCTATGCTTCCATGTCCAGTTTTTTGTAAGATAAAGTAAAGTATCTGAGCATCATTAACGTTTGAAGTATTACCATATAGGCTGCTTGAAAGCCTATCTACATTATTTGATAAAGAAACTACGCCTCCTTGTGAAATACTATCAATTCCTGACTGAAATAACTCTCTACGTTTTTTATCTGAAGGAAGCTCGCCTGCTTCGTCGCCTACTTCTAGTTGTCTGAGCTGACTACCTGTGGCGTCTTGTAGTTGATTCTGAATAACAGTTCCGGGTGTTGTGACAGTATAGCTATCACAATAAGTGTTTCCGTTTATTTGAGTTTCTTGGTCACATTTTTTTTGTGAAATAAAGTTTTGGGTGCGATCACGCTCTTCATTGAGTTGTTTTTTTTCTATGCGGC
This sequence comes from Flavobacteriaceae bacterium, assembly GCA_047614005.1. GTDB lineage: Bacteria > Patescibacteriota > Minisyncoccia > Phycocordibacterales > UBA1006 > JBLHIK01. The sequence continues at coordinate 1,619 of JBLHIK010000024.1, read as the reverse complement.
TGTCGAGTTCTTGTTTTGTACGGAGATATGAGCCTGTTGGAGTGTTGTAGTCGTTTTGAGTGAGAGAATTCCAGCCCTTCCAACCTCCTACAGAGAAATCATTTTCAAAATCACGCCAATTGTCTCCTATATCTTCATCGAGAGTAAAATTGTCGGTAGTAGAGGTCGAAGTACGCTCATTGACGATAGCTTGAGCTATTTGTTTATTAAAAGGGCTTTTGTCTGGATTAGTGATTGTTTTTTCTTGTAGCTCATCAGTAGCACGATATACTTCAACTGTCTCAATGGTGTCGTAATATTTTGTGCTTTCAATAAAGAAAGAAGTTCCATCAAAAGGCTTAGTCCCGCCTATTGTTTCAGAAGAAGAAAATCCTTCTGATGCCCATTGTGCAGTTTTTTTAATAATGTTATTTCTTGTTTTTTCTCCTGTTTGTTTTGCAAGATCATCAAGGCAGAATTCTTTTCCACGAGATTCCTCCTGTTTCAAATTCAACATTTCAAGTTGTGTTTTTAGTTGAATATTAACGCGAGCAACATCAGCTGTTACATCACCAGCAGACGAGTCAAAAGTAGGAACCTTTCCCGTTATTAGTGCTACAAATGGTTTTACTACCTTGTTTGCCACGAGTGATATAAGTTTAGCTTTTGCCCATTCTATACCCTTATCTATGAGACTTTGACCCATTGGAGAAAAGCAAGACTTTGGTATTTCTGCATGTACTGTATTAGGGATAGAATACAGTCCAAAAACAAAAGAAAAACAAATAGTAATTAAGTGTAATTTTTTTATATAGGATGTTTTTTGCTGAAACATATATAAAATTATAGCATAGTATCAAGATGCTGGGTTAAGTTTTCAATAGATGTGGTAAATTCAATACTATAAGTATCATATTGGAACAGTCCTATGAATGCTTGCAATGGATCAGTTGAAATGTTTGCCATCTTTTCTATAGAGATACCTACTGCATATATATCATTAGCTACTGCAAGATGTTTATCTAGCATATCTATTGGAATATGTATTGAGACAAATTTTTTTGCCAGATTTTTATACTCTTGCGCAATAGAGATGAGCAATTGCTCTTCTTCAAGAACACGCTGTTCATTTTTTAGGAGTGAATCAAACATAAGTAGCTCGTTTCCTATAAGTTGGGATTTGCTATATTCTTCAAGAGCATAAATAACATCATTGGCATATGTTTGTATGTCTTCTGAAAAAGTAAGATCACTTATTGTAAAATAAGGTGTTATTTTTTGATTAAAAATGTTTTGTTCAAGCTTCTGAGATATTTCAAGCTTCTCTTTTTCTCCTATAAATAGACCTTGTTTTCTTACAGCAGTAAGTTCAGATAAAATGTCTCCCATAAAGGCTTCAGTAGAAGTTTCAACTGTTTCTGATCTTTTCTTTTCACTGATACTTTCAGGGTATTCTTTCTTGTTTTCCTCTTGCCATCTTTTTACTTCTTTCCCGTCAGAGATGCCGTTATTGTCAGAATCTGCATCAAAAGGATTGGTTTCCCAGAGTGCTTCTTCCCAGTCGAGAAGGCCATCCCCATCAGAGTCGTTGCTTTCACTTGAATTTTTTACAGCAAAAAGAGCAGTGTCTTGCTCCTGTT
>JBLHIK010000023.1:0-8714 GCA_047614005.1 Flavobacteriaceae bacterium | reverse complement strand
TAGCTAAAAAAAGTGAGTTTTGACGTATATCACGAGAATCATGAGAAATATGCTCTATGGAGCGTTTTGTGTCTCCTGATGTTGATATAACATGGGATTCTATGTGCGAAATGAGCTGTTGTATGGTTTTCATATTATATATTGTTTACTATTTGCACCTCTGGCTCAAGAGTGATATCAAATTTACTCTCCACACTTGAGATAATGACGTGTATAAGCTCTTGAAAATCAGAAAAAGTTCCTTTTCCTTTATTTATGATAACTAATGCATGCTTTGAAGAAGTACACATATCTCCCACGCAGAAACCTTTTAGTCCAGCTTGGTCAATGAGCCAGGCCGCTGAGACCTTAAAGCCATCTTCTGTCTCATACACAGGAGCTTTTTCTAGTTTTTCTTTTCGACTTTTATACTCTTCTTTTGATAAAATACTATTTTTAAAAAAAGATCCACAATTTGCAATTTCCTTAGGGTTCGGTAATTTAGAGGCACGAATAGATGATATAGTATTTCTAATGTCAGAAATGTTTGCATTTTCTCCTTTTAATAGTTCTGATACTCCAGGATAATCAGGAACAGAAGCTGTTTTTGAAAGAGATAATTCAAGCAAAACAGAGATGACGATGTATCTCTTTTTATCTTTCTTGAAAATACTATTTCTATAGGAAAATTCACAATCTTCTTTTGTGAATGTTTTATATACACAATCATGAGTATCAAAGACATCTACCTCAAGGCACGCATCTGCAAATTCAGCCCCATATGCACCGATATTTTGTACAGGAGCAGCACCGACACTACCCGGTATTGAAGAAAGTGCTTCTATTCCAGCAAAATAATTTTCTACGCAATATTCTACAAGACTATCCCAAGAAAGAGCTGTCTCTGCCCGCAGCTGCACCCTTGTATCATCTTTGCCTTCTATTGTTATTTCTTTATTAGAAATCTGAAGAATAGTGAGATTTCTATTATTTTCACCAAAAACAGTATTACTCCCCTCTCCTAATATCATCCAGTTTTTATTCTTTTGTTCACTAAAAAAATCAAGTAATTGATCAGAAGACAAGATGATGTGACTATGAGAATCTCCTCCCAGAGCCATCGTCGATAAAGTAGAAAGTTTCTTCATAAAAACTATGGTCGTCTAATAAGAGTAATATCAGCACCAAGTGCATTCAATCTTCTATGAATATCCTCATATCCTCTTTTTACTGCATATACATTTCGCAATGTAGACTCTCCTTCTGCTGCAAGCATGGCAATAAAAATAATCATTGATGGCCGAAGGGCTGGCGGACAGACTATTTCAGCAGGACGTAACTTTGCTACACCATCTACAAATACTCGATGAGGGTCAGCGAGAGTTATGTCAGCACCAAGGCGATTAAGCTCTGTAAAGTAAATAGCACGATGCTCCCACATCCAGTCATGAATAAGAGTTCTTCCTGTTGCAAGAGAAGCAATAGGGACAAAGAAAGGTAGATTGTCGACATTGATACCAGGATACGGAAGTGGATGAATCTTATCAGCAAGTGCCTTCAAATGAGATGGATATACAGTAATATCTACTAATTTTGTAAATCCATTGTCAGAAAAATACTCTTGAGACAAGGCATATTTCAGACCCATTCTTTTAAGCTTTACAAGCTCAAGACGAAGAAAATCCAGTGGACAACGCATTACAGTAATCTCTGACTGAGTTACAATACCAGCTGTGATAAATGCCATTGATTCTATTGGATCTTCACTATTGTAATACTCTATATCGTTATTAATAGATTCGAGACCTTTTACAATAATAGCAGTACCTGTTGTTTCTATTTCTACACCACACACTCTCAAGAAACCTATCACATCTTGAACCATGTAGTTTAACTGACCAAAATGAATAGTTGTGGTTTGAGGTATGAGCGCCGCACGTATGAGAATATTCTCTGTTGCAGTGTCTGATGCTTCATAGAGGGTCGTCTCTATATTTCTTTTTGGAAGCTTAGAAGAAATTTGATATGCATGATCTTGTATTTTTACTGATACACCAAGAGGTTGCATACCAAAACTATGCGCCGAAATAGTTCGTTCTCCCATTTTACATCCACCAGCATAAGGCAAAGAAAAGCTTTCTGTTCTGTGAGAAAGAGCACCAATAGTCATAATAGATGAACGCATTTTTCGCGCAGCCTCTATATCCATACCTTTAAAAGAAAGCCTGTTTGGAACTTTTATCTTAAGACTGTGAGTACCTACCCATTCTATAGATATTTTCATACTTGATATAAATTCAATCATTCGAGCAATCTCCTCTATGCGTGGAATATTGTGAAGTATCGTCGTACCTTTATTAAGAAGAGCTGCACAAATAAGACCCATTGCTCCATTCTTTGAAGGATTGGTTCGTATAGATCCAGAGAGTTTTTTTCCTCCACGAATGATAAAGTCATTTGTAGTATTGTTTGATACTGAAACAATAGGGTGCTTTAGTATTTTACTTATCTTGCGCAGTTCCTTAGTGCTAAAGTTTTGACCACCTCTTTCCATACGAGCAACAGCACTTTGAGATGTTGCCAGAGCAAGAGCAAAGTCTTTTTGTGTCATCCCTTCATCCTTACGTAGTTTTTTTATAAGCGCACCTATTTTTTCTTGTGTTTTCATATATTAAATATACCATATATGATATATTTATAAAAGTAGACTGTGAATATTACCCCTGAGCACACGTATTAAAATCCCTCACTTGAGTATTGTATATTTCGAGTTTTTCTTTTGTTTCGGCTACTATTCTATTGTACTGATTTACCATCTCATTATATATCCTCACTTCTTCTCTGTATTCTTTACTATTTTTATTAGAATGATTATCGAGCTCATTTTCTTTTGCTTCAATATCTATTGTTAGTATATCGAGATATTTTCTACTACCCTCTATTTCATCTTTTAAATCTTCATCTATTGGAGGGCAAAAACTCTCAGGTAAACCAAAATGTTGAACAGCAATCCATACCTTGTCTCCCTTATACATTCCGCTTTTCACTGAAACACCTATATCAGTATATCTCTTGTGAAGTATATTTGCCTTATGCCCTGGGCTATTCATCCAAGCGCGCACGATAGATTCACTCGTAGGAAAATCACCTAGTGCCAAGTTCTCACCTATTATAATATATCTATAACCTACAGACTTACCAAGATCTGATATATCTGTTCCATTTGGTGCAACATGTTCAAAATATTGTAATGCAAACATGTCATCTACTTTCACACTAGCGCTATTATTGAGCTTTGAATTAATAGAAAATGGCTCTAGAGAAAGACTGACTCTTTCTTTGTTTGTTGCCTTTACAATACCAGAGAGTGATACTTTTTCACCTTTTGAATCAAAATCAGTAATAGATTCATTTTCAACAACAAGAGCTCCAGGTTGTGAGACTTCTTTTTCTTGCGAAGTATCTTTAAAACTAAAAGTATCTTTAATATTTGAAAAATCTCCACTTTCTGTAGCTGATTTTACATCTTGAAAAACATTTTTTATGTATTTCTGTGCATCATCTTTAACCAGAAAGATACTTATAACAATAAATAATACAAGAATAATTTGTCCAATGAATTTAAACATACTTAGAGTATATCATTATTATTTATAATTAAAATAAACAACTCGCTGTCTTTTCGTACCCTGCACTCTGTGCATCTTCTTCTGTATTAAAATATATTATATTCTCTTTCTTTATATTTGAGACAGAATCGCAATATTCACTGTAGTACTTTTTACCACTCTTCGAAGCAACCATACGACCAGCATTCAGAATAACTTCAGGAGAGATTACGTCTCTAAAACCTTTTTCATATTGAAAAACAATACGAGGTTCCATGTGTTCTACCTGTGTCTTTTGATTTAAAACAAACCCCATAGAAAAACCAAGAAAATACACGGTAGTTATAATACAAACGCTATATATAAACTTTATGACTTTATGGTTGTGTTTTTTCTTCATTTTGCTATACTTTTTCTGTTTTACTAACAAAGTAATTATAACAATATATGGCACATAGGAAAGCCGGAGGATCGGCAAAAAACTTAAGCGACTCAAATCCTAAATATCTCGGTACTAAACTTGCAGACGGACAAGCTGCAACAATAGGAAGTGTTATCGTACGACAACGTGGTACAAAAATACTAGCTGGAGATAATGTAGGGATGGGACGAGACCACACACTCTTTGCACTCAAAGATGGTGTTGTGCAGTTTTCTCAAAAAAGACACACAAACTTCAACAACAAAACTGTTGTAAAGAAAAAAGTAAATGTAGTTACTGCATAAATAAGATAAAAAAGAGCGAAGCCATGTGGCTTCGCTCTTTTTTATTTTATTTACCTTGAATATCTACTAGTAGTAGATATTCTTTTCCTTCAAAATCAATAGTTATTTCATGTCGCCCGGTTTCTTTTAATGCAATAGAAGGAAGAGCTATGTCTTTATACTCAGAAGAAAGTTCACTTACAATATCATTTTCATGAATTGCCTTAAAGAGCCCTCCCTTGTCATTTGCAGTCACCTTCATAGCCAGAGGGTTTTCTGTTAAAAGAGTATAGAGCATGTGTGTATTTTCTATCTTTGTTTCATTCGATTTTTCTTCAAATGCTTTCTTTTGGATTATATCTTTTTCTTCATTTCCAGAGAGTGGTCGAGCCTTTTTCTGAGGAAAAAGCATGTTTCGAGCAAGACCATCAGCCACTTCCTTTATATCCCCTTTTCTTCCTATTTTACGAACATCTTGTAGTAGTAGAACTTTCATATTATTTTTGTTTTTCTATATATTCTTTCAATTCACTCAACTGAGCATCTTCGAATGCTCGTGGATCTCTCTTGGAAGTCAGTGTCACGTCGGGTGTAATACCGTTACCAGAAATACTGTCTCCATTCGGAGTGAGCCAGTTTGCAATAGTCACCTTCAAAGTAGTTCCGTCTTTGACTGTTACAAGCTCCTGAACAGATCCTTTTCCAAATGTTTGAGTACCTACTATCGTTGCAATATCATGATCACGTAGTGCCCCTGCAAGTATCTCAGAAGCTGAAGCAGAGCCTCCATTTACTAGAACATACACACTATCTTTATCATCCAAGAATACATCAAATCCTTTTGATCGATATGTTGTATTAGTGCCATCTCCATGAGATTCAACTACCACACTTTTTCCTTTCTCTATGAAAAAACTTGACACAACAACGGAAGTTTCGAGGAAACCTCCAGGATTACCACGAACATCTACAACAAGAGAAGTTGCGCCAGTTTGTTTGTATTCTACAAGAGCTGTTCGAAATTCTTCAGCAGTATCATAGCTGAAATTATAGAGAGATATGACAAAGATATCATCAGAAAGAAGCTCTGTGTTTATGGTTGGAATAACGATAGTATCCCGAGTAATAGATATATCAAGAGAGTCTTTTTCTCCTTCTCTGATAATTGTTAATATTACTTCGCTTCCTTGTGGACCACGAATGAGGTTTATGGCTTCATCGATAGGCATATCAAAAGCCACAACACCATCTATCTTTACAATAGTGTCACCAGAAAGTATTCCCGACCTGTCAGCTGGTGTATTTTTCAAAGGAGCAATAACAGTAAGTATCTCATCCCTAATACCAACCTCCATCCCCACTCCTGAAAATTCACCACCAAGGGATTCTTCAAATTTTTCTGATTCTTCAGGGTCGAAGAAAACAGTATAAGGGTCTCCCATAGACTCTACGAGTCCTTTTGTAGCACCCCAGATACGTTTCTCAAGAGATACTTCATCTATGTTAGGATATTTTTCATCAAGAAGTCTCCATACTTGCCAAAAAGAATCAAAATCGGCATCTTTTTCAACAAAGACAGATTCTTTATTCATTAGTCCCGCTATCTTATCTACTGCAGGCCTCTTTTCTATTCCAATAAAAATCCCTAAAATAAAAACAATTGCGAGTACAAGAAAAGTTATAATATAATATTTATAAGAATTTTTTCTCTGCTCTGTTTGCATGGAGCAAGTATATCACAACTCTCTTTTACACGCGATTGTTGGAAATAATTATATTTTTTTTAAAATGATTGACATAAGTAAATATACAGTATATTATATTTATAAATTAATCTATTTATTCACAAGGATATCGAGTAAATACTCATTCCTTTAAAACTTAAAATTATGTATGACACAGGAGCATTAAGAAAAAAAATTATTGACTTTTTCGGAGAAGAACAAAGACCAATATCTCTTATTTTTGATTTAAATGCATTAATGGAGCTTGTAGAAAAATCTTCAGAGACTGAAGTACAAGAAATACAAGATCAGATGATTTTATTATTAGAAGAATCTGATACTGCAAACAATAAGTATACTTCACTCATGCTCTTGTATGAAAAAACTCCTAAAACATTAGAAGCTTTTGTAACAAAACTAGAGCTTAAAATCAAAAATATATTACTTTCCGTAAGTAACGGAATAAAAGAAGGTACTTTATCTCCAAGTGACGATTTGTATAAATGGATATGTGAATACATATCTATGTATGAATTAGTCCAAATACCTAAAGCCTTTCATCAATATTTGAAAGATATTTGTGTTTGTCTCTATCAATCTATTGATAAAAAAAAATGATTTTTATATGAGCTCAGAAACTCCCCTTTCGATTCGTCGAATTGGGGTTTTTATTTTCCCTTAAATCTTTTGCAAACACTTCTCATACTGAGAACACGTCACAAGATGATCATTTACCATTCCTACTGCTTGCATATATGCATAACATACTGTTGGACCTACAAATTTAAAACCTCTCTTTTTCATATCTTTTGAAAGCAGTAGAGAGCTATCTGAAAAAGAGCGTGCATCATCTTCTTTTTTAAGACTCATATTTTCCTGAGTATTATTTACAAAAGACCAAAGATGTGAAGAGAAAGAATCAAACTCCTTTTGTATCTCTAGAAAAACGCGTGCATTATTTCGCACAGATTCTATCTTACCTTTATGACGTATGATATTTTCATTATCACAGAGATTCTCTATCTCTCTATCAGATAGTTGTGCACATTTTTTTATATCAAAATCAAAAAAAGCTTTTTTAAATCCCTCTCTTTTGTGAATGATTGTTTGCCAAGAAAGGCCTGCTTGAAATGTTTCTAGTATAAAATACTCGAAAAGCATTTTGTCATCATAACAAGGAACAGCCCATTCAGTATCATGATATTCTTGCATAAGTATATCACTACCTGTCCATGAACAGTCTCCTTTCTTCATATTAATTTTTAATAAGCCACTTTTTGATATCTTCTTTTGTTCCACCTACTTTTTTCCCAGGGTTAAATATATTTTTAGGATCAAAAATACTTTTTACCTGCTCAAATAGTCCATATATATTCTCTCCGTACATTTTCTTCAAATACGGAGTACGTATGATTCCGTCATTATGTTCTGCAGTAATAGAGCCATTGTACGTTAGTACGAGATCATATACTTTGTCAGACAGTTCAAGTATCATATCTTTTGTATAGGTGTTTTTCAAATCCATAAGAGGAATAATATGAAAATTACCAGAACCAGCATGTCCAGCAAGGGTATATTCTATAGGATATTCTGCTAGGATTTTTCGCAATTCAGGAAGAAAAGTAGGTAAATGTTCTGGTAGTACAACAATATCATCTATAAAAGGTGCTGTTCTCTTTCCTTGTGAATGCTCACGAAGGAGTTTAAAGCTATCTCTTCGTATACTCCAGTATTTTTCTGCACCCATTTTGCTTGTAACTTTATTCATACCAAAGAGTCCTGTTTTCTCTTTCTTTTGATATTCTTTAAAGGCATAAAAACAAAGATCCATTTTCCGGGCAATATCTTTTTTATTGTCTCCTACAAATTCCACCAATAGTACAAGCTCGGGCATTCCACCACGAATCATTTTGAAAAGCTCAGGTAAAAACAAAATACCCATTTTTAAAAATCCAAGAAATCCCCTTTTCTTTATGAACCCCCTCCAAAAGCGCAGCGCGAGCATAAGCGTCGCTTTGTCATATGTTTCGATACTTTCAGGATTGTATTTTTTTGCTATATTTACAATCTCTCCTAATCCATCGAGGTTCTTCATAAAAAGAACGAGCATGACTGACTCTTTACGAATAGGAACAAGACGCATTTTTATGTTGGTTATAATACCGAAAGTACCTTGAGAACCGACTATTATTTTTGCGAGATTGAACGTCTTTTTCTTTTTATCATATATATTCCAGAGATAGTATCCTGCACTATTTTTCGAAACATTCGGCTGTGCATCCATAATGTCATCATAATTTTCATTTATAAGTGCATCGATCTTCTTATACAAATCTCCCTCAAATCCACCTAGAAGCTTTTTTTCTTCAAGCTCTTGTAGGGAAATAGAGGAAAATGAATAAACCTCTCCATCACTACATACCATTTCAACTTCTTCTACATAATCTTCTGCTTTTCCATAGTGTAGTGTTTTTTCTCCTGCGCCATTGTTTGCTACAATACCACCCATAGCACAAATACTCTTGCTCGCAGGATAAGCAGGATACATATACCCTTTTTCAGCTACGTATTTTTCAAAGTCACGATAGAAAACACCTGGTTGCGTATAAATATATGCTTCATTTTTTTCTTCATTTTTTGTGAATTCACCCAAGGTATTCATATATGACATCACGTCCACTACTATGCTTGTTGTCAG
>JBLHIK010000022.1:0-9258 GCA_047614005.1 Flavobacteriaceae bacterium | reverse complement strand
ACTTTCAAACTCCATCATAATAGTCATCGACGACGTGACAACCACAGGAGCGACACTACAAGAAGCCATACATACAGCAAAGAAACTCAAGCCGAGAAAAGTATTTGGTATTGCTATCGCCCACTAGCTATTTCTTTTTTACAAATTCAGTTCGAAGTACGAGGTTTTTTACCCCAGGAGCAGAACAATCTATCTCATCAGGATCATCGGTGAGTTTTATATTTTTTATCATTGTACCTTTTTTTAGAACAACCTTCGTACCTTTTACGGGAAGGTTTTTTATGAGTTGAACGCTGTCGCCATTATGTAACTCATTGTTGAATGCATCGCATACCTCCATATATTATTTCTTTATCTCTTTTAGTGAAGATAGGTCGAGAGTTTCGTCTATTCTTATCTGTTCTACAAACTCAGGAACATGAGATACAAGTATCATGGCGCCTTCGTATGCATCAAGAGCTTTTGCTATGATTGGTAGATGTCGAAAGTTAATATGGTTTGTTGGCTCATCAAGAATTAGGAGATTTGGTTGAAGGAGGCTCAGCTGAGCAAATGCCACAAGCCCTTTTTGTCCTTCAGAAAGACTACCTATCTTTGTATAGACGATATCTCCAGTGAGGAGAAATCCTGCTGCAACATTGCGAAGTCTCTGTTCATCATCACCATGCATCACAGAAGCAAGAGCATCATGAACAGTTGAGTTAAAATCAAGAGTAGAAAAATCCTGCCTATAGTATCCCACCACCACACCATCGGATATTTTTGCACCTTGCTCCCCTCCTGTTGCTAGCTTTTCCAACAGAGTACTTTTCCCTATTCCATTTGGACCTTTGAGCAAGAGGTGATTATTCTTGAGAAGTGAGATATTTGCACTACACTGAACAGGCTGATTTTTCTTCATCACAGAAAGAGATGACACGGAAAGCAACTCTCCTACGTGGTGAGATTTTACAGGAATAGTAAATGGTCGAATGGTCTTGTCTTCACGACGCACATCCACCTTGGAATCTTCTGCTTCGGCTGCACTTTCCCTCATGCGTTTTGCGACAGCACGAAGGCGACCACCTTTGTTTGCAAAAAAGTTTGCTTTGTCTTTTTTCTCTTGAATATGTTTTTCGTATTGAGCGTTCTTTTTTTGTTCTTTTTCTACACGGATTGTTATTTCACGCACCACATCGTCATAGTTACCTACATACTGTTCTATCTTACGAGTAAAAATATCGAGATAGAGAACACCTTGAGTAAAGGCGTTGAGGAATTCAGCATCATGAGATATCACAACAACACTTTTTTTGTATTCAATAAGAAAATCCTTCAAATGCTCTATTCCTTCTTTATCAAGGTTGTTGGTAGGCTCATCAAGGAGAAGGAGGTCTGGGTTCTGTATAAGAGCAGAAGCGAGAAGAAGTCGTGCTTGTTGTCCTCCTGAAAATTCACGTATTGTTTTTTCTTTTGGAGCATGTAGCTGTACTACTTCCAAAATAGCATCTATTTTCGGATCGATATCATATACTTTTTCCTTAAAGCATTTTTGGAAGAATTCACTTACTGTAAGGTCGAGGTCTTCTCGAGGTATCACTTGCCTTGAAATAGCAACAGAGACATTGGGAGAGATGTGTATCTCTCCATCCTCTGGAGATTCCTCTTGTGTAAGGAGTTTGAAAAGAGTACTTTTCCCTGCTCCGTTTTGACCCATAAGAGTTATCTTTGAACCACGACGTAACGAAAAACTCACCTCTTCTAAAATAGGCTTGTTTATACCATGCTCAAACGATACTTCGTTGAACCGTACTATTGTATCTCCTTTCTGTGACATATATATTTCTGAAACTATCTAAATGATTAACTAAATAAGAGTATTTTTACCCCCACACTATACTTCAAATCCATCCTCATGCAACCCTTTAAAAATAAGCGATTTAGGATCATGAGAGTACTGATGTTACATGATTCAATCTTGTCTTTTTTGAAATAAAAAACCCCCGATGCAAAACATCGAGGGAAAACACTCTTGCATTGAACCTTAAAACTTAAAAAAATATGCAAGAGTGTTTTTTTAAAAAGGCTTGAGAATAAAAGTACATTTAAAGACTACCTTATATGTACTTTTTTGCAATAGAAAAGCCCAACTTTTCATTAACCATGAAATGAAAGTTGGGCTTTGAAATACTTGAAACATACGATTAAGGATCTCACCCTTATGCAAGCATTCCTATTCTTTTAACAAAAAAGATCCGTCTGTAAAAAATTAAAAGAACATCTACTATTAAACTTAGAAAGTATTATACATATACCTAAACACAATGCAACGCTTTATAGAAAACTAAAAAACCTCTAACAATGAGAGTTTTTTACTTATGTATGAAAAGATTATTACTTATTTTCTAAAAATTCAACGAGATCACTGTAGTTGGCACAAGCAACATCTTCCTTGTGACAAACCTGACGCATAAATTCTTTTAATGCTTCCCAATACACCCCATCATTCCACATTGAGAAATGATGACCTATATTGACAGGAGCTTTTACTCCATTGTACTCAGTTTCAAAATATTCTATATAGAGATTTACAATATCATCTTTTGCTTTGTTCCACTCGGGAGTTCCTGCTTTCAAAAGGTTTTTTGCACCTGTCTGAGCCTCATAGTGATTATAGTCCATAGAGAGAGTGTACTTTCCATTTAGTCTAAGAGATACAAGAGGAAATTGCCATATATCATTTTGATCTTTCCATGGCTGTGTTCCAGCGTATGCCACCTTGCTTGTATCATATGAAAAATTCTTTTTAGCAAGTGTTTTGTACAGTGCCTTGTTCTTGGACAAGAGAGGTGATCGAATACCGAGAATATCTTCGATCGGTACCTCTATATCCAATCCTCTATTAATCAGTGGAGTAAAATCATTAGTCATAATCTTACTAAAGAAATCAAATTCCTCATCCCACTGGTCTTCTGTCCATGAACTTCCGTCAAAGTGACCATTCAAATGAGAACCTATTTCATGACCAGATGAATAAGCTTTATTTACTAGACGAATACGTTCATCGGTAACTTCTTTTGTGTCACCAAATGAAATACCTGACGAGCCAGGTTTACGCCATGACAAACTGTATGTTTTTTTATTTTCTTTTGGTAAAAAATAAACACCACTAATAAAATAAGTAAAATCCAACTGAGAACCAAGAGCTCTCATTTCTTCTGCAAATGAAAGCGTTTTATTCCAAGTAGGCAGACTTCTAGATCCATCAAAGGAAATCATGACAAACTGAGTATCTGCATTATATTTTTTCTTTACACCAAGGCTGACGGATTTTTTTTCTTTAGATATTTCCTTTTCCTTAAACAATGGAGATAGCTGCGCTTCGTTGTCTTTTTCTTCTGTACTGTATTGTTCTGTTTTCTGATATGTTTGTATTTTGATTTCTTGTTGTTCATCCTGTTCATCCTTTTTTAATTCAGAATGATTTTGATTTTCAACAATAACAATAACTTCTCCGATGTTTGCCTGAGCCAACAACATAGATACACCTGTATGATTCTGTTCTATTTCTCCTGATTGATATGCCAACAGCCTATCTTCTTGAATTGAAACAAGACCTGTAACAATAAGCAACAAAATAAGAGTACTGATAACAGAAGTAGTGATGAAGTGAAAAATAATTCTCATTACATATATAATATCATATTTAATTGCATTAGTGCTTTTTTGAATCAATATTTCTAAGAATAGCTGCTTCACAACAACTATCAAATGAGGAGATGGTGGGATTCGGTCACTCTTGTGAATATTTCACATTATATTTCTTGCTTTGCGGTCCGTCTCGAGCTAGAGCCATGGCGGTCAAGTTAGGCTTGGTGGATTGAGCTATTTTTAGATTCTGGTTTGATAGTGTCTTGAGCTCAATGTTTTTATACTTTTCCAGTAAGCTTTTTAAACTCACTAACTCCCTCGTCAGTATATTTGATTATGTAATTTCTTAAACTATCATAATCGTCAATAGTCATTTTTTTACCTATCATTGGTATACCAATCTCCATTGGTAATGTAAAGTTTTTTCTACACTCATCAGCTCTTTCCTTTTGATTAGATAAGTCAAACATTGGACTCAAGAATGTATCAGACATAGACCATAGATGACTATAGTTATTATATAATTCCCAAAAGTATTTTTCTCCATCTTCATCTAAATGCTCTGTCAGTGACTTGGGTACAAGGGTGTCAGTAAATCTAAAAATGGGACTGACGTATTTATATAAATATTTTCCAACATTTTCGATCCATACATCTTCCATTTCTGACTGAAATTCATACCAATCCATTAAGGATATGTTTGTATTTTCAGCAGCTGTTCGGGCTCCAGATTGAAATCCTTTTTTCGAAACTATAAAACCTTTATTTGCACCAATGTCCTGAACTATCGTACGAAATGTTTGGACAACACTTTGTGGCACTGCAGAATTCCAGTTTTTACACTCACACAAATAAATATCTTTATTATTTTTAGCATAAACATCTATCTCTGCATGCCCTCTCACACCCATAAGTTTTTTCTCCACTTCAACATCTGAATAACCTGAGTCCGAAAAAATATCAGCAACTTTTTGTTGTAAATCTTGCCAGTCTGCTGGTAATTCTTTATATATCATATATTAACTGTATCTGACTCTATTTATATGTAAAGCAGAAGACATATCTTTCAACGTGTCTCGTGCTAGCTCGATGATGCGGAGATGGAGGGATTCGAACCCTCGAGACGATTTCTCGCCTAGCACCTTAGCAGGGTGCCCCATTCAACCACTCTGGCACATCTCCGTATATTGTTTTTAAATTATACTACATTTATACAGAGTTCCGTGCAATAAATCACAACTCAGAGTGGTTGAACATTCAACCTCCTACATGCTCGTAAACATCGCATGTTTCTTCGCAAACTCAGAATCGGATAAAAAGAAAAACTGTTTTCTTTTTATTGGCACATCTCCGTATATTGTTTTTAAATTGTACTACATTTATACGATATTCTGTGTAATAAATCACAACTCAGAGTGATTGAACATTCAACCTCCTACATGCTCGTAAACATCGCATGTTTCTTCGCAAACTCAGAATCGGATAGAAAGAAAAACTATTTTCTTTCTATTAACACATCTCCGTATATATTTTATTGAAATAATATTCAACAGATAGACTTTAGCATAGACTCTTTTATTTATAAAGTATTATATGAGATATTTCAGAGCAGTAACCAAATCCCTTCATCTCCGCAGTAACAACTTAGTAGATACATGACCTATGTATCTAATATGTTGCAAACAAAAAAAAGAACGATATAAATCGTTCTTTTCTGTTTATTTTAGATCAAAAGTACTTATTATTTTTTTACATGTTCCATGTTTTCCTAAGTGGAAAAATCCAATAGATTCCGGTTTAAAAGTTATTGGAAACTCTAATGGTATTTCCTCAATACCAACACCGAGCGTTATGTGAGGGTGATAGTTTGAATATGCACTATTTTCTTTAAAATTATTTACCCAATCAATAAGTGAGCCAGGTTCGGACATTTCAAAGAAGTTTTTAGTTGTTACTAATCCTGCACTATATTTAGTAATCACCTCAAAAATAACATTATGTATATTTTGAAGATTTTCACTAACTTCCAAAGTGAAGTGATCATATTTACCAGGAGTCAAAGAAGTTAAAATAATTTCAGGCATTTTGAAATCATTTAATACTAACATTAAGTCTTCTCTAAAAGCATTAAGATCAGAAACAAGAAGACTACCCATTCCTAAAGTAATATGAGGATTATATCCATCTTCGAAAGAAACGTAATCATCTTTGTTTGAGGTTTTATTTAATTCCTTACAAATAGTATTAATATTTTCCGGAAGCAATAACACTATATCTATGGATATTTTCTCTTGATTGTTCATACATCTATATTATCACTTTTCGCATATCTTCCCTACTCTTCAATCAAGGTAATCTGTTTATCTTTCAGTACCAACCTACTCCGTGTAGATGTCCGAGCAACTCTCTGTCCTCTTGAGCTATCTCAAAGCCCTGTGGTGCTGTTATTTTCATATACACCATTAATGACGCAACAGCTTTAATGAGCCTAGGGCTTGCAAAATCAAGATCTTGATTTTGCATAACTACAGTATACCTTAAAACATACCAAATCGAACCAGCGGATATTCTGGTATAATGAGTCTATGAAAATAGGAACATATAATCTCAAATTTTTGTTTGATGAGGGGATTCGACTACACTCTGGGAAAGAACGCACCTTCACGGCTGAATTTGTTGCGAGACGTTTTGCTTACTTTGCAGAACAATTTAACATATTGGATGCAGATATTCTTTTCTTGCAAGAATTAGGTGATGAGAGCGCGCTACAGAAAATACTCAAACAAACAAAAGAAAAGTATTCATATTTTATAGCAGAAACTGATAAATATGGTGTAGGAAATGCTGTTATATATAAAAGCTCTTTGAATTGTGATTGTAGTTCTATTCCAACAAATACATCATTACCCACTTTTGATGAACAAGATGTAGATAATTTAGGTCCACGTATTTGGTCTAGACGAGATTACATTAATCTTGTGACGCAATATAAAAAACAAACACTAACTCTTTTGGGAGTACATGTAAAAAGTAGATTCTTAATGTTCAAAAATGCATCAAGTTTTCCTGATGATATAGAGAAGGTCAGCCAGATCGCAAACGCGAACGGTATTATTCGATCGGAAATGTTTCGATTTGCACAAGTAAAGAAAATTCGTGAATTAGTAGATGAGGTGTTTAATAATGACAGCAACTCACTTGTCGGAGTCGTTGGAGATTTTAATATGTCCAATCGACCCATGATGTATAAAATTCTCACGGGAAACGTGAAAGATCAATTTGATACACTCAAAAGAATAACATCCATAGACAGCTTCGACGGAATATGTGTTTCAAAAAAACTAGAAGAACATATTTCAAATACAACAGTACACAATGATTCCGTTGGTCAAGATAAATATGATGGAATTGAAAGCGATCATGCTGCTATAACTTTTAGTTTGTCATAGAGCTAAGTATCGTACTCAAGTAAATTGCTTGAGCAATACTCTACGTCATGTGTATTTTTACTATAATTAAATCATGAAAGAAACAATTGAAATTAAAGAAACGGGTTCGTATTTTGATGTTGATGTTGATGGGTATATTGTAAATCCTGCTTCTCACGAAAAGATTCAGGATAAATGGAAGCCAGCAATCAAGTCTATTATTAATTTATATAAAAATGAATTTGGAGATAATCTTAAGAATGTATATATAAGAGGTTCTTTTGCTAAAGGAACAGCGATAGAAAACATTTCTGATTTAGATACTTTTGCATATGTATACCTAGAGAAAGAGGATTTTCCTAAAGAATGGACGGAAGAGTTTAAAAAAAAATTTCACAAAGAACATCCTTTTATTAATGGTGTAGATATTATGATTAAACCTGTTTCAATAGAGCCACAAGGAATGATATTGCTCAATCAATCTCTCTGTGTGTTTGGCGAAAAAAGCAATGTATCAAAAATTAAAATAGGACGAGATCTTATACTTCATGCACCAAACCTCCAGAAACGATTTAATATGTTTTATGAGTTTAAAGAAAATAAGAAACATGAGGCAATTGAAGAATGCGAGTGGCAAATGAAAGGAATTTTAAGAACATCACTAGAAATACTTATTGAAAAATCTGGTAAGTATTCTCGAGATCTTTATCCTTGTTACAAATTGTTTTCAGAAAATTACCCTGACAAAGAAACCCAAATGAGAAAGGTCCTCCACTTAGCTCTCAATCCTACAGATGATATACAGGAAATTGAAGATGTTATTACTGGTATTGGATCTTGGCTTATCAAAGAGATAAAACATGTCTTAGATATTCAGCAGAGCCAAGCAATAACCATCCGAGAATAAAACTCATACTAGACTCATGTCTTGATTTTCGAGAGCAGACCTTACTTCTTGTTATCAATATTATCAAGCAATGTCTGTAAATGCTTTTTTACCTTCACTGCAACAACACCTTTCCATTCTTTTGCATTTGAAAGAAAATATGCGACCATACTGGCACCTGACTCATGATTTATCCACTCATCTACAGATTCAAAATTACTCACACCTTCAACATGCGGTATTGAGCGAGAACCCATATCTTCACCCCAGTCTTCATATATAATTTCTGCTATTTGATCTAAAGTAAGATCATTCCAGTCTGCATTATCCCACCAATTTCTCACGTTTTCATATAGAGTATTTCCTGACTTATCTTTTCATGCGGTCTATTCATTAGGTGAACTACCTGCTGTAGTAACAGCTACTGCGTAGAGACTTTTAAATACAACGTTTCTGTATAAACATACGAGTTTTGACTCTCTCTTTCTAGGTTTTTTGATCAATTTTCGCATATTATTTTTTTGAAATGGTTATATCTCTAGTTTTTTTTAATCGATACAACCAATCATCTGGAAAACCCATATGGGAAATATTTATCTTATATTCATCAACTAAGTCCTGTATATTTTGCACCCAATCAGATTTATCATTAAAACTTGAGAGAAATATTTGTATCACAATAAGGTAGTTGAATAGTCTATTTTGTTGCTCTTTTGAAAAACATTTTTCAAATTCTTTATTTTGTATATGTAAATGCACAACTATTTCTTTGTTCCACAACCTTGAATGATGAGCACATATATTACGAATAATTGAAAGAGCATACATCCATGGACCAATAGTCCTTGAGGGAAGATAGTACATTTGCGCGATTGTTTTTTGATAAGTATTTTTGAGTTGTCTAAAAATCATCACAGACTGACCAAAAGTAAGACTTTCAAAAATTATCCATGCAGGAGGGGTTGTATCTTTTTCATATTTTTGGAAATATGACTCCATGTATAATTCTTTTGAATATTCTAAATCAGCAAGAATGGGAATTGTTTTATTATGATAATTTTTTACATTTTGAAAATGCTCAATATTCCCAATCCATCGAGAGCTTCCTGTCAGAAGAGATATCTCTCTAATTACTCTACATTTAAAAGATTTTTCTATGCGCTCCAAAATATCAAGAAGTAGCAAGCGTAACTTTTTATCAAATACATAAATCTTCCATATATCCTCAAAGTCTATATTTCTCAAGAATTGATTATTATCATCTTGAAAATGCTTGAAGTATATAGATAAGTGATAATAACTAATATCAGTAAG
>JBLHIK010000021.1:0-9404 GCA_047614005.1 Flavobacteriaceae bacterium | reverse complement strand
TCGAACCCCGATTACTAGTACCAAAAACTAGTGTCCTACCATTAGACGATCCGGTAATACAAAAAGTATAATAACCTACTTGGCTTTCTAAGACAAGAGAATAATTATCCTATTTGCTCTTTTACTTTATAAAGTAAAATCTCAAGAGGCAGTTCAGAGATAAATGCGAAACGCATATTTTTCTCTGTTTCTAAAAATAAAAGAAGTAAATCTGATGAAAAAATCTCTTTGTTTATTTCCAATACTTCTTCAATAAACTTTATACGGCTATCACTTCTCACTTTTGCAAGATTCTTTTTACCTTCACTACTATAACGAACAAGTAGTATATCCCGTACTATCATCATAGAGCGATTCACAAAGAGACGCATTTCCACGCCAGCTTCTTTGGTCGAAGATAGTACTTCTACCCCCAGAGCGACATCACCAGAGATAAGTGCTTTTAAATATTCATAGACCACCACATCAGTAGGAGCACCTGATATTCTCTGAATTTCTTCCTCACTAATAACGCTATCTTTTGAAAGAGTAACTACTTTTTGCAAGACAGAGAGAGTGTCTCGAAACGACCTATTACCTAAAAGAGATATAAGCTCTACTCCCTCAGGAGAGATAGTCAGTCCTTCTTTTTCAGATATGTCACGAACATACTCTTGTAGTATTTTTTCTGTCGGTCTGCGAAAAGTAAAAACTTCACAACGTGACTTTATGGTTTCTGGTACTTTTTCTACTTCTGTCGTAGCGAGTATAAAAATAACATGCAGAGGCGGTTCTTCGAGGGTCTTCAGTAATGCATTAAAAGCTTCTGTGGTGAGCATGTGAACCTCGTCGATAATATATACTTTGTATTTTGAATCAAAAGGAAGAGTATGGACAGCATCACGAAGTTCGCGAATGTCATCTATCTTTCTATTGGAAGCACCGTCTATTTCATGAATATCCTCTGGCTTTGTTCCAAGAGCTTGAGCCACAAGGCGGGCTATAGAAGTCTTCCCCGTACCTCTCGTACCAAAAAAAAGATAGGCGTGATTCGGAGACTCTTTGTCTATTGCTGATTGCAATACCGACACAATATGATCTTGTCCTATAACATCAGTGAATGTTGCGGGGCGATATTTTCTATATAAGACTTCTGTATTCATGAGATAAGTATATCACTCTTTATATCGATAGACCAAGATAAAACACAAAATACCCTTTCGGGTATTTTTTATTGTCTTGTCGAGACGTGTGTTTAATTTTTTAGATTATTCTTCTGAAGCGTGATTACATGTTCCGCATCCAGTATCACATCCTTTACATGTCATATCGTCTGTCATAATAGTATTTAATTAATTAAATTATTCTTAAAGTCGACCTTATATATATTATATCACAGCAGATAAAAGGTGTGGGTTTTTTTCCTTGAAGATGTTAATTTCTTTTTCTATTTCACTTGCCGTATTACAATCCATTAAAAGCACCCGAAGCTCTTTTGCATCAGGAAAACCAGTCACATATGCTTTGTAGTGCTTTTTCATAACGGCAAAATTTTTAAAAGTACCAAGGACTTTTTCATATTGATAAGTATGCTCCATGAGAGTATCGAGCTTTTCTTCTACTGTTACTTCTGTTTTATGTTCATCAAAAAACCATGGGTTACCAAAGATACCTCTCCCTATCATAGCTCCGTCACAGCCAGATGTGCGCACTTTTTCCTTTCCCTCTTCCATGCTCCATATATCACCATTACCTATCAATACAGTCTCAGGAGATATTGAGTCACGCAGAGCAACGAGATCTGGCATAAGCTCCCAATGAGCTGGCACATCACTCATTTCTTTTCGTGTTCGCATATGTACTGCAAGAGCGGGGAGTTTTAGAGAGAGAAGTGTCTGTATCCATTCATATGAAATATCGTTGTATCCTATTCGCGTCTTTACGGAAACAGGTATATCTCCAGCACCTTCTCTTGTAGCTTCAACAATACGGACCGCATGTTCTGGGTCTTTTATGAGTCCAGAACCAGCACCTTGTTTCTCAACCTTTTTATCAGGACAACCCATATTAATATCCACTCCATCGAAACCAAGTTCGCGAGCCAGAGCGGCTGCTTTTTTCATATTCTCTGGCTTACCAGAAAATATTTGCGCTATTACAGGCATTTCTCTTTCTCCATATTTCAAATCTATCATCAGGCGGTCTTTTGCCACAGGGTGAGCAAGACCATCTGCGGCAACAAATTCAGTATAAAAAACAGCAGGACCACCACCTTCTTCACCATGTCGAGATTTTAAAGCAATAAGATCACGAAAAACACAGTCAGTAACATCAGAGAGTGGCGCCATAACAAACATTGGTTTAGGTATTTTGCTCCAAAAATTATTCATAAAAATAGATTAGCATGCCTTGTAAAATATGACTACTACTCATCACCCCAAAATCTATAAAATATCTTGGACTCAAATCGAAGATCTATATATTCGAGCTTTTCGCGCTCATCTACAAATCTTTTTGATAAATCCTCAGTAGCAAGAGCTTTTGAGATATATTGCATCACCTGCTCTTCGTCAAAATCTTTTGATATTTCTATATATGCTGCTTTTTTGTTTTTGTGTGGATTATCTATATAAAGACGATATGTTTTTTCTAAAAATTCTAAACCATACACCGTCATATTTACTTCAGAGATACGATCAGCAAGAGATGTGAGAGAGTTAAATGTTTCAAAAGATGAGACAGTATCTTCTATTTGTATATGTTTATTTGGATACCACCGAAAGAATACAGTACCTGAGAAATAAGGAGACTCTGCGAAAACAAAACCTTTTTCATCAACAAAATAACACGTATCAGTTTCCCTATCAAAGCAACCAAGATAGAGACTTCCTCTTTCTGTAATAATAACAGAGACCTTTGATTCATTTACGACAAACATCACCCTTTCAATGCGAGGAAATTGTTCGAGAAGTGACTCTTCCATATATTGCTCTGAAAAAAACAGAGCTGAACCTCGCGAATATGTACCGAAAATGCGTTCTTGCATCCTCTCTTGAAGATACTCTTGTATGTCTTCTTCCTCGAGAGCTTGAACACCAATGATACTTATATCTTTCACAAGAAATGTCGGCCGTGAAAAAATAAAACCAACAAGAAAGAACAATGCTATGAATGAAAAAGAAACAATCAGAGAAATACGTGAAATACGTTTGAATTTTCTCTTTCTTTTGTCGTCTACTTTCTTAGATGCTACGCGAGTGCGTGCCATACTATTGTAGAGTTATTTTATCAGTCCCCATATATGGAACCAGAACTTTTGGAACAGTAATACTTCCATCTGCGTTTTGGAAATTCTCAACGAGAGGTACGAGAGCTCGAGGAGTTGCTAGTGCTGTGTTGTTGAGTGAGTGAGCAAAGAGTAATTCTCCGTCGTCTTCTCTATATCTTATATTTAAACGTCGTGTCTGAAAATCATGAAAATATGAACATGAGTGAGTTTCTCTATAAGTGCTCTGACTCGGAACCCATGCTTCGATGTCATACTTTTTTACTTGCCCTTGACCGAGGTCACCACCACAGTTCAAAACAACATGATAAGGGATTTCAAGAGACTCCATAAGCTCTTCTGCATTTCGTTCAAGCTCCTCATGAAGTTCTACAGATATCTGATGAGATGCTTCACACAGAACAACCTGTTCTAATTTGAAAAATTCATGGACGCGTATAAGTCCTTTTGTATCTTTACTATGACTACCCGCTTCTCTTCGAAAACAAGGAGAAAATGTGATAAATTTCTTTGGCAAATCACTTTTTTCAAGTATTTCGCCACTATGATATGCCATTGTTGCTACTTCTCCAGTACCTGCGAGATATTCATCATCTTGAGTAACATATAGATCATCTTCTCCACCAGGAAGATACCCCGTACCTACGAGAGTTTTTCTTGAAACAAGAGATGGCACCATCAGAGGTGTGTAACCTTTTTGTACAAAAAAGTTAAGAGTATATTGCCATAAAGCCATAGCGAGTCTCGCTCCCATTCCTTTCAAAATATAACCACGAAAACCAGAAACCTTTACACCTCGTTCAAAATCAACCATATCGAGACTTGTCATAAGCTCCACGTGGTCTTTTATAGGAAAATCAAACTCTGGTATATTTCCCTCTTTTTTTATTTCAACATTATCTGAATCTTCTTTTCCTTCTGGTACAGACATATCAGGAATGTTCGGAACTTTGAGCATGAGCGACTGCCATACCACCATTACCTCTTTGAGTTTTTCTTCTTTTTCTTTGAGCGTTCCTTTGAAAATTTGCATTTCGGAGATGAGCTGGTTTCGCTCTTCTTCCGATACACCACTTTTGATGCGGTTGGTGATTTCATTTTGTTCACGTCTCATTCCTTCTACTTCTTGCACGAGTTCGACTCGAGACTTATCAGTATCTAAAAGTTCTTGTACATTAAAATCAATATGCTTCTTTCGAGCAGCCTCTGTGATGAGCTCTGGATGAGCTTTTATAAAATGTATATCTAACATACAGAGAGTATATCATAGAGTTTTTCTCATGCTACTACTCTATATAATATCAATATTATTTTTTAAAATATAATCCACATGAAGTAATACAGAAATCACGATATACTATATATATGAATATAGAAAAAATATCTCAAAACTTTTTTCCACCACTTCTGAGAGAGATTCCTGATCTGCCTGAACATATATATGTAAAAGGCACACTTCCCTCTCAAGAAATCTACACATACCTCACCATCGTTGGCTCTCGCAAATGTACTACCTATGGAAAAGAAGTGGTAAAAAAATGCATAGAAAACTTGCGAGGACTTCCTGTGTGCATCGTCTCTGGTCTCGCTCTTGGTATCGACACTATCGCACATCGCACAGCTCTCGAAGTAGGACTTCCTACTATATCTATACCTGGCTCTGGAATAGGAGAAGATGTCATTTACCCTCGAACCAACCTCTCTCTCGCAAGAGAAATAGTAGAAAAAGGAGGAGCTCTCCTCTCTGAATACGAACCGGATTTCAAGGCAACACAATGGAGCTTTCCAAAACGCAATCGCATTATGGCAGGAATATCTCACACCACTCTCGTCATAGAAGCAGAAGGAAAATCAGGCACTCTCATTACGAGTCGTCTTGCCAATGAATACAACAGAGATGTGATTGCAGTTCCTGGAAGTATTTTCTCTCAAACATCCCATGGCACCAATGCTCTCATATCTGACGGAGCTACACCCCTGCTCTCTCCTTCGGACCTTCCTCTTCTTCTCGGTTTTAAAAACGAAACTGAACAGAAAATGCTACCTTTGGAAATACTCACAGACCATGAAGTACACATCATCAAACTCCTCTCTGAACCTCTCTCTCGAAGCGAGCTCATGAGACTCTCACCTCTCTCTCATAGCGAGACTATCGTCTCTATTACCTCTCTTGAACTCAAAGAATACATTGTCGAATCAGCAGGAAAAATCCAAAAAATAAGATAATATAAAAAATGGAAAAAAGTTTTACATTTGCTAAAACACAAAAAATAGTATACATATAGAAGTATATGAAACTTGTTATAGTAGAGTCTCCTTCGAAAGCAAAAACTATCGAGAAATATCTCGGAGCTGGATTTCACGTCACTTCATCAGTAGGGCACATTCGAGATCTTCCAAAATCAAACAAGAAAGCTCTTGATATAGAAGGAGGATTTATCCCTCACTATGAAATCTCTCCACGAAAAACAAAGGTAGTCGCCGAACTCAAGCACGATGCAAAAAAAGCAGATGAGGTAATACTCGCAACCGACCTCGACAGAGAAGGAGAGGCTATCGCATGGCACCTCAAAGAAGTACTCGGATTGAAAAATCCAAAACGTATCACTTTTAATGAAATCACAAAAGACGCAGTATTGGAGGCAATGAAGCACCCTCGAAGTATCGACGAAAACCTTACACATGCACAAGAAGCAAGGCGCGTACTTGATCGTCTTTTTGGATATGACCTCTCTGCTCTCATATGGAAAAAAGTACGTTATGGACTTTCAGCGGGACGCGTTCAATCACCTGCATTACGCATCATCATGGAAAGAGAGAGGGAGATACGTGCATTCAATCCAGAAACATACTATGTTCTTTCTGCTCTTTTGAGTCACAATAAAAAAGCAGAGTTTTCTGTCGTTTGTGGAGAAGAACCTTTTGACAAAGACAGAGCAGATTATATAGAAAAAGAAGGAAACAAAGGCTCATGGTATGTAAAAAATATAAAAGAAAGCGAAGTAAAGAGAAACCCACGCGCACCTTTTACTACTTCTACTCTACAACAAACTGCCAGCACTCTTCTGGGCTTTGCACCATCCCGAACCATGCGTACAGCACAAAAGCTCTACGAAAAAGGACTCATCACCTATATGCGTACTGATTCTACGATGATATCTTCTCAAGCAATCGCTCAAATAAAAGAACATGTTACAGAACAATACGGTTCACAATATCTCGAACTACGTACTTATGCGAAAAAAAGCAAATCTGCTCAAGAGGCCCATGAGGCAATTCGCCCTACGACCATTGCAAAGATAGCTGGCGGTGCTACTGAAGATGAGAAAAAACTCTACAAACTCATATGGAGAAGGACTGTCACAAGTCAGATGACATCAGCTACTCTTTTGCGCAAAAAACTCATTACGTCTATCAAAGACAATGAAGACTTTCCTGAATTCTCAACCAATGGTGTTGCGGTGCTTTTTGATGGATGGATGAAAGCAGATCCATACTCCCTTACAGAAGATGTTCAAATACCCAAACTTACAAAAGGAGACGAGCTCGATTTCATATCTCTTGAAACAGAAACAAAAGAGACTCAGCCACCAAGTCGTTTTTCAGAAGCAGGACTCATCAAAGAGCTCGAGAAAAGAGGTATTGGACGACCTTCTACCTATGCTAGTATTATTAAGACAATAGAAGACAGAGGCTATGTAGAGAAAGAAGGAAGAACGCTCTTCCCTACTGATACAGGAGATGTTGTAAGTTCTTTCCTAGAACAACATTTTAGCGAATACATCAGTGATGACTTTACCTCACAAATGGAAGACAATCTCGACCTCATTGCAGAAGGAAAAGGTAAATACAAAAAAACTCTCGAAGATTTCTATGGACCTTTTGTCAAAGCAGTCGCAAGTAAAGAAAAAATAGAAAAGCTTACCAACATAGGACCAGCTCCCAATGGAGAAAAGTGCCCAGACTGTGATGGAGATATGGTACTGAAGCTTTCAAAAATAGAAACATTTCTCTCATGTGCAAAATTCCCTGACTGCACCGGTGCTCGTAAAAAAGACGGCTCTATATTAGAGGGACCAAAAGAAATAGGGCAAATGTGTCCTGACTGCGGAGAAAAAGAGGAAGGAAAGCTCGTTCAAAGAGAGGGACGTTTTGGAATGTTTATATCTTGCAACCGTTATCCAAAGTGTAAATTCATCAAAGAAGACGAAGAAGAAGTAGCAAAGAAAAAGACTGGCGTCTTGTGTGGAAAGTGCAAAGACGGAGAAATGATGGAAAGGAGTGGTAGGTTTGGAATATTTTTTTCATGTACTAACTATCCAGACTGCAAACATGCAATCAAAGCAAAACCAACAGGAACACAGTGCTCTCTCTGCGAATCACTCATGATGGAAGGAACAAAAACCATCCCCGAGAGATGTAGCGTAAAAACATGCCCAATGCATAATCCTCACAAACTAGAAGATAAAAAGAAATAAAGGTTTTTGTTAGGCGGAGCGATGTGCGAGGCACGAGCACCAGCGAGCCAGGGATGAAAGGCAAATTGTTTTGCATTTCATCTGACTAAAAGGAGGAGGCTTTTGAAAAAGAATGTCTTGTGAGCACACGAAGTACATGTGCGAGAATTCTTTTTCAAAAGTGAGTGATATATTTTTAACGAACTCTGTGAGTATAAAAATAATCAACTCCTGACCAAAAACCACCCCCGAGAGATGTAGCGTAAAAACATGCCCAATGCATAATCCTCACAAACTAGAAGATAAAAAGAAATAAGTTTTTAAACTGCAGGAGGTCGGACCTCCTGCAGTTTTTTTGCAAATAAAAAACCCTGCAAAATTCCGCAGGGTTTTTGAAAAAGTAAAAAATAGAAGAAGTAATTAAACAGAAAGCCTAGTGTGTATTATTTCTAAAATCATACTTCTTTTATTACGATTCTCTATTTTTTCATAAAGAATACCAAGTGTTTTATTAGAAATATCCTTATCCCATTCCTTATGTTTATATAAAGAATACATTTTATCAAACAAAAAATTACGAATATCTGTACTATCTTCTTTATTTATCATTTCCACAAAATTATTAACAGAAAAAGAATCAGAATAAGAAACTTTTATAAAAAACCTTCTCAACATCGGATTTTTAGTTTTTTGAATGAGAGAAATAATACTTTTTATTGAATCATCTTCACAAGTTTTTATAAACCAATCTAACCCAAGTGTTTCTTTGGCTCTCTTAAGTAGTGATTTAATCACAAAATACTCTTCCTCCTCTTCTATAATTTTTATAAAATCATTAGGAGAATAAGTAATTGGTAATTTCCGTATACAATAGTCTCTTGCTCTCCAGCTATAAACATTTTGACACCATTTCATAAATTCATCTGGCGTTTTTGAACATAAATATCTTGATGAAAAAAAACTATTCATTCTTTCTACTAAACAGTCACCAACCTTCAGGCTCTCTCCTTCTATTATTTTCATAAAATCATCGGTAGAAAGAGTGCTAGGTAATATTTTCGAAAAAGAACACTTAATAACATCACTCTTAATTTTCTTAAACCAATTTACAATATCTTTACTTATTTTATCTCTAAAAAATAACCGCTCAAAATTAGGGTGCAATTCCTCCATTCTTTTAAAGAGAGAATCCAAGACAATTTCATATTCTTCATGTTCAATAATTTCCATAAAATTATTTACTAAAAGAGAAGCAGGAAGAATATTAGCAAACACTTCACGTGTCTTCGCGTTGTTAATATTTTGAAATAAAGAAATTATTTTTTGTGGTTCTCTATTAATAAAAAAATGATTGTGTAGATTGTTTTTATTGATATAATTTAAAATCTCACCAAGAGTACTGCTATTTTTTTCTTCTAAAATAATCTTTTCTATTTCTGTTGGTGTTTTCTGAATTAACCAAGAATACAATTCGCCTTGTGGTATAAATCTAAGCATGCCATTGTTATGCCATTCTTCAACATTTATCTTTTTCATAATTATAGTTTTTTTATTTTCAAACAACATTTTAAAATTGCGGATTTTCCACAAAGTAATTTAGTAAAATCTTAGCATATTACTACGTGAAAACAAAGCCTCGCCTTATTATAATAACTGCAGGAGGTCCGACCTACACATGTGTA
>JBLHIK010000020.1:0-10107 GCA_047614005.1 Flavobacteriaceae bacterium | reverse complement strand
GATTTTTGAAAAGCATAATGTTGACTATGCTGTGATTGAAGTTGGCTTAGGTGGAAACTTAGATGCAACCAATATCGTGCTTCCTGAAATTGCAGTATTAACTAATGTAGGTCTAGATCATGTAGAAATATTAGGAGATACAGTTGAAAAAATTGCTAAAGATAAGGCAGGAATTATAAAAAATAATATTACTGTCATAACAGGTGCATATCAAAAATCTGTATTATCAATTTTCCAAAAAATATGTAAAGAAAAAAAATCAGAGTTGTTTATTTTAGGAAAAGACTTTCATATTTTAGATAATGTTTCTTTAAAATTATATGGTAAAGCTCAGGTTCAAAATGCCTCTCTTGCATATTATGTATCTAAAAAATTATTAGGAGAAAAATATAATAAAAAACAAGCACTACAGGCTCTTGAGAAGACTTCTATTGCAGCTCGCATAGAGATATTACAAGAAGAACCATTGGTTATTCTTGATGGGGCACATAATTCTATAAAAATTAAAGCATCTATTGAAAGTATAAGAAAATTATCAAATGGAAGAAAAATATATACCCTTTTTGCATTAAAAGATGATAAGGATTATGAGGATATTTTCACAGAGATTAATAATATTTCTCAAAATATTACCTGTACTGAATTTATTGAAAAACTGTACTGGAAATCTTATGATGCTGTAGGTTTGGCAAAAAAATTTGCCGCTCTATATCCAGATAGTTTTATAAAAAGTGACAAGAATTGCCTTAATGCTCTCAAGAGACTGATGAAAATAATAAAAAAAGACGAAATTCTTTGGGTTGTAGGGTCATTATATCTAGCTGGAGATATAAGAGAGTGCTGGGTATCTAGTGAATCTATATTAAAAAAATTAGAATAACATCTTGTAAAGAGCTGAAAAGAATTAATTATGAGAAAAAAAATTATATAACATTAAACTAAATAAGCGCAAAATTTTAAATTATTCAATAAAAAGGGAAGTGGATTATAATTTTGAATGGAATGTGCAAGAATTTATAACATGATCTGAAATCTTTATAAAAAAATATAATTATACGTTTTACCGCTCTCTTGTTATTAGAGAGGCAATTAAATGGGGATTTTTAAAAAAATAACGTAATAGCTCTATGTTATACTCTGTATATGAATATTGTAGAAGAATTAGAAAAAAGAGGATTGGTATATCAGAAAAGTACTGAAACTCTCGATGAAATATTAAAAGAGAAAAGAACACTGTATCTTGGTTTTGAGCCGAGTGCTGATTCTCTGCATGTTGGAAATCTTGTGCCTTTTATTTTGGCGCGACATTTGTTTCGGCATGGTCACAAAGTAGTCTTGCTTGTGGGAGGCGCTACCGCGCAGATAGGCGACCCATCTGGGAAAGATGCTGAACGAGAATTTGTAGATATTGAAACAATACAAACTCGTACTGAAAAAATCACAGAACAAATACAAAAGCTCATTGGAGAAGAAGAAATCGAGGTAGTGAACAACATGGACTGGATTGGAGAAATGAACATTCTCGAATTTCTTCGTGATGTCGGAAAGCACTTCACTGTAAACTCAATGATCAAAAAAGATTCTGTTTCTCGTCGCCTTGATACAGAACAGGGCATCTCTTTTACAGAATTTTCTTATAGTCTGCTTCAGGGATATGACTTCTATCATCTCTACAAAGAACATGGAGTAGATTTGCAAATAGGAGGATCTGATCAGTGGGGAAACATTGTGTCTGGAATAGATCTCACTCGAAGGCACACAGGCTCTCAAGTCTATGGTGTTACTACTCCTCTTGTAGTAGACAAGGCGACAGGTAAGAAATTTGGAAAAAGCGAAGGAAATGCTGTCTGGATAGATGGAGATATGACGAGCCCATATGACTTTTATCAATTTTGGCTCAATTTGGGAGATGAAGGCATCTTCGACTATATAAAACTCTTTACTTTTGTACCTCTAGAAGAGATAGAAAAACTTGAACAAAAACACAGCAAGAATCCAGAAGAACGTAATGCACAAAAGACGCTTGCCTTTGAAATGACAAGTCTCATTCATGGTGTTCAGTCGGCACATTCTGCAGGTATCGTTTCTGATATTCTCTTTAGCGGAATGCCTGTAGATGCTCTTGAAGACCAGGACGTAGAGATGCTGATGGATGTCGCTCCTAGTTTTGAAATAAAAGAGACTCTCATACTCTCAGAACTTTTAATATCATCAGAGCTTGCAAGCTCTAAAAGGGAGGCAAAAGAGTTTATATCGAGTGGAGCTATCAAGATTGATGGAGGAGTCGTAGATGAAGATATAGAAATACTTCCTTTTGGACAGTTGCGTATTCTTTCTCGAGGTAAGAAAAATAAATGTATTTTATATAGTTAATATTTTTTAATATGTACTCACCCGAACTTCCTTTTCCTGAATATAAAAAGACACCGTCTGTCGTACCTCTTGAAAAAAATAAAAAAGAGGAATCGAGAAAACCATTTTCATGGCCCCATGTGGAGGGAAGAGGAGAGCCCCATACTTTTTATCGCATTGTAGAACTAGTTGCAGAATATGCAAAATCTCTCCATCCAAAAGCACATCATGATGTCTTGTTTCGTAATGCTGTAAATAAGGTAAGAATTCATTATAATGTATTGCAAAGATTGGATATAAATAAGCGTGTATTTGAAAATTATATGAATAATTTCAAAACAAAATAAAATTCAATGATATACAGGATTTAAATTTTGCATATTTGTTTGTATTTCAAAGTTTTTTATCACTCGTAAAAAAATATTCTAAGTCATGATATAATGGTTTTATTAAAAGATAGTCATAAATATATATATGAAAGTTATTGTTATAGTCGGAGTTATTCTTGTTGTAGGTCTTATCGTAATGCTTATTGTTCATTCTCAAAATAAGCAAAGTATTCAAAAAGGTGATCAGGATATTCAAGGAGAGAAAATAGAAATTGTAGAAGGTGCCTCAGAGAAACAAGAAGTAAAAGAAGAGCTTTCTCTTTCTGGAGAGGGTGAATTTGAAACAAGAGCAGAACAATCTGCGTCGTGGTATGGAGAGAAGACTTTTGTTGTAAATTATTCTCATACAGGGAATATCGATATTCAATCGGCTGATATTTCTATAAAAGACGACATGTTAGTAGGTGGAATACTTGAAGTAAATATGGGAACTATTACATCAGATGCAGGAGAGAAGCTTAATGCTCATTTGCAAAGTGATTCTTTCTTCAGTGTTGAGCAATATCCAACATCAACATTTACTATTTCTTCTTCGTCAAAATCTGAAGATGAAAATGTGTACACAATTGTAGGTGATATGACTATCAAAAACACAACAAGGCAAATAGAAGTGCCTGCTCGCATAACAATGAAAGATGAGAATACTCTTCATGTGTTTACTACTTTTGATATCAATAGAGCTGATTTTGATATACGATTTGGTTCGAAAAAATTCTTTGCATCACTTATTAATGAAGAAATAATCAGTGATACTTTTAGTATTACTGCTGATCTGATTTTGGAAAAGAAGTAGCATGAAGCCGTCGCAACATAAAGAAAAAATAGTAACGGCAAAAAAAGTTGCTGTTGCTACTCTCCTTATTGACCTAGGGGATGTTGTGATGATTGGTGCTATCTCCTTTATAACAGGGTCTGCTCTTCTCTTTGCACAAGTTCTTCAAACAATTGCAAATATCATATCTGATATCTTTCTCTTAATAGGTTTGCATAGTGCTCATAAGCATAGTGATAAAAAACATCCTTTTGGATATGGGAGAGAATTGTACATATGGACTCTTTTTGCTGCTGTTATTATGTTTGGATTTACAGCCGGATTTTCTATGTATGCGGGGTATCAAAGACTCCTTAGTCCTGAGCCTATCGTAAATATATGGATTGCACTAGTGGTCTTGATTATATCTCTGATCTTTAATATATATGGAGTGAAGCTTGCTGTTTCAAGAATGAATGGGGAGTTGCGTATGAAAGGTTTTGGAAATATTTGGAAAAAATATTCTCGCTCTAATTATGTAGAAACAAAAGCTGCTTTCATAACTGACCTCACGGGATCTCTCGGAGCTATTATTTCATTTGTTGGACTTGGTATCTTCTTAGTAACAGGAGCTCTATGGCTAGATGGACTCGGGGCTATTCTAATAGGTATTGTTATGGCAATATTTTCCTTCTCTCTTATTGTAAATATAAAAGAACTTCTAGTAGGGCGTGCCGTGTCTCCTGAGGTAGACAATCAGATACGTCTTGCTGCTGAAAGAGTAAGTGGAGTGCGTTTTATAGGAGAGATGACATCAGAAAATGTTGGACTCAACAGGCTTGTAGTGGATTTAGATATTTCTCTCGATCAATATATTTCCGTTGCTCATGCACAAGAGATAGTAGAGAAGGTTAAAGATTCCGTTATAGATGAGGTGCCTGCTGTTTTCTATATGCAAGTTGAATTGATACCACCTACTGATGATAATATTAATATAGAAGAATAATATGAAAAATTTACGTGAAAAAATCATATTTTTTGATGAGATAATTCTCATACTTGTAGGTGTGTGTATTTTAATATCAGTACATTTTGTATGGAACGATGGACACTTTATGTTTTGGTGGATTGCAAAAGGTCTCTATATAGTAGGGGTTATCATACATCTCTTTGTTCATAAATTAGATTTAGGAAATAAATAATATGTTTGAAACAGTTTCACTTTTAGATTTTTTTCGACAAATATTTTTTGCTATTGCTGGTGCTGCATCTCTCTGGGGTGCATACTTTATTTTTTTTGCTCGAAAAGGAAAAAACAATGGAAAAGAGATTGTCATAGAGTGGGTGGCTTACAGGCTTCTTTTCCCTCTTTTCTTATCAGTGGTAGGTTTGATTGCTCTTTATCTTATAGCAACATTTATCCATCCATCTTATGCTCATGAGGGTATCTCTGTTTTACCTACAATATCTCAGATAGCACGTTCAGTTGCTTTTACTACACCACTGTTTTTTATATGGTCAGGAATAATCCTTTTTGGTGTTTTGTTTCGGTTTTTGAAACCAAAACTGTTTTCTAAGATAGTATTTCCATTTTATATATTTTCTTTTATAGGTGCATTTATACTTATATCTCTTCCTGGTATTGCTTCCGACATGACATTGCAAGCTTTTTTTGTAGGACATGGTTTTCACTCTATATTTACTATAGGTACAGTATTGATGCTCGACTATATTTTTATCATTATTAATCACAAACCTATCGTTCAACAAAATATTTTCCCTTTCCTTCCATTGTTATCGAAAGTAATTTGGGTAGGGCTAGGTATAGACTTTATCTCCGTACTTCTGATATTCCCTGGTGCTCTTGATCTTACTCCTGTGTTTCACTTTA
The DNA here is from genome assembly GCA_047614005.1 of Flavobacteriaceae bacterium. Classification (GTDB taxonomy): domain Bacteria; phylum Patescibacteriota; class Minisyncoccia; order Phycocordibacterales; family UBA1006; genus JBLHIK01. Next base: position 4,724 of record JBLHIK010000020.1, on the reverse strand, counting down.
TACAGACTATTGTAGCTATTGTTATTATCAATGGTGTTATTCTCTCAGGTCCTCTTTCTAGAAAAATACTCTCGTCTGTTAAAAAAGATGGTCAAGAAATAAAAGGAAAATGGGGAGTCATCGCGAGTCTCTGTGGTGTGATTTCAGTAGTATCGTGGGGTACTATTACTTTTCTCGATTTCTTTAAAACTATTGATGTAACATATAACACTCTTTGGCTTTTCTATATAGGAATTATATTTGTTCTGTTCTTGGGGCATAGGGCACATGAACGCTTTGAAAAGAAACAGTTACCTCCTGACTTTGTTTAAATAAAGGGGGGTGGGTGGAATTCTGTGTGATATCTAGATATTTTATATCTTAACCATTGTGATATACTTTAGGTATTACAAATAGTTATTTATATATGGATATTGCACAGTTTTTACAGACAGTTCCAGATACAATATCTCAAATAGGCTGGATTGCTTTTTCCATCCTTCTTGTTATTGATATTGTATTATGGAGATTTAGCCCACTTCTGGGATTTATTGGATTTGTTATCCTTGTTCTTTTTCTCGGGGGTATTATTTAACACAGTATAGAAAATATTATGAAAAAATCCATAATCACAAGTTTACTTATTATTATTTTAGTTGTTGTTGGTATTATTGTTCTTGTAAAAACAAGAAACACGAATGATGTATCAACACAAAAAGACATACGATCTATGATAGAACCAAAAGAAGGCGATATGCCACAAGTAGAAGAATTAAAAATAGAAATCCTTGAAGAAGGGTCAGGGCAAGAAGTAGCTCCTGGGGATAAGGTATCTGTTCACTACACAGGAATGTTTATTAATGGAGATGTTTTTGATTCTTCTATTCCAAAAGGAGCACCATTTGTATTTACCGCAGGAGCAGGGCAGGTAATCAAAGGATGGGATATGGGTCTTATTGGTATGAAAATAGGAGAAAAGAGAAAGCTGACTGTTCCATATCATCTTGGTTATGGTGAAGCTGGGTATGGTCCTATTCCTGCAAAAGCTACTTTGGTTTTTGAAATTGATCTTATTGAAATACAATAATTTATTAATTAATAATAAAAAACTACATGTTGTGTAACGAACAAAAAAGCAAAATAGTACTATTTACGAGTTTGTCTGTATTGGCAGGAATCACTTCCTTTATTATGATTGTAGGTGTTTTCATTCTTGGATTTGGTCCTCGTGATATCAATGAATATCAGAACCAGATTACAGTACAAGGAACAGGAGAGGTGTATGCGATACCTGATATTGCAAACATATCTTTTACAGTGAAAGCAGAAAAAGATACTGTAGGAGATGCTGAAGATGAGGTGTCTGAAAAAATAGGACTCATTATTTCTGATATTAAAGATCTTGATATTGAATCAAAAGATATAAAAACAACATCTTTCAATTCAAATCCACGATACGAATACAGAAGCAATGATAAAGGCTTTGGCAACAGTACTCGCGTACTGAGGGGATATGAAGTATCTCAAACTCTTTCTATAAAGGTACGAGACACAGATAATGCAGGAAAAGTACTAGAAATAGTCGGAGATAGAGGAGTTGAAAATATATCAGGACCGCGTTTTAGTATTGATGATACAGATGTGTATCAGCAAGAAGCGAGAGAACTTGCTATATCTGATGCAAAAGAAAAAGCAGAAAAAATAGCAGATGGACTCGGCGTAAAGCTAAAGAAAATTATAGGATTTTCTGAAAATGGAGGAGATGCCCCTGAACCATACTATAGAGAAATGATGTCTGGTAGTAGTGAAAGCTCTATGGGATCAAAATCTATCTCAGTAGATTTGCCTTCAGGAGAAAATATAATAACTCAGACAGTATCTATTACATATAAAATAAAATAATTCAAAGATAATATAATCTATTCGAGTATATATTTAAAAACACAGATATGATATCTGTGTTTTTTTATTCTTGACTTTTTGGGTTCAAGAGAGTACATTGTATATGAGCCCAACAGGGCTTTTAAAAATGAAAATTTTTATTTATGTTTAAATATTTTAAAGAAACAAAACAAGAACTCAAACATGTAAACTGGCCTAACCAGCGCCAGACTTTTACGTATACTGCACTTGTTATTGTGATATCGTTGGTTGTTGCATATTATCTTGGTTTACTTGATATGCTGTTTATTGGCTTACTTAGTAAATTCATAGGATAATATGGCAAAACAAGAAATTATAGAAGAGAGACATTGGTACGCTATTCATACTTATTCAGGATATGAACATGCTGTAGAGAGAAACTTGCGCCAGAGAATAGAATCTCTTGGTATGCAAGACAAGATATTTCAAGTTGTCGTACCAACAGAAAAGACAGTAAAGGTAAAAGCAGGAAAAAGAGTAGAAGGAGAAGAGAAAGTATATCCTGGATATGTCCTCGTAGACATGATCGTAACTGATGATTCGTGGTACGTAGTACGTAATACTCCTCGAGTTACAGGTTTCGTAGGCGCAGGAGTAAACCCAGTTCCATTGTCAGAAGCAGAAGTAGAAGGTCTCTTTGCTCGAATGAATAAAAAGACATCAGAACACGTTATAGACTTCGATCTTGGTGAGTTAGTGTGTATCACGGATGGACCCTTTAAAGAACAAGAGGGGCAAGTCAGCAACATTGATCAAGAGAGGGGTAAGGTGAGTGTTCTTGTCTCTATGTTTGGACGAGAGACACCAGTAGAGCTCGACTTCTTGCAAATTAAAAAAATATAAGTAATATACCGGTATGGCTAAAAAAATACAAAAGACAGTAAAACTACAAATCGAAGCAGGTAAAGCAGTACCAGCTCCACCACTAGGACCATTGCTTGGACAAGCTGGTGTTAACATTGGTGAGTTCTGTACTCAATTCAACGAGCAAACTCGTGAACAAGAAGGGCGTCTTCCTGTTGTTCTTTCTGTGTTTGATGACCGAACATTTGAATTTACTATTGGTAAGCCTCTTATGAGCTTCCTTATAAAGAAGACTGCTGGTATCCAAAAAGGATCAAGTAAAAATGTATCAAAGAAAGTAGCAACAATTTCTGAAGCTCAAGTAGCAGAAATCGCAGAAGCAAAAATGTCTGACCTTAATGCAAACGACCTCGAAGCTGCAAAGCAAATCGTAAAAGGTACGTGTCGTTCAATGGGAGTAGACGTAAAATAATCCGACAGAGAAAATCTACCTTGAACTCAAATGTCGAACTCAATGAAGTTCGACATTTGAGTTTAATGCTCAAGATAAAGAATAAGAATTGTTCTTTAAAAATAAAATAAACCCAAACAATCTAATTATGAATAGATCAGGAGATCCAGCAACGGCTGTCTCAATACGAGCCAACACGGCTCGTGCAGCTTATTTAAAAGAGATTAAAGAGTCTACAAAAAAAAACCCTTCAGGGAACGTAGTACCGATATTTTCTGGACATATTCCGAGCACTAATACAACGGCTCTTTCAGAGCTTCTTATGAACAAAGAATTTGTTGTTACTTATTTCAATAAAAAGACTGGAAAAGTAACTTTCTCTCTTGTAATTGACAGTAACTATGTTACTGAAAAAGAATTTACTCTTTTTTCTTCTAATGAAGATGGTGTTCTGCCTAGAGTAGGTGATGTTGTCATTATAGAAAATGGCAAGAACGATCAAGATGATGATGAAATATTTTTTGTTAAAAAATAAAATTATAACTTGAAATGTCAAGTTATAAAAAACCCTAAAAAATTAAATATTTTTAGGGTTTTTTTACTGCCGTTTTTTATATATAAAGAATTGATAAGGTATTTCCTTGTGCTGTCTTTGTTTTCCTTGTTTTGTGAAAGAAAAATCTTTTTCATATTCAGGGAAAAAAGTATCAGCTTTCTTTTCTCCATATATTTTTGTGATGTAGATTTTTTCTATCTCAGGAAAGAAAAGTTCATATATTTGGTTTCCTCCTATTATCCATGTGTCGACTTCTTGTTCTTCTGCAAAAGCGAGTACGCTCTCTTTGTCATAAAAGACATGTGCTCCATCTGCGACATAGTCCTTGTCTCGAGTAAGGACTATATTAATCCTGTTTGTGAGTGGGCGATACTTCTCTGGTATAGATTCCCATGTAGAGCGGCCCATCACTACTATGTGGTGTGTGGTCATATTTCTAAAGTGAATCATATCTTCTGGTATGGAATAGAGCAAATCTCCCTTGTATCCGATACCTCTATCTTTTTCTTGTATTGCGACAATGGCGTTTATCATATTTTAAAAGGATGGTTCTTTTTTATTTCTTCTATATCACCATTTCGAATAAGGTCTATTTCTGTATCTTTTTCTTGTTTATTTTTATTAAGAATAAATCCTTCAATGATATCTTTTTTATGATAGCGACTTTCTTCATATTCTGCTGCTTTGTCGAGTCTTTCGAATGTAATCTGGCAGAAACGTTCACCAGGATAGAGTTTGATGATTTGAGAAGAAGTATTGTTTCTGATAGGGATTATGAGTTGTCCTTCATATCCGGCATCAACAATACCTGTAAGATCCACTGATAGCCCTCTCCTGTTGGTAGATGATCGAGGATAGAGAATAGCCATGAGGTCATCAGGAACTTTAATGGTTTCAAGAGTTGATACTAGTATATATTCTTGAGGTAGTAGTTCAAATGTTTGCCCCTTCTCAAGTTCAATAATGTCAAAATAGTCAGGATTATCTTTCTGTCGATGGTCGAGATGAAGA
>JBLHIK010000019.1:0-13024 GCA_047614005.1 Flavobacteriaceae bacterium | reverse complement strand
AATAAAAAGTAATATGGAAAAGAGAAGTGCGGATTACAAGCAAGAAAAAGTAGACAAAAAACAACATATGAAAGAAGAAGATATTCTTTTAAAGAAACCAGAAACTGAAAAAATTGAAGACAAGAAAAATCTTGAAGAAGACAATGATAACAGGGTTAAAGAAGATAAAAAATTTCTAAAAAAAGAAATGGATAATTTGCTTGCAAAAGATAAAAGAAATAAGAGCAAAAACTCAAAAGAAGATAAAAGTATACTTCCTTTAGATAATACTATTGCTGACCTCGAATCAGAGCTTGCTTCTGATAGCATGAGAGGTAGTGAGTTAGATAGAAGAAACAAAGAAGAAAGGTTGCGTGTATTAAAAAAAAGAAGAGAAGAAGAAAATACTATTAATACCAAAGATCTTAAAAAAGAAAATCATAATGAACTAGAAGATCTTTTGAAGTATAAATCAGAGATTGAAAAACAAGTCGCTGATCTTGAATCAGAACTTGCTTCTGATGGCATGAGAGGTAATGAAATAGATAGAAGAGTCAAAGAAGATCGATTGCTTCAATTAAAGAAAAAACTCGAAAAAGTTATTGTAGATATAGATAAAATTAAAAACCCAAAAGAAGATAACGAAACAAAAGCCAAAGATAAAGAAGATGACGAAACAAAAGCCAAAGATAAAGAAGATAAAGAAGATAAAAAAGAAGAGAAAGAAAATTCAAAAGAATTATTAGGTTCGCTTGAAGATGCTCGTAAGAGATATGCTGGAGATTTTGAGAGAAATCATAGAGAAGAAAAAAAGAATAAAAAAACATTCTTTTCTAAATTTTTTAATAAAAAAAAGAAAGAAGCTCCTATAGATGCAGAAGATTTCGAGAAATCTCGAGGGGAATATTTTACATTACGTAAAGAACACTTCAAGGCACAGCTACAGGAGAAGCGGTCTGAATTAGAAGGAGAAGGTTTTGGTCTAGAGGCGATAGACTCCATGATGATAGAGTTTAAAGATAAGTATTCTGATGATTTTATTAAAAATGAAGATGATCAACTTGATACTCTTCGATGGGAGTCTATGCCCAAAAAAGAAAGAGGTTTTTTGGAAAAAGTAAAAAGATCATATGATACTGCAAGTCCTTTGAAGAAGAAGCTCATTGCTTTTGGTATGGTGACTGTTATGGGTGCTGCTGGTGCGATGACTGCAGGTGCAGCTTTTGGTGTGGGTGCTAGTAGTATTGCAGGCATAATGGCTGCAAAGACAGGATGGCGCGCATCTATAGCTGTCGCAGGTTCAGGTTTAGGGCAAGCTGCTCATTTTTTTGGTTCAAAGAAAAACAGACTCTCAAAACAAGAGCAAGAAATGAAAAATCTGCGAGAAAAATACAAAAATACTCCAGCTGGAATAAACTCATCTGACTTTCAAGAGGCAGTGTTTGATCTTAGGGAGCAGCAAAACAAAAAAGCTCGAAAAAGTTTACTTATGAAATCTGGACTTGCTTTTGGTTTTGGTACACTTGCAGTTGTTGATATGCCTGATTTTCTTAATTTTGGAGAAGGTGTTTCTATGGAAGATGCAAGTCAAACGAATATTGGTGAAGATATAACCATCACAGAGGTCCCTCGTGATATTGTATCTCATTCTGTTCCAGCAAGCTCTAAGGGCTCCATTCAGACTATTCTAGATCTTAAGGCTCAATATACTCCTGAAAATATGCCTAATGTATTAAAAGGTGATGCAAGTGATATTGCAGAAAAAGCAGGATTGTACAAGCCAGATGTTGATAATGAAAGCTCGATTATTCAAAAGGGTGACATTTTCGAGATAGATACTGATGGTGATCTAAGGCTTGTGCACAATGACGGGAGAGTAGACGAGCTCATAAATTTTGATGGAAAAATAGATACTGATGCGACGAGCCAATCATATCGTGGAAAGTTTTTTGATTATGATAAAAGTGGTACTGATATATCGTCAGGAAAATCTACTGACTGGAAGTCAGTAGAAGATTCAGTCTCAGGAGGAGACTCTATGGAAAAAACAACAGACTGGAAATCAATAGAAGAATCAGTCTCAGGAGGAGACTCTATGGAAAAAACAACAGACTGGAAATCAGTAGAAGAATCAGTCTCAGGTGGGGATCCTATTGAAAATCCAGTAGATTTGAAGTCAGTAGAAGAATCAGTTTCGGGTGGTGATACTATTGAAAAATCAGCAGGAGAAAGTACTGTTGAAGGCGGTATTGAAGATGGTGTTACAAAAGAAGTACTCACTTCTTCAAAACTAGAATCATCTTCTATTTACTCTACTGAAGACTTTATAGAAAAAACAGGCTATTCTGATTTTTCAGGACTTGACTCTACTGAAACAATTAAATTTCAAGAGAATTACAATGAATTAGTACAAGGTCTTTTTGGAGAAGAGGATATCTTAGGTGAAAGAACAAATGGTTTTCTTTCAAAAGAGTGGAGTGATGTAAAAAACCTTTCTGTATCAGAACTGGCTGAAAAAGGTTATGATAAGACAGATTGGTATAAAAGACTTCAAATGCAAGCATTCTCTGCTTCATATATGAACCCCGATAGTACGATGAAGTTTACAGACGCTCTTGGAGGCATGATAAAACAATATTATGTTTAAGAGAATAATTTTTTATAAATAGCAAAAGAAATAATATGAATACAATGCAAGAAAAAATATTTACAGCCGTAGCAACTTATAATAAAGCAGCAGAGCTAAGTGAAGAAAAGCTTATGAGAGTAGGTGGTATTATATACGGAAGAGTTATGAATAGGGCTCTTGAGATAATGGCAGAAGATTTAGTTGATAAGTTTGAATATCTTGTGGAAAAGACCGATGATCCACAGGAACTCTTTGTTTTTTTAGAAGATAACATTCCATACTTGAGTGATATTATCATTCAAGAGGCGGAAGGTTTTATGAAAGAAAAAGAAGACCTTCTAGAAGGATTAGAGTAAAACATAAAGATTTTTTCAATCAAAAAAACAGGACAATGTCCTTTTTTTTTATTATTCAAAATGTAGTATATAGCCTTTTCTTTTGATTTCCTGATAAAGGAGAGAGTGTTTCTGTAACAGGGGGTCTATCTCTACGAGATGCTTTGCTTCTTTGCGTGCGAATTCTACAAGCTGGATATTACGAAGTGCATCCATTCCTATATCGCTGATACCCCATTGGTTTTTTGCGGAAAGAGCGCCGCTCCCTCTATTGAGAAGGTCTTTTTCGGCAAGAGTAAAACCATCATGAATTTTGCAAAAGCTCCGGAGGCGCTCCCTGCTCTTCTCTGAGAGAGAGGAACTCAACAGATAGCAGTAGGGTTGATATGAACCTCTCTGTACTCGCCCTCGGAGCTGGTGGAGCTGTGCTAGACCAAAACGCTCTGCACCTTCTATAATGATACAGGTTGCATTGGGTACATTTACTCCAACCTCGATCACAGAAGTAGAGACAAGGATATTAGTTTTTTCAGCTTCAAAATCTTTCATAATAGATTCTTTTTCATCCTTTTTTAATTTTCCATGCATAGATGTGATGATTTGCTCTGGGAATATATTTTGTAGACGCTTTGTTTCCTCTATTACTGATTTGACCATGAGAGATGTTGCTTTGTCTGGGTCAGGTGCATCTATTCGAGGACAAATAATATATACCTGCCTTCCTTCCTTGAGTAGTTTTCTTATGTTTTTATACATTTCATCTCTTCCTGTATCTTCTACGAGTTTTGTTTCTATTTTTTTTCTCCCTTTTGGAAGCTCGTCGAGGAGTGATATATCGAGGTCACCGTACATAGTAAGAGCAAGAGTACGAGGGATAGGTGTAGCACTCATGGAAAGTAGGTGAGGAAGAGTGTCGTCTTTTTTTGCAAACAATGCACGCTGATTGATACCAAAACGATGTTGTTCATCTATGATTGAAAGTGCAAGGTGCTTGAATGCTACTGATTTGTAAATAAGAGCATGAGTTCCTAGTACAACTGCTATTTCTCCATTGGCTACCCATTTGACCAGCTGTGCTTTCGATATTTTTGTCCATGTAGAAGGATTGCTCTTAGAAGGAAATATACGACATCCTGATCCTGTAATGAGTGCTATTTTCAATGGAGTGTGTTTGAAATACTCTATAAAACTTTCAAAAAGTTGCATTGCAAGGACTTCAGTAGGTGCCATGTATGCTACTTGTAATCGTCCAAAATCTTGATGAGTAGGACGAGTCATGGCTACACTGTGTGCAAGGGTAGCTGCTACTGCTGTTTTTCCACTCCCTACATCTCCTTGAAGAAAACGCATCATAGGATGAGGTCTGTTCATGTCGCTCATGCATTCATCTATAACACGTCTCTGTGCAGAAGTAAGGTCAAAAGGAAACCGCTCCATGAAAGAGGAAGTACGCTCTTTGTCTATGGAGAGATTGTAGCTTTTCTCTTGAGAGTGTTTTTTCTGTTGAAGAGCTCTCTCTGTCTGTATGAGAAATATTTCTTCAAAAGAGAAGCGCTTTTTTGCAGCATCTGCATGAGATTTTTTTCTAGGCATATGTATCCATACTAGAGATTCTTTAAGAGAGGGTAGATTGTATTTTGTTAGTATATCCTCTGGCATGTAGTCTTTTACAGTGTCAATAACGCCACTTGATATAAGAGAACGTACAGAGTGATATATCCACTTAGAAGTAATACCTCGAGACTCAGGATAAATAGGATAGCCAAAAAATTCAGCAGTTTGCTCTGTATTGAAGAGAGAGGAATGAGAGTCTATTGCCATTGTCTCTTTTTTTTCAAACTCTGGGTTGAACATAGAAAAAGCACCATTTTTTTCAGATATTTTTCCCGTAAAGCTTACATGTGTTCCTTTTGGTATTTCTTTTGCAATATATGCCTGATGGAGCCATATTGCCTTAATCGTGTTTCCTTCAATATCTTCTATTATTGCTTCAGCTGAAGGTAGTCCATTTTTCCATGTCTTTTTTATTTGACTGCTTAGTACTGTTCCGAAGATTGTCACGGTATCACCTTCAGAGCTTTTCTCTATAGTAGATACTTCTGTAATATTGCTATATCTGTGAGGAAAATAGAAAATAAGATCATGTACTGTTTCGATCTGTAGCCTCAAGAGGGCTTTCTTTTGAGTGTCTTTTAAACGAAAAACACTCGAAAGAGTAGTTTCGAGTGTTATGTCGTCGATTGCTTTCATAGATAAAAAGCTATTTTATTTCAATGGTAGGACAGTGATGGTTCCTGTATGTGATGGGTTCAGGTGATTGTGGAATGTATACGTTCCAATCTCTGAAAAAGTAAATGTGTATGTATCTCCTTCTCCTTTTTGATCAAATGCAGAATAATCAGTGTGTTCTGGGTGAGGACTTGATGCTATCCACATTGGGTTGTCTGAAGTATTTGTAAATACTATTCGTGCATTTTGTCCAATCTCAAGCGTATCAGGAGAAAAACCTTCATTAGTGTATGAGATATTTGATTCCTTTGCAAAGAGGTTGTTTTCATTTGTTTGGTTTTCATCCTTTGGGTCTTCTTGTACTAGTGGAGCTGGGATGAGGTTTTCATCTTGTTTTGAATTTTTTAGAAGAAAGAAAATGATAAGTAGTATTACTATGCTTCCTCCTATCCAATACCATGTTGTTGATTTCATATATTATTTTTTTATTACTATTAAATTAGCTGGTCTTGATTTTCTCTACGAGGTCATCAAGAGTAAAATTGGATTTTACCATAAAGTCAGTAGCCCCAAGTTCATCTGCTTTTTTGAAGTCATCGTCGCTTGAAAGATTTGAAAATATCACAATGGGGATATTTTTATGTTTATCTTGTGCTCGAATATATTCCAAGAGTTCAAATCCGCTTGTTCCAGGAAGTATGAGGTCAAGAAGAATAAAATCAAATTGATTTTCAGTTGTTTGTTGTTCTACTTGTTCTTTTGTTGTTGCGTTGGCAACAGTAAAGCCTTCCCCTGTGAGTTTTTTTGTTGTGAGAGATTGAAGGAAGGTATCATCCTCTACAATTAATATATTTTTGGTTAGTGTATCACTCATAGATAATATAATACTACTACTCCGTCTCCTTTGCAATGAGTGGAAGAGAGAAGGATATGTTTGTCCCTTTTTTGCACTCTTCTAGATATAGAGTTCCACCATGAGCTTGTATTATTTCTCTTGAAGAATAAAGTCCGAGACCTGTCCCTACTATACCTGATTCCTGTGCATTCTTTGCGCGATAGAATTTTCTAAACACCTTGTCTGATTCATCTTTTGGTATACCTATTCCTGTGTCGTGAATACTCCAACATATTCCTGTTTTATTAACACAGCTTCTAATAAATACAACTCCTCCAGAATGTGTATATTTAAGGGCATTATCAATAAGGTTTTCAAATACGATGCGCATATGTGCTTTGTCAAATTTTATTTCCGGCAAGGTGTCTCTTTTTATGTCGAGTGTCACTCCCTTTTTTTTAAAAGCATGCTTGAATTGAGAAAGAGCTTGATCGAGAACAGTATCAATAGTTCCTGTTGTAAAATTATATGATATTGAGGCACCTTCAGCGTGATTCACTCGAAGCATCTCAGAGATAATATCTATCATGTCCGCAACAGATTTTTGAGATTGTTCCAAAAAGATCTTCTGTTCGTCATTGATAGTACCAAAATCACCATCAGCAAGCATTTGGATACCCCACTTAAATGCAGAGAGGTTGGTGCGGATTTGATGAGCACTCATCGATATGAGCTGGCTTTTTGTTTCGAGTGCTTCGGTGCAGTGGTCATTCTTTTGTTCCATAAATATAAATCTTTTAATAATTTTTATAATGTCTATAATACTAGTATAGCAATCATATAAATATTCGTGAGAGTATGTCGTGGATAACTTTTTATTACTTGGTGGGTGAGAATATCGTTTCTTGCTATAATGCTTATATGAAAAAGATTTTTCAGCTTTTTTTTGCTATAATTTTTCTTGTTGTAATATCTTTAAACAATAAAGATGTTTCTCTCCTATTGGCGAGCTCACCTTTTTCTCAAACTGATTGGTCTGGAGGGGCTGTGCCTTCGGGCGATACGTCTACTGAATATGATAATAATACTGACATAGATACGAGTGTGGCAGGAGATTTTTCTCTTGAAAGAAAGCCTAATGAATTTCTCAATCCTTCTCTCGATACCAATGCAGATGAATGGTATTTTCCTGAAGATATAGATAATCTTCAAATACATCTCGATGCAAGTGCTATTACTGGTCTTTCAAATGGAGATCCTGTATCTTTGTGGAGTGATATTTCTGGAAAAGGCAATGATGCGACCGAGGCACTTGTCTCAGCTCAGCCTGCTTATATTACTAATGTGGCAAATGGTCATCCCGTGGTGAGGTTTACTCTTGATGATGATCTCGTAATACCCTCTGTGACGTTGGGTCCTCGTACATACTATATAGTAGTAAAGAAAAATGGAGCAGATAATCAATATCACAATATGATATTTCATGGGAGCAGTCCTTTTTATCAACTTGCTGCATCATATACAGGAGAGTATTTCTTTTCAAATCCACCAATAACTAATACATCAGGTGATTTTCTCGAAACCTTTCAAATGATTCGCATGGAAAATCCTCAGGCAGGGAGAGTGGATATGTATCAAAACTCAAACAAAATTATGGATAATATTTCTCATAATGCAGGATCTCCTGATGAAGGAGATATAGAAATAGGAAGATATTTAGGTAATCCAAGCTCTGGACTCAATGGAGACATCGCAGAGATACTTATCTATGATAGAGATTTAACTGACTCAGAAGGTGATATGGTGAGTATATATCTCGCCAACAAATATGGACTTCCTTTTTATGGTGCTGATTGGCTCAGTGACTTTACAGAAAAACAACAAGTTGCAATCATAGAAGGTAATTTTACAAAAGATGAAATTGTCGCCGATGCTGGCAATAACTATATCAACACTATTGGTGAGTATCTGTCTCTTGATTTTGATGCGTCACAAATAACAGGAGTATTAGATGGATTACCTTTTGCGACGTGGAGTGATCAGTCTCCTCATGGATATAATGCTATTCAAAACACATTGATCAATCAACCTCTTTATATAGAAAACCAAATAAATGGAGAACCTGTCGTCCGTTTTGACGGGGTTGATGATAGTTTGGTGCACCAAATGCCTGAATTTACCACTGGTGATGATTATAGTATTATTTCTGTTGCTCATGTGCCTTCAGGGGCTCAACAGCCTCTTTTGGGCACAAAAGACGCCACAGGCCCAGGAACTTCATACGGAATGGTAAACGGTGCATTTCGTTGGCAAAATGAAGCAGACGGAAATAGCATCAATTCTTCGGCAGATTTTACTAATGCTGTAGAAGTGCGTTCGTATCTTCGAAATACTTCAAATATTTTTATAGAGTATATAAATGGGTTGTCTGTATACTCAAATACACTGAGTGGCACTATGGACTTTGGTGCTATTGGATCTCGACTAGGAGCAGTTGCTCCACTCTTTCTCGATGGAGATATTGCAAATATTACTATTTTCAATACTGATATTATTCCTCTTTCTCGAGCTAAAATAGAAACGAGTCTTGCAAAAAAATATAATATAACTGTATCAAATACATATGATGTACTGGAAGTGAGTCATCAGGATTCAGGATACAACGGCACGCTAGGTTCTGTGCACGTAGATACATCATCCACAAAAACATATGATTTTACGCAAAAAGTCACACCGATAGAAGCAGGTGATTATGTGTTGAGTGTATATGTGAAAAATGATGATAATTCAGAAGTAACATCTGCTCATGCAGAGCTGGTCCAAGATAGTTTGTCTGTATCGACTACGTACACAAGCGCAGGTGATGATTGGTATAGACTTGAAGCAACATTTACTACTCCAGCTACTTCGTCATTTGGAGTTCGAATAAAGTCTGATAGCTCGCTCTCTATAGACGAGCTCTCTTTGGCTCCCTCTCTTTTATATGAGGCAGCAGGTGTTCTTACTTCAAATATATATGACTCAGAAAATGCACTAGGAAGTGCATGGGGAGAAATAACTCTTGATATAGAAAATTCACTTACACCCATAGATCCTTCGACAGTTTCTGGTTTAAGGTTGCGACTCGATGCATCTACTATAGTAGGGCTGTCAGATGGAGAAGATGTTGATGTGTGGGAAGATTCATCAGGAAATGGATTTGATGCAAATGCGCAGACAGCTACAATACCTCTTTATAAAACAGGTATACTTAATGGAAATCCAATCGTACGTTTCAATGAAGCAGAAAACTTTCTTGCAAACGTAGGGTCTCTCGATGCACCTTTTGACGTATTCTTAGTGGGGTATTTTGATTATACAAATCAGCCTTCAAATAATTACGATCATGTTGTATCGATAGGTGATGGTAAATTAAATACTTCGACTGTAATGTATAGGAATGGCAACAATACCTTCAAGGATAAATTTTCTGTTGCATATAATGCCAATCAATCTATTGTAAGTAATACCGTAATTCAAGGTCGGGAGTGGAATATCTATACTCAAAAACTCAAGACGTCTCTGCCATATTTCTCAGCATATATTGATGCTGTAAATGTGGGTTTGCCTTCAGACTACCCATCTTCCATAAATACTAATGGAGATGTATTTTTAGGGAGATGGTATCATTCTTCATATCCTCAATCCTCTAACTTTTTCAAAGGTGATATAGCAGAACTTATTATTTATGATGAAGAGCTTTCTGCTTCTGATACTGCTGGTATAGAAGAATATCTCAATGAAAAATATGATTTATATACGAGTCGAGGTGTGGAGGTGCGAGTAAGGACGAGTAATGATTCAGGTATGAGTGGAGCTCCTGCTTTTTCTACATGTACTCCTGTCTCTTCAGGTGAGGATATAAGTGCCAACAATTGTGTTACTGATGGACATCGATATCTTCAGTATGAAGTTACTCAACACAGTCCTCATCAAGATATATCTCCTGTTTTTAAAGATATATCAATATCTTTTGATTCTGCATTAAATGCACCACAAGTAGTGACATCTTTTTCTTCAAGTTTTGTATCAGATAATGAAGTATCTCTTTCGTGGGATGATGTAAATACAGGAGTCTACCAAGAAGATAATTATCATATTTCTCGCAGTATCAATGGAGGGTCATTTGATCATCTTGCTACTATTGGTGCTGACACATCTTCATATAGCGATACTACTACAGCAAGTAATGCAAAATATACTTATAAAATATATGGAGAAAATACAGCAGGTAGTTCTACGAGTGTTACGAGTAATGACACATACACCACGACTGCTGATCCTTCTGGTGCAGTTGTGAGCAATGTATCTACTACTTCTGTAGACATATCATGGACAGACAATGCCTCATACGAAGATTCATATGTTCTCAACTACACTCAAGGAAAAAGTGAAACACAAACGCTCCCTCTAAATACTGTGACATATTCTGATACAGCTCTCTCTCCAAATATTTCTTACATCTCCCTTATATCTTCAAAGAGAAATGACAGAGGGGAAAGTGGTACTGATTTTGTATCTTTTACTACTTTAGCTCAAGATCCTACAGGTCTTGTATCTATGGGAACATCCTCAGACACTCTTTCTTTTTCATGGAATAGTGTTTCTGCAGATACATACAAGATAGAGTTAGTCGAAAATGGATTTAGTTCTGGCTGGATAAGTGGAACAGAATACTCTTTCAGTGGGCTTAGTTGTAATAAAACATATACAGCAGAGCTGACTGCTCGTAATTCTGTATCAGTAGAGACGAGTTCTATATATCTCATAGTAAATACTGATAGTTGCATGTCATCTGGAGGAAGCTACTTACCTCCACGAAATCAAGCATCAAAAAATACTTCCTCATACACAAATGCAACTCTGCGTATCAACAATGATGTGCTTGTTACATATGAGCGTGACGTTCTTTTGACTTTTTCTCATTATCAAAACCGCCATCCATCTGTGGTGCGTATCGCAAACAATGCAAACTTTGTAGATAGTAAAGAATATCCATATCCGTCTTCTTCTTTACAACCGTGGAGATTAGTAGACGGAGAAGGGTACAAGACAGTGTATGTTCAGTTTCTCAATAGCTCGAGAGATATTCTCACAACGATTTCTGACAGTATTTTATATGAAATACCTAAAGAAAATACCTATACAAAGAGACCTGTCACTCCCAAAGAGGAGCCCGTTATTCAAGTTTCAAATATTGATGAAAATGCCGTAGGGTATGGTCTCTTTAAAGAACTCCAAAACGCTCTTTCAGTAGAGGCTTTCAAAAAGTTCCTGACGTATCGCATTCCACAAACACTTCTCAACTATACAACATACGAAAGATCTCTCATGGTAGATGATCTCAATGTTATTATTCCTCGTATTGTTTACAATGAAGAAAATATTTCTAATATCTTATATGCTTCGCTCGAGGGATCTATCTCAGTAGAAAGTAAATTGCAAGTTTCTCCTGATGGTGTTCCAGAGCAGCGTATTCATGTTCTTTCAGGAAGAACAGTGACGTATCATATGAGACCCAAAGAACCTGTTTCTTCTATTGTAGGATATTTGGTATTTCATGGCGCAAACATACAAGCGAGAGAAAACGAACCTCATCTTTCTTTATTTAAAACAGCTCAAGCTCAGTCAAAAGAAAAGAAAGAAAAACAAGAATTTGTCGTTGATACTTTCGTATTTACTGATGAAGATGGAGATGGAGAATACTCCGCGACGATAGTGGCTCCTGTCGTAGAAGGTGATTATGAAGTATTGGCCGAAATACAATATCTCGACGATACAAAAAACAATGAGTTAATACGTCTCGTAACCATAGTAGATCCAGAAGGTTACGTATACGAAAAAATAAAAGGAAGAGAAGCTCGCATAGAAAATGTGAAGATAACTCTCTATGAAAAAAAACAAGATGGTTTTGTATTGTGGAATGCTGGTAATTTCTTGCAAAATAATCCACAACGCACAGGAAGGTCAGGAATGTATGCTTTTCTCGTACCTCCTGGGGAATACTATCTGCAAGCATACAAAGAAGATTATGAGGAGTACATAGGCGAAGTTTTTTCAATCAAAGAAGGAAGGCCAGTGCATATGAATATAGAAATGAAAAAGGAAATTCAGTGGATGGAATATCTTACATATGGAGGAGGAGTATTACTCATTTTGATTATAGGACTGTTGTCAGGTTTATATATCCGCAGAAAAAAAGAATAGAGTGCGATCTCTCTTCATTTTAAAAATAGGTTATATGTTTATTAATATTGTACTTTTTTAAAATAGGAATATGTTACATGAAAGACATGGTTTTATAAATGCAGGAGGGTATAAGATTAAATTGATTTGCAATATTTTAAAAACACTCTTTTGATAAGAGTGTTTTTAGTATTGGTAGTGTATAATAAACGTATGAAAGATTTTAAAAAAGCAGAAACAGTAGAAGAGATACTTGAACATTCAGAAAAAGAACCTGTGATAGTTTTGAAACATTCTCTTACGTGCCCGATCAGTCTTGCTGCTCACGAGAGAGTAGTTGCGGGATTAAAAGAAGATGAGGTTCAATATCCTATCTATCTTGTGATAATGCAAGAGGAAAAAGAGCTTTCTACGGATCTTGCACAAAAGCTGGATGTAAAGCACGAATCTCCTCAGCTTATAGTGGTTCATCATGGTAACTCTGCTTACGACGCAAGTCATCACGATATACGTGTTGAAGATATTCCGAAAAATATTTCGTAGATAAACTTTGACTATTAAAAAACACGCACAAAGACTACGTCTTTGTGCGTGTTTTTTTGAGGTTATTGTATTTATTTTATTTTTTACCAGCAATAATATCAAGAGCATCTTTTATAGAATGTTCTCCTGTTTTGCTTTCAAAGAAACTGAGGTTGTCGAATTTTGCAAGGATAATAAGTACAAAAACAATAGAATTAGAAAATGCAGCCTTGAGAGAAGATATAAGTAATTCCATTTGTGAAGGAATGA
>JBLHIK010000018.1:0-13283 GCA_047614005.1 Flavobacteriaceae bacterium | reverse complement strand
ATCCTAAACAAATGAAAGAATTGAAGAAAAAAGAAAAAATATCATTTAAAGCTGTGTGGAAATATTACTGGGAGGCGATGAAAGATGTAAAATGGTTGTTGTCACTTTCTCTCTTAGTGTATTGTATTTATATTACATTGGGATCTGTTATTGTTCCTATTTATTATAAAAGGATTATTGATTTTCTTTCAATAAATAATCCTTCAAATAATATATTTTCAGATATAATAGATTTATTTATTCCTTTAATTCTGCTTCTTTTTCTTGTAAAAATCTCTTCTATTATAGGAGATTATGCTTTAGCATACTCTCAAAGTAAGTCTAAAAAAAATATATCAAATAATGTATTTAAAAAAATATTGTTTCATTCACAGAGATTTTTTAATAATGAATTTGTAGGTAGTTTGGTATCAAAAGTTGAACGATTGAGAGATTCTCTTGAAATAGCACAAGATCGATTTATTTTTAATTTTTATTTCAATGCAGTAAAATTAGTAGGTATATTTATTGTATTATTCTCTATTAGTACTACTATTGGATGGTTTTTCTTTGTCTGGATTATAATATATCTTATTCTTATCAGATATTTTGTTCTGAAAAAAATGCAATACGATTTTATTAGTGCACAGAAGAGCTCAAAACTCACTGGAAAACTTGCTGATGTACTTTCAAATATCTTTACTGTTAAGATATTTTCTCATACAGATAAAGAAAAAAATGAATATGAAGAATACACTGTTGAAGAAAAAGAAGCTCGAGATAAAGCATGGTATTTTAATATAAACATTATGACAATTTCGGGTATATTATTTATACTTTTAGAAATAGGTGGTATGTATTTTGCTTTAAAGGCATGGTCGCAAGGACTAATGAGTACAGGTACTGTGGTTTTGATTCAGCTTTATTGGGCAAGTATTTTTGGTGGTCTACTACATCTAGCTCAAGGTATATCACGATTCATGAAAGCTATCGCAAGCGCAAAAGAAATGGTAGACATCCTCGAACAACCAATAGAGATACTCGATCCAGAGCATCCTCAAAACATGAAAGTAACACAAGGTTCTCTCTCTTTCGACAATGTCTCATTTGCTTATCATGAGAACAACGAAGATATTATCAACAACTTCTCTCTATCCATTTCTGGTGGTGAAAAAATAGGACTAGTGGGGCCATCAGGTGGAGGAAAGTCTACTATCACTAAATTAATCTTACGATTCATGGATGTGACGAGCGGGTCCATATCTATTGATGGTATTGATATTGGTGCTGTTGCTCAAGATGATTTACGTCGTCATGTCTCATATGTTCCTCAAGAACCACTTCTCTTTCATAGAACTATTAGAGAAAATATTGCTTACGGAAAAGATAATGCAACAGACGAAGAAATACAAAAAGCAGCAGAAATGGCATATGCTGATGAATTTATTCAAAAACTTCCCAAAGGATACGACACTCTTGTAGGTGAACGAGGAGTAAAACTCTCTGGAGGAGAACGACAGAGGGTTGCCATAGCGCGAGCTTTTCTTGAAAATGCACCGATACTAGTTCTCGATGAGGCAACAAGCTCTCTTGATAGCGAAAGTGAGCAGTATATTCAAAAGGCATTAGATGTTCTTATGGAGGGTAAAACGACTCTCATCATCGCTCACAGGCTCAGTACTATACAGAAGATGGATAGGATATTAGTACTCAAAGATGGAAATATTGTAGAAGATGATACACATGAGAATCTTGTACAATCGGGAGGAATATATTCAGAGTTGTGGAATCACCAGACATCAGGTTTTATTGAATAGATATATGTATGATTGGCACGTAGGTATTGATGAAGTAGGAAGGGGATGTCTTGCAGGACCTGTTTCTGTGGGGGTGTGTGCTGTGCGTAATGAAAAAGCAGAAATGCTTTTTTCTGAATTTGATATAGTGGACTCTAAAAAAATAAACGAAAAGAAGCGATATGAAAAAGCAGATGCTTTGGAAAAGCATATAGATGCAGGAGATATTGTGTATCATGTTTCTGATATTACTGCTGATATTATTGACGAGAAGGGGATACAATATGCTATCACAACTGCTTTAGAAAATGCACTTCAAGAAGTGTTGAAAAATATCTCAGGAAGCTACAAGGTATTTCTCGACGGAGGACTCAAGACAAAGCAGGATTGCGAGCAAGAGACCATCGTGAGAGGGGATGGAAAAATACTCTCTATATCATTTGCGTCTATTTTGGCTAAAGTTCAGAGAGATAGATATATGATAGAGCAAGATGATATATATGAGGGATATGGTTTTTCTGCACATAAAGGCTATGGAACGAAAGTACACAGAGAGATGATTGCTCAAAAAGGCTTTACAAAACTTCATAGAAAGAGTTTTTGTAAAAATATAAATATTGAATTATAGGCTTGTATATAAGCGATAATAGCGTAGTATAGAGACATATGGCATTTATTGATGAAATAAAAGAAATACAGATTGCAGCTGGAAAAGGTGGTAATGGTGTAGTGCGCTGGCGACGAGAAAAGTTTCGTCCTCTTGGTGGTCCGTCTGGTGGAGATGGAGGAAGGGGTGGTGACGTTATTCTGCGTGCCAATAGACAAATAAAACTCCTCAATGACTATTTTGGTAAACCTCTCCTCGAAGCAGAAGAAGGTGAAGCAGGAAGAAAAAACAGCGAACAAGGACGCAATGGTGAAAACCTTGTATTAGAATTCCCTTTAGGAACAGTGATTCGCAATCTTGAAACAAAAGAAGAAATAGAACTGACTGTAGAAGGACAAGAAGAGTTACTTTTGAAAGGAGGGCGAGGTGGTCTTGGAAATGAACATTTTAAAGGTTCTAAAAATACTACTCCACAAGAATGGACTCCAGGAAAAAAAGGATACAAAGGAATGTTTTCTATAGAAGTACGTCTTTTTGCTGATGCAGGACTGATAGGTCTTCCAAATGCTGGGAAGAGTACTCTTTTAAATATGGTAACCAATGCACAGTCTAAGGTTGCAGAATATGCCTTTACTACTCTTGAGCCTCACTTAGGTGTTTTGAAAGGAGGGTATGTGATAGCTGATATTCCAGGACTTATAGAAGGCGCAAGCGAAGGAAAAGGCCTCGGTCATACTTTCTTGCGACACATTCGTCGTACAAAGATGCTTATTCACATGATAAGTTTTGAAAATGGAGATGAGATGATGAATGTGTATAAAAGCATACGCGGTGAACTTTCAAACTATCATGACGAGCTAGGTAAAAAAGATGAAGTGATAGTATTGTCGAAAACTGATGTTGCTGAATCTGATGAATATATAGAAGAAAAGAAAAAAGAATTTGAAAAACTTGGTAAAGAAGTAATCCTTATCTCAAGCTACGACGATGAATCTCTCGAGGATTTTGTTAAGAAAATTATTTCACACTTACAAGATTAGTTGATATACTTTTTTTATGAACTATATTACAACTATCGGTCTTGAAATACATGCAGAGTTAAAGACAGAAACAAAAATGTTTTGCAATACTGCAAATAACCCTTTTGATGTAAAACCAAATACAAATGTATGTCCTGTATGTATGGCATACCCTGGTACACTTCCAACAATCAACAAAAAAGCAGTAGAGTCCATGATACGAGTGGGTCTTGCTGTAGGTGGAGAGATTGCGAACTTTACTGAATTCGATAGAAAAAACTATTTCTATCCTGATATACCAAAGGCATATCAGATATCACAGCTCAAATATCCTATAGTTTCAGGTGGAAACCTTGCTGATATTGAGGTGACACGAGTGCACCTTGAAGAAGATACCGCTACTTCAAAACACGAAGAGGGTTATTCTCTCGTAGATTATAATCGCGCGGGTGTACCTCTGATGGAGCTTGTCACAGAGCCTGTGATACATACACCAGAAGAAGCAGGGCGTTTTGGTAGAGAATTGCAACTCCTCTTGAGGACGCTTGGTGTGTCTGATGCAAATATGGAAAAAGGAGAAATGAGAGTAGAGCTCAATATCTCTATTGCTCCAGAAGGAGCAAGTGAACTCGGTACAAAAGTAGAAGTAAAAAACATTGCCTCTTTTAATATGATGGAGCGTGGAGCATACTTTGAAATAGAGCGAATGAAAAAGCTATGGGAAGAGGGAAAACAAGATGAAATAATACAAGAGACACGTGGATGGAATGATATAAAACAAGAAACTTTTTCGCAGCGAGTGAAAGAGAACTCAGCAGATTATCGATATTTTCCTGATCCTGATTTACCAAAACTGTATCTCCACGAGCTTTTTGACATAGAATCAATGAGAGCTGATCTACCAGAACTACCAGCTCAGAAAAGGTCTCGATATAGTGAGTTTGATTTAAAAGAAGAAGATGTTGAACTGTATGTATATGACAGAGAACTCGGTTTATATTTTGATAATATTATCTCAGAGTTAAAAGGAGATAAAAATAAGCTGAAAATAGCTTCCAATTTCATTGCAAATGAGCTTCAAGGTTCAGAACTCTCTGTTGAAGAGTATATTTCACCATTTATGATGAGTGAGATTATAGATATGTTAAATGGAGGTGAGCTCAACTCGAATGCAGCAACAATTCTTGCTACTACTCCTGCATCTGCTTTTGCTTCAGGTATAAGTGTGCGAGATTATGCTACAGAGAAAAATCTATTACAGCTCAACGACGAATCAGCTCTCGAAGATATTGTGGTGTCAGTCATATCTTCTCACTCCGGACCAGTAGAAGAATATAGAGCAGGAAAAGAAACAATTCTAAAATTTCTTGTAGGGATGTGTATGAAAGAAAGTAAAGGAAGTGGAAATCCACAGAAATTCGAAGAATTACTCAAGAAAAATATATAAAAAATAAAAAGCTTACACATTTTTGTGTAAGCCTTTGTTGCAAGTAATATTGAAGAATGTTTCAATTATTAGTATATATACATATCTTTGCTATACTTATAGGTATTATTTATATAGATATTTGAAACTTTTATGAAAAAACTTACTGTAGCTATTAATGGATTTGGACGTATTGGGCGAGCATTTTATAAGCTTTCTTTTGATAGGCCTGAAATAGAAGTGGTAGCTATAAACGACCTTGGTGATGTAGAGAATCTTGCATACTTACTCAAGTATGATAGTGCGCAAGGAACAACAGATTGGAATATTGAAGTAAACGAAGATCAAACACATATGACAGTAGAAGGTCGTGATGTTCGTGTATACAAAGAACGTGATCCAAAGATGCTTCCATGGAAAGATCTCGACATTGATGTCGTAGTAGAATCAACAGGTTTTTTCAATCACTTCGAAGACGCTGCTATGCATTTGACTGCAGGAGCAAAGAAGGTAGTATTATCTGCTCCCGGAAAAGGTGATGCAGTAGAAGGTATCAAAAGCTCCACTGTCCTTATGGGGATCAATCACGAAGAGCTCGGTGTATGTCAAATATCTTCAAATGGTTCATGTACAACAAATGCAGGTTCTCCTATTATGGCTATTATGAAAGAGAGCGTTGGTGTAGAAAAAGCTATGCTCAATACAATTCACGGATATACAGCAACTCAGTCCATAGTAGATGGTCCTTCAAAAGGAGATTTTCGAAAAGGGCGTGCTGCAGCGCAAAACATGATACCTACAAGTACAGGTGCTGCAAAAGCAGTTACTCAAGCACAGCCTGATCTTGTTGGAAAATTTGATGGTATTGCTGTGCGTGTACCAGTGATTTCAGGATCTCTTGCTGATATTACTTTTGTATCGAGTAAAGACACTACAGCAGAAGAAGTAAATGAAATACTAAAAAACGCAGCAAAAGATGATAGATGGAAAGGTATATTTACTACTACAGACGAGCCTATCGTATCTTCTGATATTGTAGGAAACACACATGCCTCTATCGCTGATCTTGGTATGACTCGTGTTGTAGATGGAAATCTAGTAAAAATCCTCACATGGTATGACAACGAAATGGGATATACAAACACTCTTGTAGAGCACGTAATAGAGACAGGAAAAAGTATTTAACAATTAATTGATAAAGTATATATGGTACAAGGAACACACAAGCGAATTTTTCTTATTATTATATTTGCAGTACTCGTAGGAACTGCAGCGTATTTGAATTATGCAAACAAAACAGAAACAGTTCATGAAGAGAAAGCAGAATTAAATACAGTAGAGAATGATGAAAAAAATCAAATACTCTCAAGAAGCGAAGAATGTAAAAATCCTGATTCTTATAATGGAATAGGGGTTAAATTTATTTTTTCAAAAGATAATACAAGACTAGATATCTATGACGTTCTTGAAAATAGTCCTGCCGAAAAAGCTGGAGTTCAGGAAAATTCTTCTATAATTTCTCTAGATAATGTTCCATTTTCTGAATTTGAAAATATTGACCATGTAGAGAGATTGTTTAGGGGTGAAGTAGGTACAATACTAGATATGGTCTTGCTTAAAGATAGAGTTGAGAGTAAATTCTCTATTACGAGAGAGTTTATTTGTCCTGATACTACATTGTCCGATGGTGGATATAAATTTATCCCATTAGAAGAGAGAGTGTGTGAAGAAAAAGAGGGCTTTACTTGTAGTTCAGAAAAATATCACATGCGATGTCCATCAGGATATTCAAGATGTAATATCTTTAGCGTAGATGGTACAAAAGATAAATTTCTTATTGCTGGTGAAAAGTTGTTCAGTAGACATAATCTTGAAGCACCGATATTGGGAGCTGATATAGATACTTTTTCTTCGTTTAATAAAAATAATCAAGAAGGTTTTCTTGCGAAATTATATAAAGACAAGGATCAGCTTTGGTTTATAGGATATGGAGCTTATGATGCACCTATATCTAATGAATTTAAAAATATAAATATAGATAATATAGAAATTATTTTAGTAAATTATATTACTGATGGTGTATACGTATATTCACATCAAGGAGATATTTTAGAAGATGCAAATTCAAATACTCTAACGAAGCTTTCACATGGATATCTCTCTGATGGTGTAAATATTTATTTTTATTCTCATAAAATTATAGGTGCAGATGTTGATACTTTTGAAGTAGTAGACACTGAAACAACAGCCAGGTATTCAAGAGATAGAAATAATGTGTACTTAAATGGTTTCTTACAAGAAGGTCTTAAGGGGGAATCTTTTGAGAAAATAAATAAATATTATTATAGAGACAGTGATACTCTTGTGTATCAGGGTTATCATTGTGAAGGATCTAAGGCTCCTGTATTTATAAAAAACATAGATTCTTTTGAATTATTTACAGAAAATGAATGGACAGCAGTGGGGTATACTGATACTGATGTTTATATTCATGGTGAGAAACAGGAAAATAGTGACCCTTCAACATTGAAACTAGACGAAAGTAGTGATAGAGGAGGACTTAGGGATAAAAACAACACTTATAAGAATACTTATAGAGGTGGAGTAATGCCTCCTTGTTAATATGAAAATTCATCTTGCTACAGACCATGCTGGTTTTAAAATGAAAGAAGATATCAAGTTATATCTTAAAAAGCTTGATTATGAAGTGGTAGACCATGGAGCTTTTTCATATAACCCAGAAGACGACTATCCAGAATTTATAAAGCTCGCTGCTCAGAGTGTCTCAGACAATCCTTTCGACAAAGCTATTATTTTTGGAGGATCAGGACAGGGTGAAGATATGGTGGCTGGAAAATATACCAATATTCGTAGTGCTGTGTATTATGGAGGTCCTCTCGAGATAGTACGTCTTGCTAAGGAACACAACAATGCCAATATACTTTCCTTAGGTGCTCGCTTTATGTCGCACGAAGAAGCACAGGAGGCTGTTCAGATTTTCTTGGAAACAGAATTTAGTGGTGAAGAAAGACACATTCGTCGAATTGAAAACATAGAGCATGAGTAGTATTGCTGTCCTGGGTCTTGTTTTTGATATATTTGGTGCGTTTTGGTTGTCTCAGAGTTTTATGATTAGAACAAATAAAAAAATGGAAGAAGAAACATCTATCGGTTATAACGGAAATCCATATTTTTTTGCACTTGCGAGAGAGTCTCGAAGTGCAGGACGGGTGGGATTTGTCCTTCTTGTTGCTGGTTTTGTATTGCAAGGTCTTGGGCAGGTCAATGTTAAATTAAATATTTCACTGTGTGGTCTAATTGTATTTTTTGTATGTTTACTTATTTTCAGCGTTGTGTTTTGGAATACTAAGGAAGGACAAAAGAAAAAAGATATTGAAAGTCATAAAAATATAAATAAACATGAATAAAACAAACAAAATCATTCCAGCAATAATGCCAAAAAATCTTGAAGATATGAAGCAGAAAATATCTTTAGTAGAGGAGTATGTGGAATATATACAGCTCGATCTTATGGATGGAGAATTTGTTCCAGAGAAAACATGGCTACCTTCTGATGAGAGTAATTTTCTCGAAGATCATGAGGCATTCTTCAAAGATGCGAAAGTGAATATTGAGCTTGATCTCATGGTAAAAAATGCCATGAATAAAATGGACTACTGGCTCACTCTTCATCCAAAGAGAGTGATTTTCCATATTGATGCAGAAGAACACTTTGATCTTTTGTTTGAGCCTACGAGAACTCTCTTGTCAGAGCTTGGGATAGAGATGTATATTGCAGTACATGTGGATACTCCTCTCGAAGAACTTGATGATTATTTGCCGTTTCTCGATGGTATTCAGTGTATGGGTATTGAAAAGGTGGGTTATCAGGGAGAAGGATTTGATGAGAGAGTGTTGTCCGTTCTTCAGGCGATAAGGTCTGTAGTGGGTGAAGAAATGCCACTATCTGTCGACGGAGCAGTCAATGAAGATACAATAGATGCACTTAAAAGCGCTGGTGCTACGCATTTTGTATCAGGTTCTTATATATATGGTTCAAGTGATACAAGAGAGAGTATAGATACTCTTGCAAATCTTGCAGAATAATAAACAACCCCGGCTTGAAGGTGGGGTATTATTTTTGAATAAAAAAATAGCCACTGAATTTTCAGCGACTATTGAATATAAAATAAATCTTATACTACCCAAGGTAGCGAAAAAGCAAGTTTTCCTAGTTTATAATCATCTGTCTGTATATTAGACGATATTGTAATACCTATTACCTGCGTTATCTTTTCTTTTTTACAACATAAATCTCCAAATAGATTGAAAGCTATAAATTGATAAAGCTCTCCCTTAGCAGAAACTCCATTAAGATTGAAAGCTATAACTTGCGCAAGCTTTCCCTTAGTAGAAACTCCATTAAGATTGAAAGCTATAATTTGATAAAGCTCTCTCTTAGTAGAAACTTCACCAATATTGAAAGTTATACCTTGCTCTAGCTTTCCCTTAGTAGAAATTCCACCAACATTGAAAACTATAGCTTGCGCAAGCTTTCTCTTAGTAGAAATTCCACCAATATTGAAAGCTATAAATTGATAAAGCTCTCCCTTAGTAGAAACTTCACCAATATTGAAAGTTATAAATTGATAAAGCTCTCCCTTAGCAGAAACTCCACCAATATTGAAAGCTATACCTTGCTCTAGCTCTCCCTTAGCAGAAACTCCATTAAGATTGAAAGCTATAACTTGCGCAAGCTTTCCCTTTGCTTTAATACTATTGAAGAAATTAAAAGCAAACAAGCAATACATGTTTTCTTCTGTTTTTCCTAAGAAAGATAGAAAAGCATGGATGTTTCCTTGATCATTGTACCCTCCAAAGATAGAATATACATGTTTTCCTATTTTATAAGGTATTGATAGGATAAAAGTACCTAAAAATACCCATAAGGTAGGAAATTCTACAATTTGCAAATTTGTATTTACAAAAGTAAGTACACTTGCACAAAATAGTGCAAAAATAAGATTTTTATTTTTCATGATGCTATGATTTAAATGATTTAAATATTTGTGAATGTTCTTTAATATTATAATAGCAAAATATTTATACATTGTCAAGTAATGTTTTGTAAAATAAAAACTATTTTCATATAATTTCTTGCGTAGTTTATATAATATGATAGTATAATCGGTATGAAAAAAGATACACATCCGCAATATTCAACTAAGACAGCAGTAACATGTATATGTGGTGCTGCCTTTGACGTAGGTTCTACTCTATCAGAAATGAAAGTAGAAATTTGTAGTCAATGTCATCCATTTTATACAGGAAATGAAAAAGTTCTTGATACTGCAGGGCGTGTTGATAAGTTCAAGAAACGACGTGAAGCTTCAGAAGCACTTGTTTCAGATAAACCAACTACTAAAAAGAAAGAAGTAAAAGAAGATGCGAAGAAAGAAGTAAAAGAAGTAAAAGTAGAGGAAATAAAAAACACAGAAGAATAGTTTTTCTTCATTAAAAGACGCCTTGAGCGTCTTTTTGCGTGCTATCATTACAGACATTATATGGATACTAAAGAATATACAATAGAAGAAGTCCGGGCAAATTCTCAAACAGCTTATCTAGCAGATGAGCTTCTTCGCATTGAATCAAAGAGGGAAGAGGCGAATGCTCTTATATTGGAGGATCCTGAAATGGCAGAAGTTGCTCAAGAAGAGCTGGATCTTTTAGATACTCAAGAAGAAGGAGTAAGGAAGCAGATAGGGGTAATTTTAAAACAAGAAGAAGAAGAACAGAAATTTCCCAATGAAGTAGTACTCGAGGTTCGTGCTGGGGCAGGAGGTGATGAAGCTTCTCTCTTTGCAAGAGAAGTTTCCGAGATGTATCAAAAATATGCAGAACTTCAAGGATGGCAAGTGCGAAAACTCTCTGAATCTATGAACGATGTAGGGGGATACAAGGAAGCGTCTTTTGAGATAAAAGGCCGAGGGGTGTACAAGACACTTCGCTTTGAAACAGGAGTGCATAGAGTGCAGCGAATACCAGCTACAGAAAAACAAGGACGTATTCATACGAGTACATGTTCTATAGCTATTCTCCCTTTATTCAAAAAGGTTACTGTTGAAATGAAAGAAGCTGATTTGGAGTTTGAGACATCTCGTTCTGGTGGAGCTGGTGGACAGAATGTAAACAAGGTAGAAACAGCTGTGAGGGTTATACACAAGCCTACAGGTATAGATGTTCGATGTACGGCAGAGAGAAGTCAGCTTAAAAACAAAGAAAAGGCTCTTGCTATTCTCGGTTCACGACTTCAAGAGATGCACGATGCAAAAATGGCAAAAGAGTATTCAGGAGTAAGAGCATTGCAGGTGGGTACTATGGCTCGTAGTGAGAAGATTCGTACATATAATTTTCCACAAGACAGAGTGACTGATCACAGGCTCAAGGAATCATGGGGAAACCTTCCTTCTGTAATGCAAGGAAACATAGAAAACATTCTCGAATCGCTTGCCATAGAGGACGCAAAATAGTTTTTAAGATAGATTTTTTACTCATTCTGTAGCTAAAAGATTGACATTTTCATATGTTGTATGTTAATATAAAAAATGAATCGAGATATATACAACAAAGCATATGATCCTGGTTTTTTTACAAAAAACATACTCAAATGGCAAATAAGACTAAGAATGAATTTCTAGTAGAAATTCACAGCGGCGAAATAGCTATTGTACACGAAATGGACGGACCAGATGCATGTTTTGAAGAACTGTTTGGTTCACTATGTGGACACAGCAAGGGTAAAGGCACTATTTCTGTCCTTATAGAAAAACTAAAAGAAAACAATCTTTTATTTCCTTCTCCAGCACCAGGAGTTGATTACATCAAAGCAGGTGTAAAAAGTGGAATTCACAAAAAAGGATACGTCTATTTCTTTGTATACCTTGACGAAGACGGGATCATCTCCGTTGCGCGCGTGTCTGTGTTCTATAACGGCTTTGTCCGCGTGGACGTGTTTGACTTGTCGTATAACTATAAGTGGTTTGCGAGTGGTACGCTTCGTTTTGTCGTTCCTGCTACAAAAATCTTGGAATCTCAAAACTAGAATATTAGATTTTTAAGTACTTAGACCCTTTCTTTTTAAATAAAGGAGGGTCTTTTTTTATAAATTTTTATAAATACAAAAATTTCTTTTGCAAAAAATAGAGAGTCTGATATAGTTGTGGGGTATTATTTTATAGATACATAAGTATGAATTGTATAGATAGTATGGGTGCATAGCTCAGTTGGATAAAATATAAATTTCTTTATATTTTATCCGAATCGAGCTTGCGAGATGAGGAGGCTTTTTCCAACACTACGTCTTGCGAGCATACGAAGTATATGCGAGAGTAGTTTTGGAAAAAGGAGCGCAGTCCTGATAGAATCATCATGGGCGTGAGTCGTATAGGTAGTATGGGTGCATAGCTCAGGTGGTTAGAGCGCAGTCCTGATAAGACTGAGGTCCCAAGTTCGAGTCTTGGTGCACCCACATATGAATAATGAAAAAGAGTCTTTGAGTAATTTGCAGCAAAAAAAAGAACACCTTATCAACCGTGTTTTCTGGATAGGTTTACAGATACTTTTAATAGTAGGACTACCTGCGGGAGTTGTTATTTTATTGGCTGAAAAATTTGGAAAAAAAACAGCATATGCTACTATACCTGTGGCACTTATTTTTTCTATAGTAATGGTAGTGCTTGTCATACGACGTATCGATAAAAAGATAAAAGATATTGATACTGCTATACAATCTCATCCTGACTTTATAGACAGAGGGGAGATATTGTTTGAAGACGAAAAAGAAAAACTCGAAGAAAATAAATAAAAGACATGCTAAAAGACATCTTACAAACACCACGACCCATAACACCTCTGACGCCTGATACTATCTTCTCAGTCGCTGGTTTTCCTATTGCAAATACTACTCTTATGGTTCTTTTTATTGCACTTCTTATATTTATTTTGGGATATTTTGTTTTTCGTAAATTTACACTTGCTCCACATACTAAATTCCAGATTGCTGTTGAGATGCTTTATGAAATGGTAATAGGTCTCATATCTCAGCTCACAGGTGGAAAAGAGCGCGCACAAGCTATTTTTCCTATAATAGGTGCGATGTTGGTGTATCTTACTTTTGCAAACCTTCTCGCATCATTTCCGATACTTGGAGAAATAACATACTCGGGAAAGCAGTTCTTGCGTGGAGCGACGGCTGATTTCAATACTACTCTCGGTCTTGCTTTTGCATCAGTAGTTGCTATAAATATTATCTCGATAAGAGAATGGGGATTTTTTGGATGGATAGGGAAGTTCTTTAAGTTCAAGGAAGTCTATCTCGGTTTCAAGAAAGGATTGGCACAAGGTGGAATAGCTTGTATTGATTTTTTTGTTGGTATGCTGGATATTATCGGAGAAGC
>JBLHIK010000017.1:0-13649 GCA_047614005.1 Flavobacteriaceae bacterium | reverse complement strand
ACAATAAAAATAACACCAAAAGGTGTTGTTTTTATTATTGTGGTATAATTTTTTCTATGAAAGATTTCTATTCTGTATATTTATGTGTCTCCAAGGCTCCACTTCCTTTGTCTTTTGCAGTTCATGGGTTTTTTGTTATTGAAAAAAATAACGCTCAAGAACGTTACGAGGTGTTGTCTGGATGTGATGGTAATTGTGATTACTCTATAAAAGGCTATGTACATCGAAATAAAATACCTGACTTCGATGGCTTGCCAATAATATATTTAAATAAAAATATCAATATAGGTACATGGAAATCTCGTATTATTTCAAAAATTTCAGGTCAAAAAGATTCTCTTGCTCATGAAATGTATGATTATATAAAAAATAATTCAGATAAATATACTCATTCAGAAATATATAATTTATTTTTTTCTAACTCAAATTCATATATAAAATGGATACTGGATGCTTTTCCAGAGTGGAAAGTTTCATTACCTTGGAACGCTTTTGGAAAAAAAATAAAAAATAGATTATCAAGAAATATATACTAATCAAAAAATATTTTAAAAAAGCCTTTACAGTTTACTGTAAAGGCTT
The DNA here is from genome assembly GCA_047614005.1 of Flavobacteriaceae bacterium. Classification (GTDB taxonomy): domain Bacteria; phylum Patescibacteriota; class Minisyncoccia; order Phycocordibacterales; family UBA1006; genus JBLHIK01. The sequence continues at coordinate 13,067 of JBLHIK010000017.1, read as the reverse complement.
TTTTAATTCCTATATTTATTCATGATATACTTTTTATATGAAGAAGAAACTTTTACTTTTTATGCTTATTATTGTTACTATAACTTTCTTTGTATTATTTCAAAAAGAAAGTGAGATAGAAAAAGACAACAATGACACAAGAGAAACTATCTCCGTCTCTATTGATAATCATCAATTCCAAATGACTCTCTCTGATATTCAAGGAAAAAGAACGGCAGGGCTTTCAGGAACAGAAAAGTTGGAAGAGGATGAAGGGATGCTTTTTGTTTTTGATAGATCTGACTATCATGGTATTTGGATGAAAGATATGAACTATGCTCTCGATATATTGTGGCTTGATTGTGATAAAAACATAATTACTATTCGCGAAAATATATCACCTGCGACATATCCAGAAGTTTTTCTACCTACTAGTCGTGCGTGTTATGTTGTGGAAATACCACAAGGTAGCATAGAGAGATTGTGGATAACCTACTTTTCTAAGGTGATATTTTAGCCTCTTGAAAATAGAATTTTAACAAAATTAAAAATGAACATGAAACAAGGGTATTTAAACCTAAGTAAAGACTGAGTTTCACGTTCTTTTGACATAAAAAGCTTGACCATATTGAAAAAACGATACAATCTACTCGAATAGACTATAAATATTCTTGCCTTTGGATAAGATTTGATATAATAGGTTTAGGTCTTATAAGGAAAGTGCTTAGGCATGAAAAAGAAAATGTACGAGAGCTTTTTCTTTAGGAGGCTATTATGAGTTAGTATATATAAAATATGGGAATAGAAGTAATAAAAAAAAGAAGTGGCGAAGTAGTGCCTTTTGATGCAGATAAGATCAAAGTTGCTATATTAAAATCGTATGAAGACGAGCAGGATGGAGTAGATGGAGACAAGCTCGATGCTCTTGTGGTGAGAGTGATAGATACTCTTCGAGATATGTTTGTAGAAGAGGCTCCTGATGTTGAGACAGTTCAAGATGTTGTAGAAAGAGCCATTGCGGATGTTGGTGATTTTGAAGTATCTCGTTCATATATTGTTTATCGCTCAAAGCAGGCGGAAAAAAGAAAGCAAGAAGAAATGCAAGTAGTAAAAAAAGTTACTACTCGTGAACTTATCGTAACAAAGCGAGACGGAAGTAAGGTGGTATTTGATCCTGCTCAAATAGAAAATGCTATCCGTAACTCATGTCTTGGTTTTGAGGCAGATGTGGATATTGAAGATGTTATCACTTCATGTATTCGTAATCTTTATGACGGCATCCCTACAAGTGAGATAAACAAAGCTATTGTGATGGCGTTGAAAGCACGTATTGAAAGAGATACTGCTTACTCATATATTACTGCAAGGTTTCTCTTTAACGATCTCTATAAAGAAGTTTTTAACAAAGACGAATTCGAAGACGGTTTCTTAGAAGCACATAAAGAAAATTTTGAAGTATCTATGAAGCATGGAGTAGAGGAGGGGCGTATACATCCAGATTTACTTTCATATGATTTTGAAAAAGTCTCAAGCGCTCTCAAGCCAGAGAGAGATAATCTCTTTGAATACATGGGAGCTCAGGTTCTTCATGATAGATATTTCATGAGAGATACAAACATGAAACTTTTTGAAACACCTCAATATTTTTGGATGCGTGTTGCTATGGGGCTTGCTCTAAAAGAAGAAGACAAAGAAGAGAAAGCTATTGAATTTTATGATACTCTCTCTCAGCTTTTCTACGTACCGAGTACTCCGACTCTTCTTCACTCAGGGACAAATCATCCTCAAATGAGTTCATGTTATTTGAATTATGTTGAAGATGATCTTACTCATATATTTAAAGTAATAGGAGATAATGCTCAGATGAGTAAATGGTCAGGAGGTATTGGTGGTTCATGGACACCAGTGATAGCTACTAACGCTCGTATTAAAAGCACAAATGTGCCATCACAAGGTCTTATTCCTTTCTTGAAGATAGTTGATGCTACAACAGCCTCTATTAACCGCTCAGGAAAACGTCGTGGTGCGAACTGTGTGTATTTGGAAACATGGCACGCAGATATTGAAGACTTTTTAGATCTACGAAAAAACACAGGAGATGATCGTCGTCGTACTCACGACCTCAACACTGCTCACTGGATACCAGATCTCTTTATGAAGCGTGTTGCAGAAGACGGTCAGTGGACACTCTTCTCTCCAGAAGAAGTACCTGACCTCCATGAAATATATGGTGCTGCTTTTGAAAAACGATATGAAGAATACGAAGCAATGGCAGAAAGAGGAGAGATTACTCTTTTCAAAAAAGTATCTGCTACAAAACTGTGGAGAAAAATGATTACTATGATTTTCGAAACAGGTCATCCTTGGATGACATGGAAAGATGCGTGTAATATTCGCTCTCCTCAAGATCATGTTGGTGTTATTCACTCATCAAATCTATGTACTGAGATTACTCTCAATACTTCAAAAGACGAAACTGCAGTATGTAACCTCGGTTCAGTAAACCTCCTTCGTCACTTTGAAAATGGTAAAATAAACAAAGAACAAATAGCAGAAACAGTAGCGATTGCTATGAGAATGCTTGATAACGTCATAGATATCAACTTCTACCCAACAATAGAAGCGGAAAATTCAAACATGAGACATCGACCAGTGGGTCTTGGAGTAATGGGCTTTCAAGATGTTCTCTATATGAAAGGGCTACCTTTTGACTGTGATGAGGCCGTACAGCTCTCTGATGAATATCTAGAAACTATCTCCTATTATGCGATTTTGAATTCTTCAAAACTAGCAAAAGAAAAAGGAGCATATTCAAGCTATGAAGGATCTAAATGGTCACGAGGTATTTTCCCTGTAGATACTATAGAGCTACTCGAACAAGATCGCGGAATCAAAACAGGTATTTCTAAGACAGGTGCGATGGATTGGTCAGAAGTGAGAGATCATGTTAAGGAATATGGTATGCGAAACAGCAACACTCTGGCCATAGCACCTACAGCAACTATTGCCAATATCTCAGGAGTATTACCTTCAATAGAACCTATTTATAAAAATCTCTACGTAAAATCAAACTTCTCAGGAGAATTCACTGTTCTAAACAAATACCTCGTGCGAGATTTGAAAAAGAAAAATCTATGGAGTGAAGGTGTTCTCGAACAACTCAAACACTATGATGGATCTGTCCAACTTATAGATGAAGTGTCAGAAGACATGAAAACTCTCTATAAAGAAGTATTTGAAATAGATGCAAGCTGGATTGTAAAGCATGCTGCTCATCGTCAAAAATGGATGGATCAAAGTCAGTCAGTAAACCTCTTTACGAGCAGTAGCTCAGGAAAATTTGTAGGAGAATTGTATATGAATGCATGGAAAAGTGGACTGAAGACAACATACTATCTTCGTACTCTAGGTGCTTCAGCTATTGAAAAAAGTACCATTGATATCAATAAAAAGTTTGCTGATACTCCAAAAGAAGAAGTTGTAGTAGAGGAAACTCCCGCAAAAAAAGGAAAACTCCATGTATTTACTGAAGATACTTGTGAAAGTTGTCAGTAGATTTCCTTAATTATTATTACTATTAAAATCTAAAAAAAATAAAAATATGACACAAGTAAAAAAAACAATATTAAACGCTGTTGGAACTGATCCAAACAAAATACTTCCAATGAAGTATAAGTGGGCTCGTACTCACTATAAAAACGGTGTTGCAAACAACTGGACACCAGAAGAAGTAAATATGCAAAAAGATGTTGAAACATGGAAAGACCCAAAAGGTCTGACTGATGATGAGCGTCAGCTTATTATGTGGAATATGGGATTTTTCTCAACAGCAGAATCTCTCACAGCAAACAACCTTGTCCTTACAGTATACAAGCATATTACAAACCCAGAATGTCGACAATATCTTCTTCGGCAAGCATATGAAGAGGCAGTACATACAGATACTTTTATCTATTGTTGTGATACTTTTGGTTTTGACCCAGAAGAGATATATAGGATGTATGACACAATACCTTTCATAAAAGAAAAAGATGACTTTGTAGTAGAGATGACAAAGTCTATTATGGACGAAAATTTCAAAACAGACACTACTGAAAATATCCAAAAGTTTGTCCATGACCTCATTGGTTTTTACGTTATCATGGAAGGTATTTTCTTCTATGCTGGTTTTGTGATGATGCTTTCTTTCATGCGACAAAACAAAATGGTAGGAGTTTCAGAGCAGTTTCAGTTTATCTTGAGAGATGAGTCTGTGCACCTTGCTTTTGGTACTGATCTTATAAACACTATCATAGAAGAAAATCCAGAGATCTGGACAAAAGAATTTAAGGCTGAAATAACAGGACGTATTAGAAGGGCAGTAGAGCTTGAATATCAATACACTGAAGGATGTCTTCCAAAGGGTATATTGGGACTCAACAAAGAAGCTATTCATGAATACTTGCAATACATTGCTGATCGTCGCCTCGAACGTATTGGGCTTGAGAAAATATACGGAGCAGACAATCCTTTCCCTTGGATGAGTGAAATCATAGACCTTCGAAAAGAAAAGAATTTCTTTGAAACTCGCGTCACAGAATACAAAACAGGCGAACTCGACTGGGATTAAGGTTTGAAAGAGACTTAGTAGATACAAAAAAGGCATAGTTCTTGAGAACTATGCCTTTTTATTATGTATTTTTTCATATAATTTGAATTTAATAATATGAAAAAGTATACAAAATAATATTATAAAAAATCCAATAATACTTATATATACTTCAGTAAAAGTTGCTTGAGTTTCTAAGAATGTTCTTTGAAACCAAAGTATTCCTGTTGTGACTGCAGGGTTCCATATAAAAAAGAATACACCAGCAACTACAGTAGTTATAGTTTTTTTCATAACCTAAGTTTTTGTGAGAACTATTTATATTTATAATATCACTTCATGGTCTATTGTCAATGTCTTTCGTATGTGATATATTCTCTGTGCATCGTATGAGTGCATTTATGATTTTCATAAATGAGGAAAGTCCGGACACATACTAGATTTAATTCTAGAAGGGTAGCGGGTAACGCCCGTCGAGAGAAGTCTTAGAGGTGCGAGCAGTGACGCCAAAGGCGAAAGCTAGAGGATACCTTCGGGTATAACCTTATGGAGACATAAGGGTGAAACGGCAAAATCCTTACCTGTGTGCAAGATCGTACTCTGGTTACTAGATACTGAAGATGAGAGACTCAAAAGCTCGTCCATGGTCTCTAGTAACTAGTTTGAATCGCTCGAGATATATGGTGACATATATCCTAGGTAAATACTTATACTCTTATTATATAAGAGAACAGAATCCGGCTTATGAATGCATAATAAAAATACCTCTCGAAAGAGAGGTATTTTTATTGGGCTGAGAATAATGAAAAAAACGCAAGAGGTCCGACCTGCTGCGTTTTTTGTTTTTTCGTATGGGTCGGACCTATGCAATAGAAGTTGTATTATGGAAAAACTTGCATTATAGTATAAAGTATGCTACTATATATTTGTGAGTCGCTAAGCGATAAACAAAAAAATATTTTATATTTTTTTTCCAAAACCACAATCATAGAACTCCCACTTGTTGGGAGTTTTGTGTTTTCATATCTTATTTTATAAAAGAAGACTGTGTTATACTTATATGTAAGTCTCTCTTGATGACAAGCGGCTGCACTCACAAATGTGGTTTTGGAGTTCGCCCCCGCTTGTCGCCAAGGGAGATTTTTTTATATAACGAATAACATAAAGTATATAAAAATAAACTGACTTGTATAAATCACTGTGATATACTAGCTCCATGATAAAGATATTACAGAAACTTTTCGGAGGCCCTACTTATAAAAACTATCAAAAGAAAGTTGATCAGATAAATGAATTAGAAGAAGGAATGAAAAAGCTTTCAGATACTGAACTTTCAAAACAAACAGAAAAATTTAAACAAAAATTAGAAGAAGGGGATACTCTCGATGATATTTTAGTTGAAGTGTTTGCTACTATTCGTGAGGTTACTCGTCGAACAATGGAAATGAGGCACTATGACGTGCAGCTCATTGGTGGAATAGTACTTCACGAAGGTAAGATAGCAGAAATGCGCACAGGAGAAGGAAAGACTCTTATGGCAACACTTCCTATATATCTCAATGCCTTAAGTGGTGAAGGAGTACATGTAATAACAGTAAACGACTACCTAGCAAAGCGTGATGCTGTGTGGATGGCACAGATATATGCTTTCTTGGGTCTTTCTGTTGGTGTTGTAAACAGTCAAGGAAAGTCATATCTCTATGATGAGACATTTACCGACAAAGCAGACGATGAAGAACGTGATGAAGTGGGTTCTTTTAAAGTAGAATATGAATTTCTTCGCCCTTCTTCAAAGAAAGAAAGCTATGCTGCAGATATTACTTATGGAACAAATAATGAGTTTGGTTTTGATTACTTGCGTGACAATACAACGCAAAATAAAGAATATATTTCTCAGAGAGAACATGCTTTTGCTATTGTAGATGAGATTGACTCTATTCTCATCGATGAGGCACGAACACCTCTGATACTTTCTATGCCTGCTGCAGAGTCAGAGGACTTTTACAAACAATTTTCAGAAGTTGCCGCGCAACTAAAAGAGGGAGAAGATGCTGACTATGTAAAAGATGAAAAATTCAAATCAGTTGCTCTTACTGATGATGGTATTACTAAAGCAGAAGATATATTGGGTCTTGATAATATTTATACTGAAAAAGGAATAAAGTATGTTCATCATCTTGAAACAGCATTGCGTGCAAAGGCGCTTTTTACAAGAGACAAGGAATACGTAGTAAATAATGGAGAGGTAATAATAGTCGATCCTTCGACAGGGCGTATGCAACCTGGACGCAGATGGAGTGAAGGCCTTCATCAGGCAGTAGAAGCAAAAGAAGGTGTACCTATACAAAGAGAGAGCAAGACTATGGCTTCTATTACTTTTCAAAACTATTTCAAATTTTATAAAAAACTCTCTGGTATGACAGGAACAGCAGAGACTTCAAGTGAGGAATTTTTCAAAGTATATGGTCTTGACGTTATTGTAATACCTACTCATCGACCGATTGCTCGTCTTGATAATTCCGATCAAATATTTCGAACACAGAAAGGAAAGTTTATGGCTATTGCACGAAAGATTGCAGAGGTGCATGAGACAGGGCAGCCAATCCTGATTGGTACTATTTCAGTAGAGCAAAACGAACTTCTCTCTACATATCTGACTGCAGAGGGTATAAGACATACTATATTGAACGCAAAAAACCACGAACAGGAAGGTGAGATCATAGCAGACGCAGGAGAAAAAGGTGCAGTAACTATTGCAACCAACATGGCTGGGCGTGGTATTGATATCAAGCTTGGAGGAATAGATGCTACAGAAGAGCAGAAAGAAGAAATTAAATCTTTTGGAGGTTTGTTTGTATTAGGGACAGAAAGGCACGAGGCTCGTCGTATCGACAACCAGCTACGAGGACGTTCAGGACGACAAGGAGACCCAGGAGTGACACAGTTTTTCGTATCTATGGAAGATGACCTTATGCGTGTTTTTGGAGGAGAACGAATAGCTGGACTCATGGAACGTATGAAAATACCAGAAGACCAACCTATTCAACAAAAGATGATTACAAATTCTATCAAAACATCTCAAACGAGAATAGAGGGTTTTCATTTTGACAGTAGAAAACATACTCTTGAATATGATGATGTTCTTTCAACTCAACGTAATACAATATATAAAAGACGTAGACTACTTCTTCAGTCTGGAGATGAAGGAGTAGAGCATTTCTTGCATGATCTATTGAATGGTGATACAGAGATGGCTGAAATGATTGGCAAGAAGAGAAATGAAGTACCTGATGATGCGTTCTTAGAAGCAGTAAGGCGTATTGGTCTTTATACTACTGACCTTCTTTGGATAGATCATCTTGAGACCATGGACTATACAAAACGTGCAGTAAACCTACGTTCGTATGGACAGAGAGATCCTCTCATAGAATATAAAAAAGAGGGACTAGGACTCTTTAAAAATCTCGAGGAAACATTTAGACGTGAAGTTATTGAAAAGATATCCCGACTACAAGTAGATATGGTAGAAAAGGCTATACAATCAGAAGAAGTAGTAGAAGAGAAAAAAGCGATAGCGATTCATGAATCACAAAAAGGATTTTCTACATCTTCTAATAATAATGCACAGGAAAAAGACACTCCCTCATCACCCGTGCAAGCAGATAAAATAGGAAGAAATGAAAATGTGACTATCTCAAAAGATGGAGAAGTGAAAGAAATGAAATATAAAAAAGCAGAAAAAATGCTCCAAGAAGGCTGGGTATTGACTAAAAAATAAAAGATTGTAAAGGTATTGACTATTTTAAAACAATATGCTATCATAGACGAGTCCTCGCAACGAGGGCTTTTTTATTGGAATAGAATTCAGTAGAAAACGTATCATAAAATGATGCATTTCAACCACGGTGTTGGCGGAGCGAAACCGCTACTTATGCAAAAAAATACACAAGGCATGTTTGCCAACATAAAACGTTCTACTATTCTTATAAGTATCGCATTTATCGGAATAAGTCTTATTATAGGTGCTTTAGTACTTACTCCAAACTACCATGCAATACTTCTCAGTAGTGTTCAGGCCCAAACTCATTCTGAGCTTGAAGATCTTGATAAAAGTCATCTTTCGCGAGATGCTCAATATAAAGCAGATAAAATCGACTCATTTTATGCCAGCATGAATCTTCCTTTAGAGGGATATGGTGCTGATATGGTTGCTTCGGCAGATGCTCATGGTATTGACTGGAATCTTCTTGCTGCTATAGGTTTTATAGAATCAACAGGAGGAAAATTTGCATGTACAACTGCAACATACAATACTTTTGGTTGGGGTTCATGTAAGATCAACTTCGAATCTTATGAAGTATCTATTAATCATATTTCTGCTCACCTAGGTGGCAAAAGAGAAACTACCAAGCACTATTATAACGGAAAGACTCTTGAAGAGATTATCGATACGTATAATCCACCTTCAATACGAAAGGATTATAAAAAGCTAATCCTCGAAACTATGGAAAGGATTGAAAACCAAGATATAAAATAATTTATTTAGATTAAAGAAAAACCCTCATGATAATGGGGGTTTTTTGTATTTTATATAAATAAAAATCTGTCAATTTGCAAGTCACTTGCATTTTGATGGGGTTAAACCTCTCAAAAATGAGACAAAAACCCTTATAATGCGTAAAAAGTGTTTCACGTGAAAGAAAAACAGCTTAGCTCTGAATTTTAGTAAGAAAAAAATGCCATAAAGAGTGTGTCTTCATGGCATTTGTATGTAACATACAGTGTGTTTTTAAGCAAAAGCAGACCCTCCCTTTTTTTTGAAGATATTTCTTATCCTTGCTTCTTCAATTTCTGCACATAGACGCTCTATTATTATATAATAACTATATAAAAAAACTTTACTATTTCCAAAAATATCTTCCCAGATTTTTTTTAAAGTAGAAAGGCACTCTTCATAGGGTGTTTGTTCTTCCAACAATTTTTGTGTTGCCATTGAAGAAAACCTTATAAACTTTGAAGTGTTTATATTAAAATATTTTGCTAAAGATTCTAATTCGTCTTTTTTCATAATCAAATTTTTTAAAATTGTGATTTAAATTAAAGGTACATATGAATTATAACACAATAGATATAACATGCAAATTTTGATATTAAAATATTATATTTTCTTGACTCCTTCTATTATCAGGGATTTTTCTCCATTACGAGTAGAGACGCGTGCCTTTACTGCAATAAGGGTTTCTTCTTGGAAGAGCTCATGATGTTCTTCATATAGCTTTGGAAAAACAACAGCTTCGATAGTGCCATGGAGGTCAGTAATCTTTATAAATGCCATTTTGTCGTTCTTTCTTTTTGTAAGAATTTCCTTGCATTCAGACACAATGCCACCAATCACTGCAGGCATTCCTTCTCCCATTTCTTCTATAATCTTTTTGATATTGATTGGTTTTCCTTCGAGCTTGTGTCTTACTTTGTCGAGAGGGTGTCCAGAGACGTATAGTCCGAGCAATTCTTTTTCCCATCCTAGTTTTGTATCTTGAGTGGCTGGCTCTGCAGGAGAAAGGGTAAGAGAGATTGATGTTTCTCCTCCGTGGAATGCATCTGCAAAAAGACTTACTTGATCTGTATTTTGAACGAGTCTTTCTTTTCTGTATGTCAAAAGAGTATCTGAGTTTGCCATAAGACGACCACGCTCTTCTAGAGTATCAAAAGCTCCTGCTTGTATAAGAGCTTCAAGACTCTTTTTGTTGAGGTTTTTATGATCTATTCTTTTGAGGAAATTTTCTATACTAGTGAAGTGTCCGTTCTTTTTTCTTTCTTGAATGATTGCTTTTCCAATAGCTTCTCCAAAGTTCTTAATAGAGAGAAGTCCAAAGCGAATGATTTTTCTCACTTCACCACCATCTCCTCGAACTACAGTGAAATCAGAAAAAGATTCGTTTATATCAGGAGGAAGAACTTTGAAATCCATGCGATCACACTCTTTTATAGTTTCAGATATTTTATCAACATCACCAGAGTCTGCTGTAAGGAGGGCAGACATATATTCTGGAGCATAGTTGGCTTTCATAAACGCTGTTTGATAGGCAACGCGTCCGTAGCTCGCAGCATGGGCTTTGTTGAAACCGTAGGCAGCAAATGGCTCGATAAGGTGCCATATCTCTTCTATTGTTTTGTCTGAAAGTTTTCCATGTGATTTGAATCCTTCAAAGAGTTTTTTCTTTTGCTCTTCCATGAGCTCAGCAATCTTCTTTCCCATTGCTTTACGAAGTTTGTCAGCTTCAAGCCATGAAAAACCAGCAAGCTCGATAGCAATCATCATGACATCATCTTGATATGTAATAACTCCGTATGATTGGTCGAGTATGTGTTCGAGGCGAGGGTCAAGGTATTTTACAAGAGAGGGATTGTGTTTACGCTTGATATATTCAGGAATCATTTCCATCGGACCAGGGCGATAGAGCGCAACCATCGCGTTGATGTCGTGTATGGTAGAGGGTCGTAGTTCTTTGAGGAAGCGAGTCATTCCAGATCCATTGAGCTGGAAGAGTCCACTTGTTTCTCCTTTTGAGAGAAGTTCAAAAGTCGTCTTGTCAGCAAGATCTATTTCCTCAATATCTATTTCAATACCGCGTATTTTTTGTACTCGGTCTACTGCATCAGCAAGTATTGCGAGGTTTTTTATACCTAGAAAGTCAAATTTGACGAGACCAGCGTCTTCGCAACCATGCATGTCGTATTGGGTAATGATTTTTCCTTTCTTTGGGTCAGTTTGGAGGGGGACATAGTTTACAAGAGGTTCAGGTGCTATTACTACTCCTGCAGCATGTACGGAAACGTGTCTCACACATCCTTCTATGCGTTTTGCAATACGTACAATATGTTGTATTTCAGCACTGTCGTCATGAAGTTTTTTTAGCTCAGGAACCATTTCCATAGCATTTTTAATAGTCATAGGTGAACCTTGTGCTCCTTCTGGAATGAGTTTTGCGAGTTGGTCACCTGTATCATATGAAAGACCAAGTGCTCGAGTGACGTCACGTATAGATCCTTTCGCAAGCATCGTTCCAAAAGTACCTATCTGTGCGACATTGTCTTCTCCATATGTTCTTTTTGCATATTCAATAACCTCATCTCGTCTATTATCTGCAAAGTCCATATCAATATCAGGAGCAGAGGGACGTTCGGGGTTGAGGAATCGTTCAAAGGGTAGTTTGTATTCGAGAGGGTTTACCTTGGTAATACCTGTCACATATGTGGTAAGTGAGCCAGCCACAGAACCTCGAATAGTGCTGTATATGTTGTTCTCTCGAGAGAAACGCAATAAATCTGCTACTACAAGAAAGTATGCAGAATATCCTTTGTTTCTAATAACTTCGAGTTCATAATCGAGACGTTTTTTTGCGACTGGGTCGTCGAGAGATACTCCTTTTTCTTCTGCGCCTTCATATGCAAGGTTTTTTAGTACGTCGTCAGGATTGTCACCTTCTTTGAGACCTGGTGCCTTTGGAAATACCCATACTCCTAAAGTAAGGTCGAGGTTACATCTCTCTGCTACTTGTAAGGTAGATTCTACTGCTTTTGGTGTGTGGGAAAAAGCTTCGCGCGCTTCACTTTCTCCGATGAAAGAATAATTACCGTCTTTCATGCTCATGGTTTTTGTATTGATATCTTTTCCTGTATTGATGGCGATGAGTGTGTCTTGAACCTCAGCATCTTCTTTGTGTGGATAGTGAGCATCCCATGTTCCTATGATAGGTATATCATAATGAGCACCAAGATTTTGAATACCTTCAGTTACGAGATCCGCTCCCGGAACTTCAGGGTGACTCATGAGTTCGAGGAAGAAATTGTCTTTGCCAAAAATATCTTGATATTCTTCTACTAATTTATGTGAATTTTCTTCATCTTGATTTGAGAGTGATCGAGCAAGTTCTCCAGCAGGACAACCAGAAAGACATATTACTCCTTCGCTATATTTACGAAGCATCTCCTTATCCATTCGAGGTTTGTAGTAAAAACCTTCAAGATACGAAAGAGTAACCATTTTCATGAGATTTTTATATCCAATCTCATTTTGAGCCAAGAGTGTAATATGAAAACGCTTGTTATCTATGCCGGGTTCTTTCTTATGTCGTGAGCGCGCTGCGAGATATCCTTCTACACCAACGATAGGTTTAATGTCTGCTTTTTTGCATTTTTTGTAAAACTCAATAGCACCATGCATGTTTCCATGGTCAGTAAGAGCAACAGCTTTCATTTCAAGATCTTGCGCCTTTGCGACAATGTCATCTATCTTTGAAAGACCATCTAAGAGAGAATAATGTGAGTGACAGTGAAGATGTACGAATTTACTACTCATATAAAGTGAGTATATCATATATCAAGATTTCGATTATCTGTAAAAAAGTAGAAAATATGCTCCAATGAAGCGTGCAGGATTTTGCTTCGCAAAATCCTGCTTTTCTGCTATCCTAAACAAATGAAAGAATTGAAGAAA
>JBLHIK010000016.1:0-15965 GCA_047614005.1 Flavobacteriaceae bacterium | reverse complement strand
CCAAGGACATATCTCCAGAACCGAGGACGTGAAATATTTAGTAATCGTTTTATTTTCATGATATTATTTTAAACCTCTTAGTAAATAAAATACAAAAGTGTTTAGTAAGATCTGTATCTTTTTTGATTTAGAAAGTCGAATCTTTGCACCAAAGAGATCATAGTGTCGTCTTTTAAGAATTCTAATATTTTCTCTGTACATACGACTTGCAAGCAAGATAGAGAATCTACCACTTTCTAGATACCTAATCCCATTAATTCCTTTAGTAAATAAACCTTCAGCTTTTTCTACATAATAATGGACTAGATTATAAAGCTCAGGCGTCATTTTTTGACGAGCAATCATTTCCTCAGTGACGCCAAAATTTAGCATTTCATCCTGAGGGAGATAAATACGATTTCGCTCTTGATAGTCTTCATTTATATCGCGCAAGAAATTTGCCATTTGCATTCCTTCACTAAGAGCCTTAGCATGTTCAAATGCAATCACGTCACTGTATCCAACGATATGTGTCATCACGTGACCTATAATTGATGCTGATCCCCACATATACTTTTCTAGTTCTACATATGTCTGATAACGAGACTTTTCTATATCCTGTTTCATTGCGGAAAGAAAATCAACTGTGTAATCAAAAGGTATTTCGTATTTTTTAAACAGCCAGTAATTTGATCGCAAAATTGAGTGGGAATCTTTTCTGAGACCACTTTTTAAAACATCCTCCCATTCCGCGACGAATTCATCTAAATTATTGTGAGTTTGTCCTTCCATCTTTATTTCTGGATTATCTACAAGCTCATCCGCATACCTAACAAAAGAATAGAAGAAGATAGTAGCTTCACGAATCTTTTTACTAAATAGCATTGTAGCTAAGGCATAATTAGACCCAAAAGAAAAAATGAATTTACTACAATAGTGTAAGTCAGCTTGATATTCATTTTTTTTGTACGTGTTATAATCTGACATATGTTATAATATTTTAACACATGAAGACTGAAAAAAAAATTAAAAAATTTAAAGAAAATTTTAATATCTACTTTGTAAAAGAGGTTGAGAGTATTATAAAAGAACAACGTGACTTTCATCCAGTTACAACAGATCTTGATGAATCACTATTTGAGATTGTTCTTGATTATATTAAGGGTGGAAAAAGAATACGGCCATTTTTGATAAACTTTTTTGCTGATACGGACGTAGACAAAGATTTATTAATGGATATATGTATTGCGTCTGAACTTTTTCACCTTGCAGCAATTATACACGACGATATTATGGACGAGTCAGTTTTACGGAGAGGAGTTCCTACAATTCATGTTGCGACTCAAAAGTTTTCTCAGGAAAATAAAATGCTTGGGAAAGATATAGCTCTTCTATTAGGAGATGTTTTCCTTACAGAATCAATAGCAAAAGCAGCAAATTTACCAAAGCCAATATTTGAAGAATTCAGAAAGATGATTCAACGAACTATCCGAGGTCAATACTTAGATTCATTTGGTATGAATAAAACACTTGGTACTGTATCTAAAGAAACAGTTATTGCGCGGTATGAACTCAAGACTGCTTGGTACACATTTACCAGTCCCGCTCTTTTTGGATTCATGTTAAGTGACAATCAATCAAAAGAATCCTTAGCTGTACTTATATCAGTAATGACAGAACTCGGTCTTTTGTTTCAGATAAGAGATGATATTATTGATTGTATTGATAAAAATAGTGGTAAACCATTGTTCGGTGATATCTCAGAAAACCAGACAACATGGGTAATGTTACATATTAAAGAGAATTACCCTGAAAAATTTGAAGAAATTATTAAAGTTAAGGATTTACACGACATCTCTCAATTAGAATTAATATTTAGAGATATCGACCTCAAAACTCCTTATGAAAAAGAATTTCAAAAAAGACTTGATCTTATTGAAGATATTGATGCTGAATACGGCGATATAAAAGAAAAGGTTCGTGAAGTATTAAATCTTTTACTTCTAGAATAAACAACAACTACCATAGACAAAGGATCCACTCATGCGAGCGGATTTTTTACTTGGTTCAGAATTTAACGTTGACTATTATAGACCGAACAGAAAGGATAGATTTAGTGACTATCCTGCATTAGTGAATCGGGATTCGATCCTGATGTCGGTAAAGAGCTTTGGTTACTAGCTAAAGAAATTATTAATAAGAACTAATAAAGACAAGCCTCCAATACTCATTTTATTTGGTATAATCAACTTATGAAAAAACCTCTATCAATCATGTGGTTTCGACGTGACTTACGTTTGAATGATAATCATGCACTCTTAAAAGCGTTATTGAGCAAGGTCCCTGTATTGCCAATATTTATTTTTGATACTGATATTCTAGATACACTACCTAAGGACGATCACCGAATATCATATATTCACAAAGCACTTTCAAATATGGATGCCGAACTAAAGAAGAACTACAACAGCTCTCTTGCAATTTTTCATGGCAAACCTATAGACATTTTTGCAGAAATTACCAAGAAATATGACATACAAGATGTGTATATAAACCACGACTACGAACCGTATGCAAAGAAACGAGACGTAGAAATAGAAAGATATCTAGAGACTCAAGGGGTCAATTTTCAAACATACAAAGATCAAGTTATTTTTGAAAAATCAGAAGTTGTTAAAGACGATCAAAGTGTCTACGTCGTCTATACACCATATATGAAGCGATGGAAAGCAAATTTTAATCCAAAGGTTAACCTTGTAGAATATGATTGCGATTTGCAAAACTATACAAAACATGACGAACGCTTTCTGTCTCTGACAGATATTGGTTTTGTAGATTCTACAATACCTATGCCCGAGGTGAATATAGATCAAGATCTGTTGGATCAGTACGGTGCAAGGCGTGATTTTCCAGCACAATTAGGAACCAGTCATGTGGGTACGTCACTTCGCTTCGGAACCACCAGTACCCGAAGACTTATGAATCAAGCGATTACTTCGATTGACTCAACATTTATGAACGAGCTCATTTGGCGAGAATTTTTCATGCAAATATTGTGGCATTTTCCACACACAGCAAACCAAGCATTTCGAGAAAAATATGACCTTATCCCATGGAGAGATGCACCAGATGACTTACAAAAATGGAAGGATGGGCAAACCGGTTATCCGATAGTAGATGCAGGAATGCGTGAATTAAATACCACAGGATATATGCATAATCGCGTGAGAATGGTGGTTGCAAGTTTTCTGTGTAAACATTTACTAATTGATTGGCGTGAAGGAGAACGTTATTTTGCTGAGAAATTATTTGATTATGAATTATCATCAAATGTTGGAAACTGGCAATGGGTAGCGGGTTCAGGTGTTGATGCTGCACCATATTTCCGAGTATTTAATCCCGAAACCCAAATGAAGAAGTTTGATCCTGATGGAAAATATGTCAGAAAATGGGTCCCTGAGTATTTCGGTCTGGGATATGTTTCAGAAATGATAGAACACAAGGCTGCACGAGAGCGCGCACTTGAAACTTATAAAGCAGCTTTAAATAATTTTGAACAATAAAGAAAATTTTTACTAGATTTTTTTGTATGAACTACGGAATGCTTTTGCTTTTTTTACATAATCTTGTTTTTGTTCAAGGGTGAATTTTTTTGCACGAGCAGTGACAAAATGCATACGGCCATTTTTCATAAGTTCATCGAGATTTGTAATAATAGTATCCCAATATAATGCATCCCAGATATCTGCCCATTCACCCGTACTATAGTCGCTCATTTTTTTGATGTAATTTGACCCACTAATATAAGGCTTGGTGGTCATTAGTCCCTTTTGTGTACTTTGTGTCATACCATAAACATTAGGAACCATGACCCAGTCATACGCATCAATGTACATTTCCATAAACCAACAATAGACTTCGTCAGGATGAATATTGCACAAAAACATTGCGTTCCCTAAAATCATAAGTCGTTCAATATGATGAGCATAAGCAGTGTTCAGGGTTTTTTTGATTGTTTGATCAACAGGTGTCAGACCTGTTGATCCTTGATACCATGATTCATCAAGCTTATTGCTATGTTTCCATTCATTTTTTTTTCGCATAGAAACACTATGTTCTTCATATACCATTCTTATAAATTCACGCCAACCAATAATTTGTCTTACAAAACCCTCCGTACTATTTAATGATATGTCATTTTTCTGTGCATATCTAAGGATGGTATGCACTACTTCGAGAGGCTCTAAAAGACCACTATTTAAGTAAGGGGAAAGAATACTGTGGTAGAGCTGGGAACTATCTTTTACAATCGCATCTTCATAGTCACCAAATAAATGTAGTCGCTCTTTGCAAAAATGCTGTAGAATTTTTTCTGCGCCCATACTATCTGTGGCATACGAAAACGTCTGAGTGTTGCCAGGGTTTTCAGGAAATTTTTCTTCGACGTATCTTATTGCTTCAAGGATTTCGACATCTTCTTGGTGAGTAGAATCAGCAGGTATTTCTGGATAATATGCCTTGGGTATTTTTTTTCGATTTTCATCATCAAAGCTCCATTTTCCTCCAGCTGGTCCTTCATTATCCATAAGGATATTTAATCTTTTCCGTTGGTATTTATAAAACTCTTGCATAAAGAGCTTGCCATCTTTGAGATAGTTTTGGTTGTCTTCTTTTGAATTAATAAACAATGGTGATTTCAAGAGTGTCAGCCGTTCTTTGAATCGGCGACGCAGGCGGCGCTCAAGCAAATAGTCAGTAGGATCAACGACAACTATCTTATTGTTATCAAGCTCAGGGAGAATCTCCATGATTGTTTTTTCCTTATTGTATTCAATATAGTGAACGACGAGACCCTGTGTTTCTAATTCTTGTGCGTATTTTTTCATACTTGCTCGATGGAATACAAGCTTTTGTTTGTGAAATTTTAGCAAGTTATACTTATCTCCAAAATACAAACTGTCTTCAAGAAGATAGACTTCATTACAGGTTTTGATAATGGGGTTTTTTTTGAATAGTTGATGAGGAAATATAAGTCCAATTGATTTCATGTGTACATTTTACCACAAGAATTCTTCAATCTATGCCGTCATGGTTTATTGATAGGTCCAAGCACAGGATTTAATCTTCAGGGGCTCTTTAAATCACTCTTGCATAAAAAAGAATCTAGAGAGCTTGATTCATTACGAAACGAAGGAGGAATTATTAATGTAGTAGTTATTGCATGCGACACACCTTTCCCATATTTTGATGATTATTTTTACTACCTAGATAATGAAGAGCTTCTTTTAATTAATGACAAAGACCCACAAGATGTAGATAAGGATGTTGAAATATCTATTAATCAATTTATTATTTAGGCACATAGCTCTGGAAGAGACAAATTTCAAAGTCTAGACCTCTCACAAATTCAAAAAAGTAAAAATGTTGTTGTTCTTGATAATTGAATGGTCATATCATGAACTACCTCGTGAGATATCAGGGGTTTGCATAAATAATCATAAAAACTAGTCAAGCGACTAAAACCAATGGTACCTTACTGCAACAGCATAAAAGATAAATACGAAACCACTATGCATTCTTCTGTAATTTAAAACACCTACTTCCCGATCACCAATCTCTCCTTCTCTTGAAGTGTGAGTTTTTTGATACGATATTCTTCTTTGCTTGCAGTGCTTCTGTCAGAATACTCATAAGAATACATAAGTTCAACAGGACGTCTCGCTCGCGTGTATTTTGCACCGAGCTTCCCCTCTCCATTGTGTTCGTTTATGCGACGAGATATGTTAGTAGTAACACCCGTATAAAGAGTATCGTCGCTACACTTTACTATATATACATACCACTGCATATTAGTGTCCCTTCTTTATCACTCTATTAAAATGTTTTTTCTCTACGGGAGTAATAGAGAGTCTTGAGCCTTTTTGAGCAACAGTCATCTCAGAGAGATCTACATCGTCCTTGATATCAGAAAGAGATATCACATTTGAGAACTTGGCAACAAAAGAAACATCTACGAGAAACCATCGTGGATTTTCTTTTGTTGCCTTTGGGTCAAAGTATTTAGATTTCGCGTCAAACTGTGTCACATCTGGATATGGAGATGATGCTACAGAGCCCACACCTGCGATATGAGGCGGTTTTGTATTAGAATGATAAAAGAGTACTTCATCCCCTTTTTGCATGTCGTCACGCATGAAATTGCGCGCTTGATAATTGCGAATACCATCCCATGGAGTCACGCCATCTTTCTGTAAATCATCTATGGAATAGCAGTCGGGCTCGCTCTTCATAAGCCAGTATTTTTTTATATTTTTTGACATATATTACTTTTTTGTATTTTGAGCTACTAAAAGAGAGCTTGTTGCAAAAGCAGACAGAGCAGAATGGTCTTCGATAATATCATCTGGTATATACCAGTATGAAAGAGAAACTTTCTTTCCATTTTTATGAGAATAAGTAAAAGGATAACTCTCTATCTCTTTAAAAAGTTCTTTGTTTGTCTCGCCTACTTTTATATAGAGAGCATCATCTGAAATAAGAGCAAACATAACCCCACTCACATACAAACCAAAACCTCCAAACATGGAGCGACCTATCACTTCATCGCTCCAAGAAAGAAGCTGATCGACAACGTAGTCTTTAAACTCAGGAGATTTCATGTATTCCTATAGGTACAACATATACAACACATTCATAGAGAGCATGTACCAGAAGAAAAGTTTTTTGTTGCGAGAGAAATATTGCATATACTTAAAATTATACTATATTTTTCCAAGCTATGTCTTGACGAGGAAGAAGCCCCTCGCAGTTTTGTGGTTCTGCTATAAACTCTATGGTAGCTCTCTCTAATCTCTGGCCCTGTGAACCTTTTACTAAAACTAAATCTCCTTCCTCTACAATCTGCTCTACGAACTTTCCCATTTCTCGAGGATGATTGAATTCAAAAATGTTTTTTTCTGATAGTCCATTCGACAGCGCACCATCAATAATAGATTGAGAGAATTTTCCTATCACGACAAGCATATCAGCGACGTGGGCTATCTCTTGTCCTATAAGTGTATGCGCCTCTTTTGCATATTTTCCGAGTTCGAGCATATCCCCAAATACTACAATCTTGCGACCTTTAATAGAGAGCTCTTTGATAGTCTTGAGTGCCATTTCAGTAGCGAGAGGTGATGCATTATAGCTATCATCTATTATAAGTGAATTTTTCACACCCTCGAGAATACGCATACGTCCCGCTTGCCACGGAACAGAAAGAAGAGCTTGAGAAGAAGAAAGAACGTCGAAAGAAAGAAGAGATGTCACAGACAGAGCGCATAGTCCTGCCCATACTGAACCATGACCTAAAACACCTTTGAGAGTTACTGGCATACTTACTCCTTCTTTTTCAAATCGGAAATGCATACCAGAATTTACACCGTCAAAGTGAATAGACATATCAAGCGCTCTGAACATATTTTGTGGTGATGTACCATAATATATATGTCGTGCATGCACAGGAAAATTTCTCTTTGTCATGGATTCATCGTCTCCATTTATGAGAATAAAGCCATCCTTTTTTACCAAAGATGCCATTTTCATTTTCTCGTCAATCACTTGCTCTGGTGAAGAGAAGAATTCTACGTGTACAGGCATATCAGAAAATCGAGTAAAGACAGCTATGTCTATCTTCAGCCATGACAAAATATCCATATCTCCTGGTTTTCCTACTCCTATCTCGAGAATAAGATATTCTGGATAATTACCAGGGAATAAAGCGCACGAGAATGCTTTCAGTATATTTTTAATCCACAAGAAAGGACTATTCCATCCATTTGGAAGTCCTAAAATAGTAAGAGGTACTCCTATCTCACTATTGAAACTCTTTTCACTTTTTCGCACATAAGCATGTGGAGAGAGTGCTTCGTAGAGAACGTCTTTTGTGGTCGTCTTTCCTACTGTTCCTGTGATTGCTATTATCTTTGGTTTTTTGCGCCACAAAACAATACGTGCACACGCAAAAAGTATTTGTATTATTATTTTTTTGAAGATTTCTTTCATAAAGAAGTATATATAGTATATCAATATATTTTACCGATCAGGTGGAATACTGTAATAATTAATAAGAAAATCGGATAATTCTGCAAATAAAGGAGCTAGAGATTGTGATGAATATCTCACACCTTTTGGATCAACAGTATACAGGAAAATCAAAAATTGAGGATCATATGCTGGAAAATATCCAAAGAATGAATGAAGTCTCTTAGTATCATGGTAGCCACCATTTGGGTCGAGCATCTGAGCAGTTCCTGTTTTCCCACCAATACTATAATGCTCTTTCTTAACTGTTTGAGTCATAGAAGTATCTACTACACCTACGAGCATACGAGTAATCTCTTCTGCTGTTTCTGGAGAGATTATAGCAGGAAGAGTAAGAGGAAGAACTTCCTCCTCTCCACCAATATTATAATCTACATACTTTACAACGTGGGGTGTTATAGGAATACCTTTGTTTGCAAGAGCAGAGAAAGCTCTCACTGCAGAGACTGGAGTCACGGCAATACCTTGACCAAATGAAGCTGTCGCAAACTCTAGATCACGACGAGATTCAAGGTTGGAAGTGAGACTTGATATCTCTGCTGGTAAATCTATACCAGTTTTAGAATTAAAGCCATACCCATAGAGATATTCTCTCATCTTTTTATTTCCAAGTTTTTGAGAAGCAAGAACCATCCCTGTGTTGAGAGATTGGTTTAAAACATCTTGCATCGTCACTTGACCTCTTCCTTTTTTATCAAAGTTTTCAATACGTTTTGATCCAACGTCTACATATCCTTTATCAAAATACGATGTATCTGCAGTAACAACACCTTCATTAAGAGCGCTTGCCATGACAAGTGGTTTTATAACAGAACCAAGCTCAAAGACGTTGCTCGTAAGAGGATTGATATAGCTCTCCCCTTCTTTGTCACCAAAATTATTTATATCAAAATCAGGAGCAACTGCCAATGCATATACTTCTCCTGTTTGAGGATTAACCACAATACCACCAGCGCTGTCTGATTTGAAATTTTCTAGCAAAGATTCGAGGCCTATCTCTAACTGAGACTGAACAGATGGCTCTATAGTAGTGACGATATCACCTCTACGACCATCTCCTTCGAACAAACCATCACTTACATTAGTAAAGAGTTCTGCGAAGAAGTTTATATATGGCTGATTTTCATCGCGAGCTAATATTTTTTCATAATACCTTTCAAGTCCATACTGACCTACTCGAGTATCAGTATCATAGGCTAGAAAACCTAATGCGTGCGCAGCAAGGTCATTTCCTGGATAATATCGCCATTTTTCACGAAACACTTTTACTCCATCGAGGTTAAGATCACGGACTTTTTCTGCTACATCATCAGATACTTTATTTGCCACTTCTTCATAACCATCATTGCGAGAGATAAGAGAATCAAAATACTCACGCTCTATATCTATAAGAGGTGATATATTTTCAAAGACAATATCATCATCCTCAAATTCTCGTGTATTAAGAGCAATGCGAAAACCGAGCCTTTGGGTTGCAGCGGATATTCTTTTTCCATCTTTATCAGTCATATAAATAGACCCTCGCTCAAAAATAGCAGAGGCAGGTGTGACATACTGTCTATCTCCTCTGAGCTTATAAAACTCACCTTGCATTACCTGAAGATTAAAAAGTTTTCCCAATATGACAACAGCAATAAAAAGAAACATAAAGATTACAATACGAACCTGCCATATGTATGCTTTGTGTTTTTTAGAATGAGGTTTTTTAGATTTCATATGCATCACTTCGTGCATCAGCAAATGTCATTTGAGTGCTGTATGACATTGTGCGAGGAGTTTCATATCCTAGAGAGTAAGCAAGTTCTTTGTTGACCACTTCGAGAGATGTAATGTACTCTTCTTCAAGAACACTCAGACGTGATGTAGTTTCTCGTATCTCTTTTTGTATTTCTTTACGCTCTATAACATTAGAAGTCACAACACCAACACCTACCAGATACGAACCCATAAGAAGGCCTGTAATGGCAAACACAAGAAGAGGCAACCGCTTGTGCATTCCTGCTGTCTTCTTTTTAGTTGTTTCTTTTATATATGTCATATGTGTAAATTATATTTTTTGTATAATGCGTAGTTTTGCACTACGTGATGCTGGATTAGATTTCGTCTCTTCTATTGTTGGTACAATTGGTTTTTTAGTAATAAATAACGCCTCTTTGTTTTGTTTTAAATCTCTGAAATAGTTTTTTACGATACGGTCTTCTCCACTATGGAAAGATATGACTGCTATGCGCCCTCCGCCTGGAACACTATTGAAACTTTCTCTCAGAGCATCTCTCAAGACATCTTCTTCATCGTTGACTGCAATACGTAATGCCTGAAATGACTTTGTTGCTGGATGAGTTTTGCGAGCTCTATACCATGATGGCACTGCTTGAAAAATACATTGAGCGAGCTCAAAGGTGGTCTCGAAAGGTTTTTCTGCTCTTTTCTCTACAATAGCTTTTGCTATTCTTCGAGAAAACTTTTCATCACCATATCCATAGATAACATTTGCTATGTCTTCTTCTTTCCATTCATTTACAATATCTTGCGCCGTAAATGAATAATCTTCTGGATTTCCCAGCGTCATATAGAGTGGTGCGTTTTCAGAAAAACCAAAACCTTTTTGATCTGCTTTTAGCTGCCAAGTATTGAGCCCAAGATCGAAAAGTATCTTATCTACTGAAGTAATATTTTCCTTTTCTAATACAGAAGATATTTCATCAAAGCGAACATTGTGAAATGAGATGTTGTCAGTGTCATTAAAATTTTCTTGTGCTCTTTTAAGTGAAACTGGATCTTTGTCTATGCCAAGAAGAGTAATAGAAGGATACTTATCGAGAAGAGCGCGAGCATGCCCTCCTCCTCCAAGTGTCATATCTACAACAACATCATGAGGTTGAATATCGAGACCTTCAATCGCTTCATTGAGTAGTACTGGAATATGCATATTAGATCATGCCTATATCACCAAGCTTTTCAGCAAGAGCATCTGCTCGTTTTTCATTTTCTGCTTGATGTTTATCCCATGCTTTTTCATCCCATATTTCCATGCGTGAATATACTCCCGCAATGACAACCTTGCTTTTGAGCTTTGCAAAAGAAGCAAGAACTGATGGAAGTAAAATGCGACCATTAGAATCAATATCAATCTCTGTTGCAGATCCGAGAATAAAACGTGAAAATGCACGAGTATCAGCCTGCCCCATCGGAAGATCTGACATCTTATCAGAAAAATTTTTCCAATCTTTCTCAGTATAGAGAAACAAACAACCATCAAGACCTTTTGTTACAATTACTTTTTTTCCCAATTGACGACGAACTTTAGAAGGAAGAGATAATCTGTTTTTGCCATCTAATATGTGATTGTATTGTCCGAGTAACATATTTATATGATAGCAGGTTTTTTAAGAAATATCCACTTTCTCCCACTTGTCTTATATTATACACCACTTTGCCCCACACCACAAAAATACTGTGGATAATTAAAAACACACAACCATCTGGTTGTGTGTTTTTAATTATAAGTATGTAGTTGTGTGAACTAGAGACCTATTTCAAGTAGTTCTGAAAGTTTATCTTCGTTGAACCCTACCATCATTTCATCATCTATGATTATTACAGGAACTCCCATTTGTCCTGTTTTTTCAATCATTTCAGAACGCTTGTCAGCATCTTCAGATACGTCATATTCTGTATATTCTATATCATTTTCTTTAAAAAAATCTTTTGCCTTATGGCAGTATCCACATGAAGGAGTACTGTAAATTTCTACTTTTTTCATAATATTTTCATACGAACTATTGATAATAACAAAAGAAGTATAGCACACTCTAGCTTTTTCATATACACTAAGAATATATGAATAATAATACAAACGTAAATATATCTATAAAAAAGGCTTTTAGTTTTGGACTCCAAATGTTTAAAAAGAATTGGAAGATCTATGTACCTTTTACTATCATTCTTGCATTCATATCAATGATGCAAGAAATGGAATTTAGTAATGCAGCAGGAAGAACAGCCTTTGCTATTGCAACAGTAATAGCAAGCCTTCTTCTCGGAATAGCTCTTATTAAAGGATTTCTAGCACATAAAAACAAAGAAGTGATTTCTTTAGGTGATTTCAAAATCACAGGAAAAGACATAAAACGCTATGTAGGTCTCAATCTTATATATCTAGTTGTTGTACTGCTTATTGCTTTTGCTGTAGCACGGCTTATTTATCCAGCACTTTCAGCACTAGGAGCAATAGGAATGGTAGTCACTGCTATTGCTATAGTAATTGCACTTATATATCTTGTACTTAAATCTGCACTTCTTCAATTAACGGTTTTAGACAAAATAGAAATGTCATTTTTCAAATCTCTCAAGTATGGATGGAATCTTACTAAAGGATCAGTCTCTCAAATATTTTCATTTATTTTTCTTGCAGGACTCTTGAATATTGCGGGATCACTTCTTTTTGGGATTGGACTTATCGTTACTATTCCTATCACAGGAATAGCTCTTGTTTATATCTACAAACAATTATCAGGTACAGTAGCAGAAGTAGAAGATATTTCACCTACTGCTCAAATGCATATAGAGGAATAAAAATTATTTAGAACTAAATAAACGTCGTAAAAAAGAAAAGAAACCTCTCTTTTCTTTTTTTATTTCTTCTACCTCTTCAACATCATTAACTAGTATTACTACACTCTCTCCCGATTGAGCTAAGCCATATTTTTGACGAATAATATCTTCCCTTCCATCATCACTATTAATGTAATCAACATTTTCATAGAGCTCCTCTTCTTGAAGTCGTAGTTCTTCGTATTCAAGTTGTGCTTGTATTTTATTTTTTTTGGATTCTTGAATCTTTGGAAAAAATCGAATAAAGGAAACTAAAAAAAGAATAGACAGGAGGATACATACTATCGTAGCAATACGATATTGTTTTTCCTTATCTCCCCTATACGAACTCTTATGCATGTGAAAAGTATACCATTCTCTGTAAAAAATATGCTATGATAAAAGCAGTATGAAAAGAAAAACAAAGAAAATAATAAAAAAAATAGCTACAGGATTCATCGTACTTCTCATCGCACTAAGTATGATGCTTCTCTACTCACCAGGATTACTAGGCAACTTATAATATTCAAAAAAACAGCTCACACGAGCTGTTTTTCTTTTTCTTATTTTTTTTAAAATATCTATCAACATTTTCCATATCATCTTGTTCGTAAAAAATTACCATAGTACAAAATATCTAATTCATATATAATTATCTATATGAAAATAATACATAAACAAATAAACAAACATCCAATATTGAAACATAGTTTTAATTTATTTCGAAACAATTTACATATTTATCTTCCCCTAATGCTTATTATATTGGGTTTGTCTTTTACTTCTGAATTATTTGAAACTTATACTGCTCGCATTGTAATCGGTGTGTTTTTATTTATCATATCCATCTTCTTTACAAAGGCAATCCTACTAAACCAAGAAAAAGAAAAAATAACATGGCACGATATAATATTTTCATGGAGAGAGTTATGGAAATATATTTCCACCATGACTGTCTTTGTTATTCTATTTAATGGGATTATATTTGTGGTAAATTTTGCAACTTTTCTTGCAACTCTTCTTGCAGAAGGAAATGACGTAGCTCATAGCTCTGTCATTCTTGTGTACATAATCACTATGCTTATATTAGCATATGCAATAATACGTATGATATTTATCCAACTTATTATATTTGATAAATCACATTCATCATTTAAAAAACGCTTTTTCTATTCTTGGAAAATCACAAAAGGATATGTATTGAAGACATCTATACTTACATTTTCAATAGTGGTATGTAATTTAATTGCATTTATATTACCTGTTGGAATAATAATCACTATTCCTTTCACAGGGCTTGCATTTGCATACTTTTACAAAAAACTAGAGAGAAACTACACTATATCAAAAGATACTCCTGTAGTAATTCAAACAAATACAGAGGAATAGATACTATCTTTAAGCTAAATATATGTCGTAAAAAAAATAAAGAAAATATCAAAAAAACAGCTCACACGAGCTGTTTTTCTTTTTCTTATTTTTTCATTACTTTGAGAAATACGTCTTGAGGAATATCTACTTTTGCAAAACCTCCCCTCTTTTTCTTTCCTTTCTTTTGTTTCTCTAAGAGCTTACGTTTTCGAGTAATATCCCCACCATAGAGTTTGGCTGTTACATCTTTTCTAAAAGCTTTGAGAGTACGACTGGAAATAATTCGCCCTGAAACGCGAGCTTGTATTTTTACCACAAACTGTTGCCGAGGGAGAAGTTTGTAGAGTTTTTCTACGAGTTCTTCTGACTCTTCTTGGATACGACGACGAGAAATAATACGAGTAAAGGCAGCTATCTCTTCTTCTGCTACCAATATATCCATACGTACTACATCAGCGTCTCTCAGTCCAATATCTTCATAAGAAACAGAAGCAAAACCAGAAGAAACACTCTTAAGCTCGTCAAAGAAATTACGCATGAGCTCGCGCAAAGGCATATGAACAGTCAGAGACATTCTCTTATCTCCAAAGTTTTGACTATCCATCACTTCTCCTTCATGAGAAAAAAGTATCTGCATCATATCTCCTACGTATTTTTCAGGAACCATAATAGAGAGCTCTACCCATGGCTCTTGCACTGACACCACGCTGCCGTCTTGAGGAAAGAGATGAGGAGAATAAACTGTCATTATTTCACCTCCTTTTACTTTTACCTGATACGTAATAGAAGGACTTGTCACGATGAGAGTCAGGTTAAACTCTCGTCGCAAACGTTCTGTAACTATCTCAAGATGAAGCATTCCTAATAGACCCACACGGAAACCACGCCCTAATACTCCAGATATTTCTTCTTCAAATGATATAGAGGAATCTGATAACTGAAGCCGAGAGAGAGCAAGACGCAACTCATCAAACTCATCAGCATCTTCAGGGTACACAGAAGCCCACACGACTGGATTTGGATTAGTGTATCCCGGAAAGGCTTCGAGGGGGTTTTTCACTGTTGTGAGAGTATCTCCCACATTTGCAACACCAGCTTTTTTAATACCTGTTACGATATATCCAATAGTTCCTTTTGTGAGAGATGTGGTAGGTACTTGAGCAGGAGAAAAAATACCTATCTCTAGTATCTGAAATTTCTCACTACTTGCCAAAAATGTCAGAGAGTCACCTTTTTTAAACTCGCCATCGAGCATTCGTATATATACGATAACACCTCTATGAGAAGAATATTCAAAATCAAAAATAAGAGCTCGTGCCGAAGATGACTCTACGTCTCGATACACGGGAGCTGGTACAGAATCTACTACACTTTCCAAGAGTGCTTGTACTCCCTCACCTGTCTTTCCTGATACTTCCAAAATAGTATCTGGGTCACAGTCTAAGATTTCAGCAATCTCCAGTTTTACTTCATCAATCATAGCTAAAGGAGAATCTACTTTTGAAACAGCAGGGATAATAACAATACCAGCATCTTGTGCCATTTCGAGAGTGGTGAGAGTCTGAGCTTGTACTCCTTGAGTAGCATCTACTATCAAGATAGCACCTTCTACAGCGCGCAAAGCACGTGACACTTCATATCGAAAATCTATATGACCTGGAGTATCAATAAGGTTGAGTATCAGATCCTCTCCATCTTTTTGAAATTTCATAACAGCGGGAGTCATTTTTATGGTGATACCTCTCTCTCTCTCGAGCTCCATCGAATCAAGGACTTGTTCTTGCATATCACGAGCAGAAACAGTTTCTGTAATCTCGAGCATTCTATCTGCGAGTGTTGATTTTCCGTGATCAATATGAGCAATAATCGAAAAATTGCGTATGTTTTTTGTATCTGTATGAATATCTATCATGAATTGAAACTATACCTGTTTAGTCATT
>JBLHIK010000015.1:0-16502 GCA_047614005.1 Flavobacteriaceae bacterium | reverse complement strand
AGTATTTTGTGTACAACACTGACAAAGAAAATGGCAGAAGATTTGTCTGAATTCCTTAAGGACGAAGGAATAAAAGCAGAATATTTACATAGTGATATTAAGACCATTGACCGCATCCGTATTCTTACTAAATTACGAAAAGGAGAAATACGAGTACTGGTAGGGGTAAACCTTCTTCGTGAAGGATTGGACTTGCCGGAGGTGACCCTTGTAGCTGTTCTTGATGCAGATAAAGAAGGATTTTTGCGTAGTGATACTGCTCTGATCCAGACGATAGGACGAGCTGCGCGTAATGTTTGTGGACGTGTGATTTTATACGCTGATAGAATAACTAACTCCATGGGGCGCGCTATCGAAGAGACTAACAGGCGCCGAGAAAAACAGGTTGCATACAATGAAAAAAATGGAATAACCCCCGAAACTATCAAAAAACATATTCATGATATTGCAGAAGACTTTGCTGATGATAGAGAAAAAGCAATAGTAGAAGAACTCAATCTCGACATGGAACTATTCGATGGAAACAAGAGAAAGATAATCACCTTGAAAAAGAAAAAAATGAAAGAAGCAGTGGTAGAGCTCGATTTTGAAACAGCTGCTCTCTTGCGTGATCAGATAATACTTCTCGAAAGCACTATCAAAAAAAGAAAGAGTAAAACGAAGAAGAAATAAAAAACGGGCTCACGTGTGTGAGCCCATTGATTTTTACTTTTTATATTATGAAATTAATCAACCACCCGCCACTCATTTGAGGTGAGCCTTGTGTCTGTTGTACAGACTGATCTCATTTCTGAAAATTTGCCATTTAAATTTCCTCTGTATTCTAAGACATGACCGTTGTAAATTCTATCCTTGGTGTCTCTTGTAGTCATAATGGTGTTGAATTTCTCAACCGACCATCCTTCAAGTATCATTCTCATGATGTATATATTTCCACCACTTGTGGATGCGAGAACTCTTTCCCCTTTTATGTTTTGTAGAAAAAGTATTGTTCTGCAGTAGAGGTCAAAGAAGGATTCACCATTTGGTGGCTTGGCGTAAAAAAGATTTTCCTGCATTGACTTATCCTCTCTTGGGAATTTCATTTTTCTCTCTTCTGGAAGTATGAGGGTAAAATCCCCCTTGTTTCTCTCTGAGAGGAGTGGAGTTTCTTCCCATGTTTCCTTAGGAGAGATATAGTGAGCAAGAGTTCGAGAACGAAGATAAGGTGATGTATAGCGTGAATCAAACTCCATGTGATTGTTTTCTTGCAACCAATTTTTTACCTGATCGAGTTTATTTGTTCCTCTCTCCTTTAATCTGCGGTAGTTATTTTCTACTGATTCTGTGTCTCCAACAAAAGTCAAACTTCTCATATGTCTTATGATATATGTCATAATATTTTATTTTTAGTGAGCACTATTTTCTTTTTTAGAATAGCATAGAAAAATATGAGATGCCATAAAATAAAGCATAAAAAAACTTATTTTACTTTATAAAAGATATACTTTGTAGTAGTATACACTCATGTCAAAAAAAGAAACAAAGATAGAGTTTACAGGTACTGATAAAATCACCATAAAAGGTGCTCGTATGCACAACCTGAAAAACATTTCACTTGAAATACCACGAAATAAAATGGTAGTTTTTACTGGTCTTTCTGGTTCTGGAAAATCTTCTCTTGCTTTTGATACTATTTTTGCAGAAGGGCAGAGGCGATATATAGAATCTCTCTCATCATACGCTCGCCAGTTTCTCCAACAAATGCCAAAGCCCGAGGTAGAAGAAATCACAGGACTTTCTCCTGCTATATCTATTGATCAAAAGTCGCGTTCGGGAAACCCTCGCTCTACAGTAGCTACTATTACAGAAATATACGATTATTTGCGCGTTCTTTATGCTCGTCTTGGTCGTCCATATAGCCCTATTTCTGGAAACGAAATCAAAAAACTTTCAAATCAAGAAATCATAGACTTTATACTTTTGAAGGTTCAAGAGTATGGTAAAAAAACAAAATCAAACAAGAAGATACTAGGAGTTTCATGGAATGAAGCACAAATACAAATATGGTCACCAATCGTAAGAGGGAGAAAGGGGGAATACTATCAAATGCTCTATGATCTACTTTCTTCTGGTTTTACAACAGTACGTATAGATGGAAATATTAAAAGTCTACGCGAGAAAATAACACTCTCAAAAGGAAAAAAGCATGATATTGATTTGCTCATAGACTCTTTTGCCGTACATGAATATTTTGATTCTAAGGTAGATATGGAGCAACGAATAGCGGAAAGTACAGAACGCGCTCTTAATGAGTCAGAGGGTTTGGTACGTATTATATGTGAAGCAAAAAAAGAGAGCGTAAAAGGAAAAGAGGCAGAGATTGTAGATGAAGCTCAGGAGGAGTACCTACTTTCTGCAAAGCTCTTGTGTCCAGAAGACGGTTTTGTGTTTCCTGAAATAGAGCCACGTCTTTTTTCTTTTAACTCTCCATATGGTGCTTGTCCAGATTGTAAGGGTCTTGGTACAAAGCATTTTCAAGGTTTAGATGTGTGTCTTTCTTGTAATGGAACGAGATTGAGAGAAGAGGCGAGTCATATATTTTTAGGAGGAAAAGAGAAAGGAAAAAATATCATTGATTTTACTAATATGACGATAGAAGAAGCATATGATTTTGTGGCAGAAATCCTACCATCTCTGTTATCAGAAAAAGATATGTCTATTGCTGGTGTTGTGTTTCGGGAGATTGAATCACGGCTCTCTTTCATGCTCAACGTAGGTTTGGATTATCTCGCTCTTTCTCGTCGAGCAAACACTCTTTCAGGAGGAGAGAGTCAGCGTATTCGTCTTGCAAGTCAGCTGGGTTCACGACTTGTAGGGGCTATGTATGTGCTCGATGAACCTACAATAGGTCTTCATCAGAGAGACAATGAACAACTCGTAAAAACTTTGAAAAATCTTCGAGATATTGGAAACACTATCATAGTAGTAGAGCACGATGAAGATACCATCTTTGCCTCAGATTATATCGTAGATATTGGTCCGGGCGCTGGAGTACATGGAGGAGAGATAGTGGTATCAGGAGATCTCGATGAGCTTCTCGGAAAGGACGAACTCACCAAAGATGAAGCAAAATCAAGAACACTAGGATATTTGAGAGGTGATATAGAAATACCTCTGCCAGAAAATCGTCGTACTCGAGACAAAGGAATGTTGCAGATAGTGGGCGCAAAAATACACAACATAGACAACATAAACGTCGACATACCTCTTGGAAAGTTTGTATGTATTACGGGAGTATCGGGAGCAGGTAAATCATCATTTGTAGATGAGATTTTGCACAAAAACCTTCGTGCTCGTTTTGATAAAAGATATCGTTCGAGTAAGGTATATAACTGTTCAAAATTCCTCGGAACAGAATACATCACACGTTCTATTCTCGTAGACCAAAGTCCTATCGGACGTACCCCTCGTTCAAATATAGCTACATATACAGGAGCCTTTCCTTTTATTCGAGAGCTTCTTGCAGAGACAGAAGAGTCTCGTTTTCGAGGCTGGAAACAAAGTAGATTTTCTTTTAATGTGAAAAACGGAGGACGCTGTGAAGCATGTGAGGGAAAAGGTATGATAGCCGTAGAGATGCATTTTCTTCCTACAGTATATGTGACATGCGATGTCTGTGATGGAACGCGCTATGAGAAAGAAACTCTCAAAGTAAAATATAAAAAGAAAAATATTTATGATATTTTACAAATGAATGTAGAATCAGCATTGGAATTTTTCAAAGATATACCAGCTATTGCTGATAGGTTTAAGACACTGTGTGACGTCGGTCTTAGTTATATTTCCCTTGGACAGTCAGCAACCACTCTTTCAGGAGGAGAAGCACAGCGCGTAAAAATAGCATCAGAGCTCTATCGACCTCTTACGACAAAAGCTCTTTATCTTCTCGATGAGCCAACAGTGGGTCTTCATTATGATGATGTCGCAAACCTTGTTCACGTATTGCAAAATCTCGTCGACAGAGGAAATACAGTAGTGGTGATTGAACACAGTCTTGATCTCGTAAAATGCGCTGATCATATTATAGATTTTGGTCCCGATGGAGGATCTTTTGGTGGAAAGGTAGTAGCAAAAGGTACTCCAGAGCATATTGCCAATACAGATACATGGACAGGAAAATATCTCAAACGAGAACTCACAAAACACGGTAAGAAAAAGAAATAAAAACATGTCTATTTTTTTAAAAGAAAAGATAAAAGACATTCCTAGCACTTCAGGAGTGTATATTTTTTTAGATGATAAAAAAGAAATACTCTATATAGGAAAAGCAACATCTCTCAAGGATAGAGTAAGAAGCTATTTTTCTGCTGATATGTATGAGGTGCGTGGTCCTAAAATAGCTCAAATGGTGGAAAAAGTTTCATACATAAAAATAGAAAAAACAGATTCTGTGCTAGAAGCTCTTATGCTCGAATCCCTTTTAATAAAAAAACACAATCCATATTTCAATACTCGAGAAAAAGACAATAAGAGCTGGAACTATGTAGTGATTACAAAAGAAGAACTTCCTCGTATATTTACCATGCGCGAGCGTGAACTTTTACAGAAAGATAGCGGTGAATACAAGAAGACATTTGGTCCTTTTCCTCACGGTGGACAACTACAAGAAGCTCTAAAAATCATCCGCAAGATTTTTCCTTTTCGCAGTAAAAATGCAAAAGTAAAAGGCAACGAAGAGTTTTATAGACAGCTCAAACTCTCTCCAGAGGCAAAAGATTCCATAAAGAGAAGTTATGGGCAAGTGATAAGACATATCTCAATGTTGTTTGAAGGAAAGAAAAACACCATTATAGAACAGCTAGAAAAAGAAATGCTGAAAGAAGCAAAACATGAGAGATTTGAAGATGCAGACCGTATAAAGAAAAAGTTATGGGGATTGAAACATATTCGAGATATAGCTCTCTTAAAAAAAGATGTATTAGAGTATGAAAAAGATATTCGCATGGAGGCATATGATGTATCTCATCTCGGAGGGAGTGATGATGTGGGGGTGATGGTCGTCATGCATAGTGGTTCTTTAGAAAAAGGTGAATATAAGAAGTTCAAAATAAAACAAAGTATAAAAGGAAGTGATACTCATGCACTTTTGGAAATACTTGAAAGGAGATTTTTGCATGATGAATGGGATATGCCTGATGTAGTAGTAATAGACGGAGGACTGCCTCAGATAAATGTTGCAAAAAAGTTTCGAGACGAAAAGAGGCTTTCTTTCGGTATAGTGAGCGTGGTAAAGGATGACAAACATAATCCAAAAGGATTCTTAGGTGACAAAAAAACTGCAGAAAAATACAAAGAAGATATACTGCTCCTCAATGCAGAGTCACACCGATTTGCTCTGGCATACCATAAATCACTCCGCAGTAAAAGAATGAAAAAGTAATGTTATTCACTCAAGAGAAATATTTTTTGCTATACTAAGTGTATGTCAGATATCATTCGCGTTGGAATATTAAGAGGGGGAGTAGGTGAGTATGAAAGCTCCCTTGAGAGCGGTTCACGTCTCCTTAGAGAGTTTTCTGAGGGAAAACTACCATTAGTATATAAAGCAAAAGACATGCTCTTAGATAGAGACGGAAGTCTTCATATAGACGGAAGGCCAGTAGCTCTTTCTGATGTGCCTTTGCATATCGATATCGTATGGAATACTCTCCATGGTCTCTTTGGAGAAGATGGAAAGATTCAACAGCTTCTCAATTCTTTTTCCATACCTCATACTGATTCTTCTCCTCTTGTGCAGGCAAGTATGTTTGAAAGAAAACTCGCTCGTGAACTCTTTCGCAATGCAGGAGGACAAATACCTCAAGGTTTTATAGTTTCTCCCTACAGAGAAGACATTGATGGTCCTCTTGAAGAATATTTACAGAAAAAGACGCGCGATATATTTTCAAAACTTTCTTTTCCTTGGGTAGTAAAGCCTCTCTCTCGAGGAAACTACGCAACGCGCATTGCACATACTTATCATGATCTTCATGCCATTATAGTGGAATACACACAGAGGGAAGAAGGATTTTTAGTAGAGGAGCTTCTTTCAGGTACTGTAGCTACTTGCTTGGTGGTTGATAGGTTTAGAGATAAGAGTCACTACGCACTCTCTCCTGTAGTAATGGATGGCGGAGAATATACTCATCAAAAACTTTCAATAGAAGAAAAACACGCCCTTCAGCAAGAAGCAGAGCATATCCATAGACATATTGGCTTGCAGCATTTTTCTCAAGTAGATATGATTTTTCATCACAAGAAAGGTGTGCATGTATTGGAAGTGTCTACTATTCCTCGTTTTACAGAGCATGATTGTTTTGAATACATGTTCGAAGAATCTGGTCTCACCTTTGGAGATTTCATAGATCATGTCGTTCAAGAAGTTTTAGATAAATAAGGTTTTATAGAAACTTCTTGCACTTTTTATAAAATACGCTAGAATACCTTTGTAGCTTTAAGGGCCCTTAGCTTAGCTGGTAGAGCGCCTCATTTGCAATGAGGAGGTCGGGAGTTCAAATCTCCCAGGGTCCACATAATACTAAGACTAATACGAATGTATTAGTCTTTTTTTATTATGCAGTGCACTAGAGATTTAAAAAGAGTTGCATTAAAAACAAGGTCGGACCTCAAAAAAGAGGTCCGACCTTGTTTTTATTATTTCTAAAGTTTATACTTAGTATATGAAAATAGCAATTATTGGAACAGGAATTATGGGATCAGGTATGGCCACTCATTTTATAGAAGCGGGTCATGAAGTTTATATTTGGAACAGAACAAAAGAAAATGCTGAAAAAATATTGAAATTAGGTGCAATATGGTGCAAAACACCAAAAGAAGCAACATTGCAATCAAGTATGGTTTTTGAAATAACTGCCAATGATCAATCCTCTCAAGCTGTTTGGTTAGGGGATGATGGAATTATCGCTGGTGCAGATAAGGAAAAGTTTTTAGTTACAAGTGCGACTTTGTCAATTAAGTGGATTGATAAACTTATTGATCTTACTGAAGAATATAAATTTTTAGATATACCATTAACTGGAGGACGTAAGGGTGCAGAGACTGGAAACTTAACAATGCTTGTTGGTGGAGAAGAAGATGTATATGTTTCTATTAAACCAATTTTAAATGCAGTAGCAAAAACCTTTCATTACTTTGGAAAACGAGGCACTGGAATGAGATTTAAGTTACTTCTCAACATGCTTCAAGCTATTCATATTTCTGGTTTTGCAGAAACTATGAAAATTGCAGAAAAACAAGGACTTGATTTAGTTGCTGTTGGAAATGCTCTTGCTGTACGACCAGGAGGAGCTATTACAGAACTTGCTTGGAAGGGCTATCAGAAACAACCTGAAAATATTACGTTTTCTGTTGATTGGCTAACAAAAGATTTGCGATATGTGAAAGAATTTGCTGATTACATAGAAACACCACTTCTTACTGAAACGTTGAGGCAATATGAAGAAGCTATTCAAGATGGAAAAGGAAAAGATGATTGGTCTATTCTGACTAAAGGCTAAAAAATATAAACTCTAAGATATAATAAAACAGTATATGAAAAAATTGCTACATCAATATTTAAAAGAGAGTACTTTAATGCAATTAGCTACAGTGAGTGATGGTTGTCCGTGGCTCTGCAACGTTTATTTTGTTTCTGATGAGGATAATAATCTATATTGGACATCTAAAAAAGCTCGACGGCATTCACAAGAAATCCTGAAGAATCCAATTTCTGCTTGTACTATTGTCTATGATTCAAAAAAGAAACAAGCTCTTCAAATTACTGGTAAGTCATATCAAGTATCTATAGAAGATTTAGAGCGAATATGTAATTTATATTCAGAGAAATATGGTAAAAAATCAGGCAGGCTAGAAGAAATGTTAAAAGATACACCGGATGGGCAAGCTTTTTGGATTCTTAAGCCAGACACTATTTCATTTTGGGATGAAGTAAATTTTCCTGATTCACCCAAGCAAGAGTATTTATAAAAAAAATAAAAAGAGGGAAAACTTTTGCATATATCTGTTTTATTTGCTATAGTTTTTCTGTTTCATTAACGTGGAATAAACAATTAAATATTCCGGTGTAGCTCAGTGGTAGAGCACTCGGCTGTTAACCGAATGGTCGTAGGTTCGAATCCTACCGCCGGAGCCAACTTGAGCGCATGCTCAGCACATAACATATTTTGTGTATTAAAAGTGCTCAGTTGTATTAACTGAGTATTTTTAATATATGCAAGAAAATAACAAACAAATAATATATATCCTTATCAACGAAGCCATGTCAGGCTATGTAAAGATTGGTAAAACTATCAACTTAGAGCAACGTATACGTTCTCTAGATACAACTGGTGTACCTCTACCGTTTGAGTGTTTCTATGCAGCAACTGTCGCAGATATGGATTTTGTTGAAAAGAAACTCCACGGAGCTTTTGCTGATAATCGTGTTCGTTCAAATCGTGAATGGTTTGAGATTGCTCCTGAGAGGGTGGTCGAAGCATTATTACTTGCTCAGATTAAAGATGTTACTCCTCGAGAAGATTATGTTGAATCTGCTGAGGATAAAGTAGCTCTTGATAAAGCTCGTAACCGAAGAGAAGCCTTTAATTTTAAAATGGTTGATATTCCTACAGGATCAATCCTTACCTTTACTAGAGATGAAAATATTACTTGTACTGTACTAGATACAAAGAATGTTAATTTCAACGGTGAACCTGCTAGTATTTCTAACGCGGGGCAGATTGCACTTGGTGTAGACTGGCCAGTACAAGGACCTCTATATTGGGAGTATGAAGGAGAAACACTTGATGAGCGACGTACTCGTATGGAGCGAGAATAATTTATTATGAAAAAAATATTAGATATCAAAATCATCACCACTAGTTTAATAGTGATGATAAAAACTATTTTTACAGGAATACTTCTCACAGAAGTATGGTATTTTTCATTGGAATTTGCATCTAATATAACAAGTCAGATTGTTCCTCTTAATTATGAAAATTATGCAATATTTATTGGGATAGTAGGATTGATACTTGTCCTTTTCTACTTATTTATTCGAGGTTTTTTGAGTGACCTGCGTAAGATAGTAAGAAGTTTACGATTCGATGTTTTCTTTGCTCTATTGCTTGGAATCACCTTTAGTGTTACTTGGGGTGGACTACTAATTAACTTATATAAAGAAGTATTAGATTTTTCACTCATCCAGAACCTAATAATTCTCGGTTCTCCATTTTTTATATATCTCTTGGTAATACTAAAATCAATCTCTGGAATTGTTGAAAAACCTAATTCAGGTTTTCTATTAGATAGGGAAATATCAAATCGAAAAGATGATTTACTAAATTTATCTGAAAAGGCAGATGGTTTTGCAGAAAGAGTCTTTAATAATGGATCACCTGATAGTTTTGTATTCGGTGTCGATTCTCCTTGGGGTATTGGTAAATCATCCTTCATAAATTTTTGTGAAGGATATTGGGACGAAAAATATCAAGATCGCACAATTATTTATAAATTTAACCCTCTCAAATATGTCGGCAACAGGGATCTGTTAGAGATATTCGTGAATGGATTGATCCATTCAATTCAGAAAGATTCTTTCATTCCAGAGATTAGA
Source organism: Flavobacteriaceae bacterium (assembly GCA_047614005.1). Lineage (GTDB taxonomy): Bacteria > Patescibacteriota > Minisyncoccia > Phycocordibacterales > UBA1006 > JBLHIK01. The sequence continues at coordinate 6,868 of JBLHIK010000015.1, read as the reverse complement.
CCTTTGATATCAAAATATTCACGGCTTCTCAGAGAGTCCAAGCGTTTTTCTATTTTTGGAATCCAAATACCTACTTTCAGTGTTGATTACACTGCAGAAGAAGCTTTCGACGATCTTACTGTTGTTTTGGAAAAGTTTGATAAAAAGATAATTATTGTTGTAGATGACCTAGATAGAATGAGTTTCAGTGAAATAAAAGATATTCTGTTTGTAATTAGAAAAAGTCTTATTTTACCAAATATCTCATATGTTCTTTGTTATGATACAGAAAATATCGGAATACTTGAGGCTGAAACTCCCGATATTGAAAAGGTGAGTGAATTTTTAGAGAAATTTGTAAATATTAAAATTAGTCTTTTCTTGGATAAAACTGATTTATCAAAATACGTATCTAATAATTTAAATAAGGTTATCAATAATAAGTTAGTTGACCCGATTCTTGTTTCACAAGCGATAGGAGGTCTTAAGGATATATATGATTCTTCTGAATACCATAATTACCTGCCATTCGTTGGTGACGTTAGAAAACTCAAAAGGTTAATAAATACTGTCGTGCTTTTTGAGGTAGAAAGTACTGATTTTAAAAATTCTGATTTCGATAAAAAAGATTTGATACATCTTCTGCTCATATATATTCACTATCCAAACATTTTTAGAAAAATATATGATACCGAAACACAGGGAGGAAGAGGGTTTTTCTCTGCAGTCATCCCATATGATGACGGGTATCCAGAAAATGAAAATAAAGGAGGCTCTTTCACTGATTCTATATATAAAAATTCTGTCGATTATATAAAATATTTGGAAAAATTTTCTGAAGACAGTCATCAAAGATTTCTACTGGAGAAGGTATTTAATATAGAACAGAGATTAGAAAGCACAAAAATAGATAATGTTCCTGAGATTGTTCGTACATCATATGCTTGTTTTAATGGTGGATGGAATAATGGAAGAAACCTAGAATCCTATTTAAATCTTATTATACATCTTTCAAAGCCAACAGATACAGAACAACATAATTTTTATGAAAACTGGAAAAATGAAATAATCTCTGAAGAACAATCAATAGAAAGTGCGATTTCACACCCAAAATTCTCTTTAGATGATGGAGAATTCGCTAGTGAAAAATTATGGCGAATTATTGTCAATAATGCTCGTAATTTACCAAAAAATATCGCTGATCATATAATTAAATACTTGATTGAGATATTACCAAAATATTCACATCTAGAGATTGAAGGTATAAGCCTTGGTCTAAGAAAAAATACTGATCGTTTCCTAATTCGCTTACTTAATGATGCAGGATGGCAAGATGATAAAGGTGCATATTCTGGGAATACTGAGGAAAATATTAAAGAAATATCAGAATGGATCTTCGGCGAAGGTAGTCATTCAGATTTTTCTGTAATAGAAAAATTAACAGAGGTGTCTCGTGGAATTCTAGGTCTTTATGATTTAATGGCGTTTCGCTTATACTGTAGTTCAGATAGAGGTGGTGATATTTTTAATCTGACACGGTCGTTATCTAAATACGGTAGCGAGGATGCTCCAACAGAAGGTAATACTGCGGTTATTGCTAAAGAGGAAATGAGAATAATTTCTCAAAAAATATTCGCACTATTTAAAAAACGATACATAAATCAAAATAAAAATATCTTTGATGAAATAGAAGGTCTTACACTAGAAGACTTTGCTTCTGAATCAAAGAATTTTATCGATAAAAAGGTGAGTGACGGGACAATAACTTCTGAACAAGTCCAAGATCGTGTAGCTATACAAAAGAGTATCACTGCTGGTTTTATCATCTATGAATTAACTAATAACTTTATTAGTAGTGGAGTTGGTTGTGGTATTTATGATGAAACAGGTGATAGTGATAGTCATGGGATAAAACTCATTATGAATGAATATTTATTTGATGTTTGTTTTAATCCAGAAACATCTTCAGAGAATGCACAATATTTCATTGATTATTTATTGAGGAATTTTGCTAGTATTTTTGGGTCTGGAAGTGGAAGAGATTATGTTCCAAGTATTAATGAATTCACTAAAATTTTAGATGAAGAAAAACTAGCTGATTTTTGGAAAACGCATGGAGACACAATCAAAGGTTTAAATCTTAAAAATAGTGGAAAGATGGTACAAGCAGGTAATTATATTGCTACCTATAAAGAAGATATTGAACCAGTATATAAGATACTAGATGACCATCTTGCAAAGATTGAAGATAGAAGAGATCAATGTCAGGAAACTGATTAAAATGAACAAAATAGGTAGAAAAAAGAGTTACACATGTCTAACTCTTTTTTCTACCAGTGTCACTTTTGTCACTTTTTATAGTGCTCAGGACGCGTCGAAATATAAAATAATATTCTGTCAAAAAAGCATTGTGGGGTAAGGAATTGAACAGTTCCGAACTCGAGACGGGGAGCAAACTTGAGCGCATGCTCAGCACATAACATGTTTTGTGTATTAAAAATACTCAGTTATATTAACTGAGTATTTTTAATATATGCAAGAAAATAACAAATTTAGGATGATTTTCAAACTGCCCGTGGGACAGTAACTTGCCATATTTTATGGATGGAATGGTTTAGAAAAAAACAACACTTTTGCTACTGTTTAGTATTTTTTGAAACTAGTACCTTGTCAGGTTTTTTATCATGAGAATATGAAGTTGATTTTAAAGGCACTATTTATAAAGAGGGAGGGCTTCTTGAAAGAAAGGTATCTGACACCTTTTACCCTTTTGCTCTTCAAGAAAGCTTACGTCGTTAGAGATATTATCAATATAATTGAGAAATTTTTTGAAATCTTGTGTGTCCCAAATTTGACTTTGGTATGTCTGAACAGAACAAAAAAAAGCTTCATCTGGTAATTTTACCATATGTATATTGTATATACATTACATTGGTTTACATATAAATTCAATAACGCTATAATAGCTCTATGAAAAATTTCGTCGAAACTAAACTACAAACTAAATTTGGAGATTTTATATTCAGAGTGTATGCGGATAGTATGGGTCAAGAGACCGCTGTTTTGTTTACAGAAAATATGAAACCTGATGAGATGCCTACAGTTAGGGTTCACAGTGAATGTATGACAGGCGACACATTCGGAAGTTTGAGGTGTGATTGTGGTGAACAGCTTGAGCAATCACTACGACTTATAAGTGAAAATGGGAATGGTGCTTTAGTATATTTACGTCAAGAAGGTCGTGGTATCGGACTGTTTGAAAAGGTACGTAGTTATCAATTACAGCATCAAGGATATGATACTTTTGAAGCAAATGTAATGTTAGGTCACGGTCCTGATGAGCGTACCTACGAGTGGGCAAAAACTGCCTTGCAAGATTTAGGCATTAAAGAACTTAAGCTCATCACTAACAACCCGTCCAAGATCTCTGAAATGGCAAAGCTTGGTTTTGAAGTAGTTGAGCGTATTCCTATGGTAGTTGGTCAAAATGCTCACAATCAACGTTATTTCGAGGCTAAAAAAGATAAGTTTAAGCACTTCTTTCATCAAGAGATTAGTTATTACTTTTATCAATTTCACGTAGATAGTGTTGAGCAAGTTGAAGAAATAGGTAATTTCTTAATGAACAAAAAACGAGACCCTTTGTTGAAGATTTGTATTGGTGTCTCAGCTAACAAATCGACGCTAGGAAATAAAGAAGAAATACAGAAAATACAAACTATTTTTAATGCTTGTAAGTTGTATGAGGGATTTGTGCCGATACTACACTACTCTTTTCAAGAAAGTACTACTTCTGTTGCAGAGATTGAGCAGATTAAAGACCAATTACCTTTTGTTGAATATCTACAAACTAATGATTTATTACCCGACGACCTTGAGGCAATAAAGAAAGCTTGTGAATACTTTTTGGCAGACATACCGCTATCTGATGAAAACTTCCATCTCGTAGATACTGAGGTTTTTAGAGATTTAATAAAAAAAGAAAAAGCATTTTTACTGTTAGATAATAGTAAAGGTAGAGGTGTAAGAGAGACCAAGGAGAAGTTGATGGTAAAGATTGAGAAACTGCTTGGCTATGGTTTGAACGATATTGCTATCTTTGGAGGTTTTGGACCAGACGACCTAGATACTTACTTTGAATTAAGAAGATACTATAAAATTAACTTTTCTATCGATGCGGAAAGTAAACTTAAATCAGGAGACGTTTTCGATATGGACAAAGCTAAAGTATATCTTAGTCAACTTCTTAGATTTGATGACCCTAAACAAGCAAGTATAGACCAGACAAACACGTTCTTAAATCAATCAAAAACTGATGACTGGACTGACTTTACGTTCGGAATGCTTAAGTTTAAGGTACATCCTGCAGTATTCAATCCATCGGAATTTCCATCTACTAAGTGGTTCGCTGAAGAAATGATGAATATAACTATTAATGATACTGATTTTTGTGAAATAGGTTGCGGTGCTGGTTTAATTAGTTGTTACATTGCTGATAGCCATAAACAGGTGCAGATTACATCATCGGATATTAACCCCTTTGCTTCAGAGACAACTCAATTAAATGTCGAGGAAAATGGATTAGAAAAAAGAATTGATGTTTTTAATGGTGATGTTTTTGACGGTATTCCTTCAGGAAGAAAGTTTAACTCAATTTTTTGGTCCTTACCTTTTGGCTTCCTGGACCCAGGTAAAGATGTTGATTATATTCAAATGCAAGTTTTTGACCCTGGATATAGAGCTACAAGAAAGTTCTTGAGCGAAGGCTCTAGTTTCCTCAAAGAAGGTGGTGCCTTGTATCTAGGCTTCTCTGAAGATTTAGGACATATCGATTTATTGAAAGAAATTGTTCAACAGAATGGAGCTATAATTGAAGTGATTAGCCAAAAAGAAATGAAAGAAGAAGAAGTGGTTACTTTTCAGATATTGAAAGTAACTTATAGCAGTTAACTTTTAGTTATTTGTGAGAGATAGTATCTGACTAAATTGCAGTTCGCTCTTTATTTTCTTCCAATTAAGCGTTCTGAACTTGTCGGCTGTGTGGAGCCAACTTGAGCGCATGCTCAGCACATAGTATTTTTAATATATGCAAGAAAATAACAAATTTAGGATTATTTTCAAACTACTCATAGAGCAGTAACTTGCCATATTTTATGGATGGAATGGTTTAGGAAAGACAACGCTTTTGAGACTGTTTAGTATTTTTTGAGACTAGTACCTTGTCAGGTTTTTTATCATGAGAATATGAAGTTGATTTTAAAAGCACTATTTACAAAGAGGGAGGGTTTCTTGAAAGAAAGGTATCTGACACCTTTTACCTCTCTCAAAGTGAGCAAATGCTTGCTGTGCTATATGCTACAACCTACAATTTCCTGTGCTTTCTTGACTGTCGTCTTGTACCACCAACCTGTAGTCTTTGTAAGGTTCCAAGGTGTTAGTATCTCTTCAGCGTAGCGACTTTGAAATACTTCCACTCCTGCTTTTGTTTTTACTCCAAATATTCCATCAAGTGGGCCAGGATTGATATCCTGTGAAGTAAGGAAAGTCTGCATACTGAGTACGTCTTTCCCTTTGTCTCCCTTGATAAGGTATATACTTTTACAAATATCTTGCTGAACTGCATTAGTGAGTCCTAGTTTTGTTGTAGTAGGCGTGTCTGTTGTGACAGGCGTGTTTGCTGTGGCTGTAGTGTCGTACTTACAAAGTGACTGCTTGTGCTGTGAGAAGTAGTTATGATTACTTGCCGTTTCATCATTGCATCCATATGTAGCCCTGTTACCACTACCACTACCACTACCGCGACTACTCTCCACTTCAGAGGGAGTAGAACATGATGCAGCTTCACCGCCGTCTGTAATAGTCCATGTATCTGACGCTATCATATTTGCGCGAGCTGGTTCTGCAGAGCAGGCGTATTGCGCAGTTGTATTTGTGAAAGATACACCTGACTGAAGCGCTTGATCGTTCCATGCAACAAGTAGGCTTGAGTAGTTTGTACTTGAAAATGCAGTTGCACCGTTCAGCATGTCTGTGAGATTTGTTGCACTTGTCATATCCCATGCTGAGATGTTTTGATTGAAGGATGTGGCGTTATAGAACATGTAACTGAAATTAATTCCGCTTGAGACGTTCCACGAAGAGATGTCTTGGTTGAAGTCGGTGGCGAGAGGGAACATACTAGAGAAATTAGTTCCACTTGAAACATCCCAAGATGAGATATCTTGGTTGAAGGATGTGGCGTTATAGAACATAAAACCGAAATTAGTTCCAGATGAGACATTCCATGCAGAGATGTCTTGGTTGAAGTCGATGGCGAGAGAGAACATACTAGAGAAATTAGTTCCACTTGAAACATCCCAAGATGAGATGTCTTGGTTGAAGGCGGAAGCATTAAAAAACATAGTAGAGAAATTAGTTCCACTTGAGACATCCCACGTAGAGATGTCTTGGTTGAAGGCTATGGCGTAATAGAACATATATGAGAAATCAGTTCCACTTGAAACATCCCACGATGAGATGTCTTGGTTGAAGGATGTGGCGCTAGAGAACATATATGAGAAATCACTCACCGATGTAAGATCAGGTGCATCGGTCGCAGGGACTGTAAGGTTTGAAGCGCCCTCGAAAGCATTTGCCATAGACGTCCACACTTGATTTCCCCACTGATCTACTGAAAGTATCTTTGCTCTGTCACCTGCGCTGTTGAAATATATTCTTGGGAAATCTCCTTGTATACGGATGGTATAGGTACCTGCAGCAGTGAAGTCATGAGTGACATCGCCCGTAATTCCAAACTCATCAAAGGTACCGTCATTATCCCAGTCGACGTCGTAGTTGTATCCTGCTCCTGTAGTAGGGATGGAGATGGAGGTGCTGTTTGAGGTTCCGG
>JBLHIK010000014.1:0-19607 GCA_047614005.1 Flavobacteriaceae bacterium | reverse complement strand
CAAAGAAAGGTAAAATTTTAAATATTGAAAAGGAAGGAAATTTCACAGGAGATGACGTTCTCGAAGGTCTTACTGTTGTGATATCTGTAAAACTTCAAGAGATTCAATTTGAAGGACAAACGAAAGGAAAGCTCGGAAGCCCAGAAGCACGAGGTGCGGTAGAAACAGCCTTTGGAGAAGCCTTTTCTGATTTTCTCGAAGAAAACCCTGATGATGCAAGAGCTATGATACAGAAGTCATTCCTCGCTCTTAAAGCTCGTAAAGCAGCAAAAGCAGCAAAAGATAGCGTGTTGCGTAAGGGTGCTCTCGAAGGACTTACTCTTCCAGGAAAGCTGGCAGACTGTCAAAGTAAGAAAGCAGAAGAATCTGAAGTGTTTATCGTAGAGGGAGACTCTGCTGGAGGTTCTGCAAAACAAGGACGCGATAGGCGTACACAGGCAATCTTGCCACTTCGAGGTAAGATACTCAACGTAGAGCGTGCTCGTCTCGACAAAATGCTCGCTTCAAAAGAAGTGAAAAATCTCGTTATTGCTCTCGGTACTTCTATTGGAGATACTTTCGATATTGAAAAAATACGATATCACAAAATCATCATTGCTACCGATGCCGACGTCGATGGTGCTCACATTCGTACTCTTATTTTGACACTCTTTTATCGATACTTTAAAGGTGTGATAGATGCAGGGTATTTGTATATTGCTCAACCTCCACTGTATAAAATACAAAAAGGAAAAGAGATGGTATATGTATATACTGACGAAGAAAAAGACGCAGCTTTGAAGAAATTTGGTGTTGCAGATAATGAACTCGAAGAAGCAGAAGATATCGATGGAAATGAAGAGCAAGAAGAACAAGAAGTAGAAACTACGAAGAAAAAGAAATCAGGAAAGGTTCGTATTCAGAGATATAAGGGACTAGGAGAAATGAACGCCTCAGAGCTCTGGGAGACTACCATGGACCCTGTAGGACGTATCCTCAAGCAAGTAACAGTTGGAGATGCTCGAGAAGCTGACAAGACCTTTGATACTCTTATGGGTGCTGAAGTTGCTCCTCGAAAGAGTTTTATTCAAAACAATGCAAAATCTGCTGCTATTGACCTGTAATACTTCAAACCTCTCAAGGTTTTATATTTAAACTTTTAAACTGCTAAAAAAGAGTCATTGCGAAGCAATGACTCTTTTTTAGCAAGGTCTGATCTTGTAAAAATGCAAGTCACTTGCAAATTGGAAAGATAAGAAGAAAGATAGCTTAGATCTATGGATTTTAATTTATATATATGGTACTGTTTTAATTCCTCAGATGTTCTGTGGAATAAGCCCTTTTAAATTATGAAAAAAATTAGTATTTGTGTAGTAATGGCACTTATTTGTATGTCATTTGCAATTGATCCAGGAAAAAATCGTATCGACGAATTACTTCTGAGTATGATTCATCCCGATGTAATAGGTATGATAGAGGTTCAAGAAATTTCCTCATCATCTCATTCATTGAAATATGAAATAAATGATATGTTGTATGCTCTTCAGTATACAGAGAATAAAACCGTTATTTTTTTTGTTACAAAAACAGAAAGGTACAAGAAAGAAAAGGCTCAGACTTATATATTTTCAGATTACAATCTCGATGGTTTAGTAGACTATGGAGTGATGAATAATGGAGAGAAGAGGTTTTCTATCCGTGAAGAAGATATGACATTTCAGTCTTTTTGGCAAGATAAATATGACGAGACTATTAATGTCTCATGTGAAAAATTCTGCCCAAAGAGATAATTTTTTGAAAAAACAAACAATCAAAAAGCGTTTTCCTTTCGGAAAGCGCTTTTGTTATACGCTGTTATTTTTTAGAGAAATACTTGCATTATGTATAATATATGATATACTATACATAGTACATTGAAAATATTTAGTTATGTTGGTTTATTTTAGTTTCTTAGTGCAAAAGAGTTTAAAATAAACTAATATGATTAAAGATGAAAAATAATATTGTAGTAAGTAAATTAAATGTAGAATTAATTATACATGAACTTAATTTTTTTATTAAAAGTCAAGAAAAAGATACTTTTGTATGTAAAAGAAAATGGGGTATTCCAGATAAAAATATTAACTGGAAAAGTTCTCCCGCGGATCAGTTTTTGGAACAAAGACCATTGGTTCAAAAGCATCCAGAATCTACCAACAGCAATGATTGTCTTATCGCTATTAAACTCGGGTCTTTTGAAGCTAGTGAGGGATTTCTTACAGTAATTGGGGTGGGAGATAAAATATTACCTACACTTCATGGATTTATTGTATTACCTGCGAAAGTAGATTCTATCCAAGAGGAAGTACGTTCTTTTGGACTTTTTACGAACTAATCCTTTGTGAAATACAGTATTGTAAAAAGCCAAATGAATTATCGTTTGGCTTTTTTTTATATTACATCTCTGTCTTTAGTTTCTCTATGAGCTCATCGAGAGTGTATGTCTCTTTTGTATCATTGAGTGTTTCGAGGGTGAGTTTTCCTGATGAAGCTTCTTCATCTCCTATGATGATGCGATAAGGAGTTTTCATGTTTTTTACTTTTCGTACTTTTTTACCCATTCCATCATCTCCGAGCTCTGCTTCTGCTCGGAATCCTTCTCCATAGAGAGCGTCACGTACTTTTTTAGCATATTCAGAATGTGAGTCTTGTACAGGTATGATAGAAATCTGCACAGGGGAGAGCCAAAAAGGAAATTCTCCTGCAAAATGCTCTATGACAATAGCCATAAAGCGTTCAAGAGATCCTGCTATAGCTCTGTGAATCATGACAGGAGTTTGCTTACTTCCTGTATTGTCTGTGTATTCAAGAGAAAAGCGTGAAGGCATAACAAAATCAAGCTGAGCAGTACCGAGCTGCCTTTCTCTTCCTAATGCATCTTGAAACATAAAATCGAGTTTTGGTCCATAAAAAGCAGCTTCACCTTCTACTCGTTTAAAATTAAGACCCTCAGAAAGAGCGATTTTTTCGAGTGTTTCTTCCGCCATATCCCAGAGAGAGTCTTCCCCGAGATATTTTTCTGGAGTCTGAGGATCTCGCACTGAGAGTGATACCCAGTAGGTTTCTTCGTTCCACATGTCCAAGGCAGTATAAAGTTCTTTAATAACAAATATAATATTTCTCACTTCTTGCTCTATTTGATCTTCTGTACAAAATACATGTCCGTCATCTTGAGTGATGGAGCGTACACGAGCAAGACCTAAGAGCTCTCCTTGTTGTTCATCACGATAGACCATCGTAGATTCCATATATCGCAAAGGGAGATCTTTATATGATCGAGCTTGAGATGCAAATATTTGTGTATGATGAGGGCAGTTCATAGGCTTCATTACAAATTGAGTATCAGACTGTCCTTTTACTTTGAAAAGCTCATCGCCAAATTTATCCCAATGTCCTGATGTTTCATAAAGGTCTTTTTTTGTAATATGAGGAATAGAGACACGTGAATACCCTAAATCTTTTTGAATATTTTGTATTTTATTTATAATAGCATCTCTCATTGCTGTACCTCGTGGAGTAAAGAGTGGAAGACCAGAGCCAACTAGAGGAGAGAAAGTAAAGAGATCGAGCTCTGCACCGAGTTTCCTATGGTCTCTTTTTTTTGCTTCTTCTTGCATTGATACATGAGCATCGAGCTCTTCTTTTGTATTGAAAGCAAGACCATATATTCTTGTGAGCATGGGATTGTTTTCGTCTCCTCTCCAGTAGGCACCAGCAACACTCTCAAGCTTGAAACTGTCTGCAGATATTTCTTCAGAAGGGTGTTCTGTGTGTCCACCTCGACAGAGGTCAGTAAAACCACCACAAGTATAGAGGGTGATATCTTCACCTCGCTCTTCTATCCCTTCAATAAGTTCTGTTTTGTAAGGATTTCCTTTGTAATATTCTTTTGCTTTGTCGCATGAGATTGTCTCATGCGTAAATTCTTTCCACTTTGAGAGAGATTTTCTCATAGTTTTTTGAAAAGTTTTCAGGTCTTTGTCGCTTATTTGCTTATCACCAAAATCAATATCATAATAGAATCCATTTTCAATAGCAGGTCCGAGAGTGAGGTGTACGTCAGGGTAATGGGCAACAACAGCTTGTGCAAGCAGGTGAGCAAGAGTATGTCTTTTTTGTTCTAAGATTTTTTGTTCCATAGATATATACTATATCACAAAAGCTTTAAATCAAAATTTTTTTATCTCATATTCTTTTAATAATAATATACTTATTAAGCTTGTATTTTTATTTTGATACTGCTATAGTACTTCTCGTTATGAGTGTACGAATGAGACATACAAGAGCGCATACAAAGAATAGACGCAGCCATCATGCGATGAAGGCGGTTACTCTTGGTGTGTGTGATAATTGCTCTGAACCACGTCCGTCACATAAGATGTGTCAAAACTGTGGTCAGTATCGTGGACGCGTCGTTGTTGATATCGTAGCTAAAAAAGAGAAAGAAACTAAGAATTCACAGGCAAAGTAGTTTGCTTTTGTGTTATACTAAATTCGCTCCTTTTTACCTATGGCAAATAGACATCTTTCACGTTCAATAGCTCTCCAAACCATTTTCGAATGGGATTTTAAAGGTATGCCACAAGATGGTGTAACTGAAATTTTGGCACGCAATATTACTGAATTTGCTCCAGGTCTTGAAGATGTTGATTTTATTGAAACTATTATGAATCTCGTCGTTGCAAAACGAACTGTGGTTGAAGAGATTATAGAGAAGGCTGCTCCTGATTGGCCACTTGCAAAAATTAATGCAGTAGATAGGTCTATCCTAAGACTCGGTCTCACAGAACTCCTTTTTGGAGATTACTCTGATGTGCCTCCTAAGGTTGCTATCAATGAAGCTATTGAGCTTGCAAAGACATTTGGTGGTGATAGTTCTGGGCGCTTTATAAACGGCGTTCTTGGTGCTGTATATCGCGAAATGGGTGAGCCTGAAAAAGATCAAACAAGCGGAGAGGAAAAAGAAATCCCTATTGACCAGAAAGCAGCAGCTGTAGTATATGGCTACGATGGTGAAATATTGAAATTTGCTATGGTTCACGATGTATTTGGATACTGGACTCTTTCAAAGGGTGGTATTGAGGAAGGAGAAGATGTAAAGGAGGGTCTTGCAAGAGCTCTGAAACAAGAGATTGGTTTAGATCTCGAAATAAAAGAAGAGATTGGAGAAAATGAATACATTGCAAATCATCCAGAAAGAGGAAAGGTTCGCAAGCATGTACAGTACTTTCTTGCTGAGACGCCTTTTGTGGAAATATCTCTCAAGACAAGCGGTGGTCTCGATGATGCACGCTGGTTTAATGAAGAGGAAGTACTAGAACTCAGCACTTATGAAGATATAGCTCTTCTTATTAAAAAAGCTCTTAGTATTATTAAAAAATAGTATATATTGTATGAAAATATTGGAACAATTCCAGAAAAGAATTGGTATTTCATTTGAGGAAATAAGCTTTCTTGAACAAGCGTTTACGCATCGTTCATACTTAAATGAAAACCCAAATCTAGGTAGAGGACACAATGAACGTCTCGAATTTCTCGGAGATGCGGTCCTCGAACTTGTAGTAACAAATTATCTCTATCACGAATACCCTGATCATCCAGAAGGGGATCTTACTGCCTATCGTAGCTCTTTAGTGAATACTAACTCTATTTCAGAGGCGGCCAGTGAGCTCGGTATGAACGAATGCCTTATGCTCTCTCGTGGCGAGTCTCGAGACACAGGACGTGCTCGACAGTATATCCTCGCCAATACCTTTGAGGCAGTGGTAGGAGCAATATATCTCGACAGAGGATATGATATCGCTGGTGAGTTTATCTCAAAAGCGCTTTTTGGTAAACTCGAAGATATTATCAAACAAAAGACCTGGAAAGACTCAAAGAGTTGGGTACAAGAAGAAGCTCAAGAGAGACTGTCTGTGACTCCTGAATATAGACTTGTTTCTGCAGAAGGTCCTGATCATGACAAGGTTTTTATTATGGGTATATTTTTCAATAATGAAAAAGTAGCAGAAGGTGAGGGAAAATCAAAACAAGATGCAGAGCAAGAGGCAGCTCGCAATGCTCTCGAAAAGAAAAAGTGGGTATAAAAAAAGCTCTCAATTGAGAGCTTTTTTATTAAGGATGTATATCATCTTCAGTTTCAGGAAGGTCTTCTATTTTTTCAAGGTCATTTTCAAGATGTTGTTTTTTAACAATATCTATCATTTCTTCTTCATAAAGATCTCTTATAACTTGAAATCCTGTTTCCTTGCTATAAATAGGTTCTGTTTTATCATTGTTAAAATATATAACAATATAAGCAAAATTAGAATCATTTTCATCAAAATAAACAGAAGTAGTGCCAAGTAGTTTTTTGTCTGTTTCATAATCAGTGATTTCATATCTCATTTTTTCGAGATTTTCTAATATGTTTAATTGAATATTTATTTGATTACCCGGGGTTGCAAAAACTGCTGTATCGAGTGGTATTTTAGCAATCATCACTTCATTGATAAGTAATAATGCATTTTGTATTGATATAGTATCATTTAAAGAAATTTCATTAACATATATAACGCCATCTACTTTAGATGTGATTGTTTTTATAGGAATAGATTTTTCTTCATCTTTATGAAAAAAAATACCTACCTCATTTCCTTCTTTGAAATATAGATTTTCCATAATATTAAGATTTTATTTTGAAAGGACATTCTTTCTGTATCTACTATACTCCTCTCTTCTTTTAAAATCAATATATACTTCTTATCCTTTTGCTATAATTGGATTTTAATAAAGAAATGATAATGTTTATTTTGGTACAAGTATTGTTGTTGACATAAAAATATACTTGTAGTATTATAGTTATTGAAATAGAGACACTCTGTCTTACTGTGATTGCCAGAAGTAATCAAAAACTGAGCTAGTAGCTCATAAAATCTTTCACAATGGAATACGATATATCAGATAAAGAAATTCAAGAACTTATTACCGCACTTGGTGGAAAAGAAGGAGTTCAAAATTTACTGACTGGAAAAACAAAAATAGTAGTAACGACCGAATTTGATCACTTTGGTCATGATTTATTAATAGGGAAAGGTGTTCTTGTAACTCCTCCTGATTATAATCCTGATACATGGTTAGATGTTTTTAAAGAAAAAACTTTAAAAACAACATGTTTGTATAATCTTAATTTGAGAAGCAGAAAATTTCTTAAACCCACAGATGTACCACAGCCTAATAGAGATTATCGTGTAATAGCACTACCTGTAAAAAACAAAGTTATGCTTGAGGTGTGTAGAGATTATATGAAAACTATTCCTGGAATTAAATTTTTTGGAATTCACGGAATAACACTTCTTCAAGCACAGCAACCAGATCTTTTTCCATTCTCAAGGTATATAAGTTCACCTGATTTAAAAGATAACATGAAAGATAATGAGATGTTGAACATGCCTTATATTCTAAATTTGCCAGACCGTGAGTGGATTTTTGATTTTTATTCTTCTGAGTTAGGGTTTGATGATGAGGTTGTGCTCTTCTTTTTTTATGATTCGAGAGTATCTTAGGTTGAATATATTACTCAGCATTGAGTAATAAAGCGCTTTCCATTAGGAAAGCGTTTTTTTCTTTTTATACAACATCTCTATATATGCATGGTAAAATAAAAACATGTTAAAGAGGATAGAGATAGTCGGATTCAAATCATTTGCAAAGAAAACAGAACTCACTTTTGATTCTGCTGTTACTGCCGTGGTAGGACCTAATGGATCAGGAAAATCAAACATAGTCGAGGCTATGCGTTTTGTCTTGGGTGAGCAATCTATCAAATCAATGAGAGGAAAGGATAGTTCAGATCTCATCTTTAAAGGCTCGACGAAACTTTCAAAATCAAACAGGGCATCGGTATCTATCGTCTTCGACAATACGAAGCGTGTTTTCAGTCTGCCTACAGATGACTCGTCCATATCTCTTGATTTTGACGAGGTGGTAATTACTCGTACTGTGTACGTCGACGGGGGAAGTGAGTATTCTATTTGTGGAGCAGGTGTACGGCTCAAAGACGTACATGCCATGCTTGCTAGCGTCTCTATCGGTACTTCTGGGCACCACATCATCTCTCAAGGTGGAGCAGACCGCATTCTTTCTGCGCATCCTCGAGATAGACGTGAAATGGTAGAAGATGCTCTCGCTCTTTCTCTCTACAAAGGAAAGATTAAAGACGCTCAAAGACGTTTAAAAAAGACAGAAGAAAACAATAAAGAAATATCTCTTTCTCGAAGAGAACTCGCTCCTCAACTTCGTTTTTTGCGCAAACAGGTAGAAAAGATAGAGCAAGCAGAAGAACTTCGAGGAGAGCTGGGTGTTTTATACAAAGACTATTTAGCACAAGAAAATGTTCGAATAGAACATGATGAAAAAATAATAAGAAAAGGTGAGAGTGAATGTATACAAGAGCTCTCTATCCTTCAAGAGAAAATACTCAAGCTTAAAAGCTCTCTTAATGCACCCAAGGAATCTCCTTTTGATATCCAAATTCAAGATATTATTTCTCATGAAGTAGAGACTCGAAGAAAATTGAGCGAATGTATTCAATCTATCGGAAAGGAAGAAGGGAAGATATATGCACTCTCAATGGTAAAAAAAGTCCATCCACAAAAAGAGGTAGAGCCTATGGTTCCTTTCTCTCGCATCAAGGTCTTTGTGGAGGATCTCATAAAAGATATTAGTTCTGCAAAAGATATTGTTCTTTATATACAGAAATCATGGACACAGTTTGAGATACGTTATCAGAAAAATGATGCTCATATTCTTGAAGATACTGAGGACAATCACGAAGCTCTTGAGGAAGCAAAAAGCAATCTAGGAATATTGCAGAAGAAAAAAGAAGAACACGAGAGTAATCTCCAGAAATTTGCAGAGGAAAAGAGTCAGTTAGAAGAACAGAAAAGGAGTGCTTTTGCAATGTCTCAAAACAATCAGCAAGAACTCTTTGACCTATCTCTTAAAGAAAAAGGACTTCAAAACAAAAAAGAAGATTGGGGGAGGCGAGCATATGGAATTCAATCTTCAAAAGAAGATTTTGAAAGAGAGCTTAGGGAAGGCCGCGTCTTAATAGGAAGTGAAATACGTGAATTTATGGATATTCTACCTTCCTTTGAATCTATTGTAGTTTCCGACTTAAAAGAAAAAAGAATCAAGCTCGAGAGGATGAAAATCAAACTCGAAGAGATGGGAGCTGCAGGAGGGGATGATATTATCTCTGAATATGAATCAGTAAAAGAGCGTGACGAATTCCTTTCTCGTGAGCTTGATGATATTACAAAGAGTATTACTTCACTTCATCAGATTATAAGTGAGCTTGAAGTGAGACTCAAGACTGAATTTAAAGAAGGTCTCGAAAAGATCAATAAACAGTTCCATGAATTTTTTGTATCCATGTTTGGAGGAGGTAATGCTCTTCTATCTCTTGTGGAAATAAAAGGAAAAAAGGGTGATGATGAAGAAATAGAAGAAGGTATAGATGTAAACGTATCTCTACCAAATAAAAAATCTCGAGACCTTCATATGCTTTCAGGGGGAGAGAGATCTCTGACTTCCATTGCTCTTTTGTTTGCTATGAGCCAGGTAGAGCCACCACCTTTTATGGTTCTTGATGAAACTGATGCAGCTCTCGATGAGGCCAACTCTCGTCGCTATGGTGACATGATAGAAGCTCTCTCTAAGAAGTCTCGCTTGATTCTTGTCACTCACAATAGAGAGACCATGAGTCGCGCGCAGGTCCTCTATGGTGTAACAGTAAGCATGGATGGTTCTTCCAAACTCCTCTCTCTTGCTCTTGAAGAAGCAGTTCGTATTGCAAAATAGTACTACCTTTCTGGTAATTAATATAAAAAAACACCACATATTGTGTGGTGTTTTTTTTATATTGAAAATACTTAATAGGACTTTAAATAAAGCACAAAAGACATGATATTGAAATCTCTGTCTATTTTTTATATAAAGAAAATATATTAGAAGGCTTTATTTCTAGTTCTTTTGCAACTATTTTTTCTTCAGGTACGTAGTTTTTGTTTATCTTGTATTGCTCGTATGATGCCTTTGTTATATTTGTTTTGTTGAGAGTAAGGTGACCTATAGTAGAAGTCATTGTCTCTTCTGAAAAATATTGATCAAATATAAAATTTCCAAGACTATAGAAAATGATTCCATCTTTATAAAATTCGATATCTTGAGCAACATGTGGATGATGTCCTATGACACCACGGGCTCCACTGTCTATAGAGAGGTAAGCAAGCTCTTTTTGTCTCTCGTTGTGTGGCTTGTATTCATCTCCCCAATGATAGCTCACAAAGAGATGGTCTACTTTCTTACTCGCTTCTTTTATATCTTCTTCTACGTTTTCATTTACAGGTGATGCTACTCCAACACTATCTTCTTTAGGAGGGAGCCACGCAGGACCTACATCAGTAAAAGCTAAAAAACCAACACTAATACCTTTTTCTTCAATAATACGCAGTCGAGAAAGGTCCTTTTTGTTTTTTCCTGCTCCAACATAGAGAAGATCTCTTTCGTCAAATTCATCTAGTGTGCTACGTGCAGACTCTGGTCCCCAGTCCAAAATATGGTTGTTGGCAAGAGAGAAAATGTCAAAGCCAGCTTCTTTGAGAACATCGAGTGTTTGAGTCTCCATTCTGAAGGAATACTTGCTTCCTCTGTCATATCCTTTTTCGCTTGCGCTTCCTTCGAGATTTCCAAATAGGATGTCGGAATCTTTAAGAGATGCTACAAATTCAAAAAGGGACGAATAATCGCCCCCTAGTTCTTTGTATACTTTTCCCTTAACTCCTCTGTCCATCATAATATCTCCTACAACAGAAAGAGTGAGAGATGGTTTCTCTTTTCTATAGAGCGCGTGGTCTGAGATGTATTCTTTGATCATTCTCACATCACGATAGTGGTTGTTACTTCTCAACACTATAATTGCAATATTTCTTCTTGTATTATCAAGCTCAAGAGAGAAGGTAGACACGATGGTTTGCTTTGCAGCGCTCGTATATCCTGTCTTTCCTCCTAGATATCCATCGGTACCCATAAAGTCATTCTTGTTTCTCCAAGTGCGCTTGTTGGCAGTAAAATCTTTTTGCTGAGTAAGAGCTAGAAGAGAATAGTCTGTTTTGTAGATATGTTGTACAAGTCTAAAAATATCAGAAGGAGAAGAGAGGTTGTTCGGAGAGAGTCCTGCAGGGTCGATATATGAAGTGTCATTCATCCCGAGAGTGTCCGCAGTTGTGTTCATAAAGGTAATAAATGATTCTCTTCGTATTTGCTCCGAGAGTGTTTCAGCAGCATCATTTGAGGATTGAAGAAGGAGAGGATAGATAAGGTCTTTTGTTTTGTATTTATCACCAGGGCGCAATCCTCCGTTCGAGCTTTCTGTATAGGTAGCGCTTCGTGAGACGATAGCATCACGATCGAGGTCGAGCTTGTCTTTTGCAACGACTGCTGTCATGAGTTTTGTTAGTGATGCAATGGGAAACACAGATGAACCTCCTCTTTCAAAAAGTATTTCTCCCGTATCAAGATCAGCAGCATAATATACAGGTGCAGATATGGTGTCTTCGGGTATAGGTGCGTCAAAATAATATACGTAGTTGTTTTTTACTTCAGCTATAGGTGGAGCTGGTAGTTCGCTATCCTTAGGTGAGCTTTTAAAAGAAAGAAAGGAAAATGTATTTTCATGAGTCGAAAAAAAAGCACTAACGATACCTCCGCCAATAGCAAGCATTCCTAAAAAAAAGTAAAAAGCAATTCGCTGTTTTTTCATACCTACAGTTTACTATAGATATGTGTTTTATCAAAAAATTTATGTTGACGTAGATGACAAGAAGGAGTATTCTGAATGTAGATACAGGGAATCGTTCTTTGTTAAAATTAAAAATGATTATTATGGATACTTTAACTTTGATTATTGTTCTTATTATTGCACTTGTTACCTTTTCTTTTTTCTTAGTAAAGGTAATAAAGCTGAGTAGTAAAAACATATTGAGTATATCCTTACTGTTCTTGTTTGGTGGAGTTTGTTTTTGTGTGAGTTCTTTGTATTATAAAGGACAATCACAGAAATCATCTGCTTTTTTGAAAGAAATTGTAGGTAGTACAATTATGTTATCTTCTGTTTCAGATACAAAAACTACAGGAGTATTTTATCTTGTAAAAACGGATGAATATAGGTTTGTGGAGGATGATCTTTCAGAAATTGATTTTTCTGACATTGAAACTAGAGTTTCTTATACTGTTTTCTATAATAAAATAAAAGAGCAATATGTTTTAAAAAAAGTAAGACGTGTTTATATACCACGCAAAAATCCTAATGATTATATTAAAGGTATTGGTCTTTAATATAAAAAGCGAGAACACTTGTTCTTGCTTTTTTTTATTACTCTTTATTCTTGTGTCTGTACAACGGAGTAGTCAATCTGTCTTTTTGCAATGTTCACATTGTCTATTTTGATTGTTACCTTATTTCCGAGTTTGTAGTAAACTTTGTTTTTATAGTCCTCAAATTGTTTTTTGCTTTTATTATATGAGAAGTATCCTTTACCCATATTTGGAGGTCTTACAAAACCTTCTGTTCTTGTTTCACCTTCTTCTGCAAAGAAACCTCTTTCAGTCATGTGTGTAATAGTCGCAACATATTCTTTGCCAATATTCTTACTCATAAAGACAGCCTGCATGTATGATATAGATTCTCTTTCTGCTCGAGATGCTTTTCCTTCTGTTTCACTTGTATGAAGGGCGATACTGTTGAGCTCATCCCAGAATTCACGTCCTGGAGGATTTCCTTCTGTGTGTTCTTCTAATATACGATGAACAACGAGATCAGGGTATCTTCGAATAGGTGAAGTGAAGTGAGTATAATATGTAAAGCCGAGACCAAAGTGCCCGCTATTTTTAACAGAATATACTGCTTTTTGCATCGTACGGATAATAGTCATACCTATTGTTTCGCTCAGTACGTGATCTTCTGTATCTTTGAGTATTCGCTGTAGTTCGGGTACTGAAAGTCTCCCTCTTTCTTCTTTGAAAGGAATATCAAGGTCTTTCAAAAAGTTCATCAAATCCTGCATTTTTTCATCAGTTGGTTCATCGTGAATACGATATATCATTGTGTGCTCTTTATTGTCATCGACACCAGAGAGGTGTCGTGCTATGTGCTTGTTCGCAAGGAGCATGTATTCCTCAATCATTTTATGAGCATCAAAACGTTGTTTTACATATACTTCAAGAGGGTTTGCCATTTCATCGAGCCTAAACTTGACCTCATCTGTTTCAAGAGAAAGAGCTCCACCTTCAAATCTCTTCTGTGTGAGCTTCTTTGCAATCTCGTTCATAGTGCGGAGTGTTTCTGCATATTCACCATCTTTACCCATAATGAGCTCTTGAGCCTCTTCATATGAAAATCTTTGATCACTGTGAATAATAGTTTTACCAAACCATTCTTCGAGTACTTTTCCTTCGCTATTTATAATCATAATAGCACTCACACATAGTCGGTCTACATTAGGCATGAGACTACAAAGGTCGTTAGAGAGAACTTCTGGAAGCATAGGGATAGTACGGTCGACAAGGTATACAGAAGTTCCTCTTTTGAAAGCTTCGGTATCGAGAGCTGTTCCTGGTTTTACATAATGAGATACATCTGCAATATGAATACCTATTTCGTATGTGCCATCAGGTAACGCTTTGAAAGAAAGAGCATCATCAAAATCTTTTGCATCAGCAGGGTCAATAGTGCATGTAGGAGTACCTCTCATATCTCGACGCACTTTTTCTGCTTCGGCAAATATCTCTTTTTCACGAGCTTTTATTTCGTGAGCTTCTTTTTCTATTGATTCAGGAAAAAAGAGAGGAAAGCCGTATTCCATAGCTATGACAGAGACGCGTTCTTTGTGTCCGCCATCCTCGTTCAGTGGTGTAATGGTCATACTTGAAGGTAACTGAACTTTCGAAAGCGTGGAAGGGATGAGATTTGAGCTCTTGCTCATGGTTCCTATATGTTCTTTTGTAAAACCTTCCGCAGGAGTCCATGAATCTATGGTGATAAAGATCCAATCATTATTAGAACCTTTGTAATCAGGAAGAATAATAGGGAAGAGCATTCGAGAATCATCAGCAATAGCAAAAGCAAAATCCCCATCTTTTTTTACTCGCGCAGAAAATCCACTTTTATGACGCTCTACTACCTGTACTACTTTTCCTTCTTTTTCAGAGACAGGTACAATAACCACCTTATCTTTATGAAGAGCTGTGTTGGTATCTACAAAGGGAATAAAAAGCTCTGTCTCATCTTCTCTGTCTTCTGGTCGAAAGTATCCGTCTCCTTTTGATGTTAAAAAGAGAAAACCTGTTTTTCCTTCAGTAGTATTTATTTCATTATTTTGAGTATTCATACAAGAACTCTAACATATCTTGATAAATATGCATTAAATTATTGCATAAATGCATAAAATATAAAAAAACCTCCTATAAAAGAATGGGAGGTTTTTACTAGTTTATACAGTTAGTATATTTTTTTGTAATTGTGAAAGAAGTTTCTAATTCTTGGGTTGCATTGACGGTGTGTAAAAGTCAATGCATTCTCTTGTGTTTTTTCTTGCCATTTATATATCTTTCTGTTAGTATGACTCTCGTTATGTTAAAGATACGATTACAAAGAGGAGGACGACGCAATCACCCACATTTTCGTGTGGTTGTAGGTGACTCTCGCAATGGTCCTAAAAGTGGACGATTTATAGAAATACTTGGTTCATATGAGCCGAAAGGTGGAGAGGTGACTCTTAATGCAGACCGTATTAAACACTGGATTTCAGTTGGTGCACAAGTTTCTGGTACTGTTCATAATTTCCTTATTACTAAAGAAATTATAGAAGGTAAAAAGATAAATGTACTACCAAAGAAAACTCCTATTGTAAAAGAACCTACTGAAGAGGAGATAAAAGCAGAGGAAGATGCTAAGGCTAAAGCGGAAGCAGAAGCTGAAGCAGCAAAAGCTCCAGCAGTAGAAGAAGCTCCAGCGGAAGAGTCTACAGAAGAAGCTCCTGTGGAAGAAACTCCCGCTGAAGAAAAAGAAGAAGTTAAAGAAGAAGAAGCTCCAGCTGAAGAAGAAAAAGAAGAAGAAGCTCCAGCTGAAGAAGAAACAAAAGAAGAAACTCCAGCAGAGTAAATATTATTTAAAAAAGAAGTATCAAGAAGATACTTCTTTTTTTATTGCTCTAGTGCTATAATCTTTATGCAAGACATGTCGGTTTTGCATTTCTTATTTACTATATAATAACAATAGATTCTGTTATGCAAGAACAAGATCAAATTTTTCTTGAGCATGTTATTACATCGCTCGTAGATCATCCTGAAAGTGTAAAAGTAGACCGAAAAGTAGATGACATGGGAGTACTTCTTACTCTTCATGTGCATCCTGAAGATATGGGGAAGGTGATTGGCCGATCTGGTAACACAGCAAAAGCCGTACGAACACTTCTTCGTGTTATTGGAATGAAATTTAATTCACGAGTTAATCTCAAAATAGAAGAACCAGAGGGAAGTGAACACGTTCACACTCCTGTGGAATCATCTCCTGTAGAGTCAGCTCCTGTTATGGAAGCTCCGCAATCTGCGGATCCTACAGCAGCACTTGATGAAGCAATGGATGAACTTAAAGGTCTATAATATTAAAGGTATGAATAAAAAATCGCACACCATAAAGGTGTGCGTTTTTTTATTCATTTTTGCTATACTGTGAATATGAGATTTCATATTATTACTATATTTCCTGAGCTCTTCGAATCATACTGCAAGGGTTCTATTGTAGGACGAGCAGTTCATGATAAGAAAATAAAACTTTTTTACTATAATCCTCGTGATTATAGTAAAAATAAACATAAAAATGTAGACGATATTCCATATGGAGGTGGTCCTGGTATGGTGATGAAAGCAGAACCTATTTTATCTGCTTATAAAAAAGCCCTGTCACGCATCTCTCGATATAAAAATACCAACACAAAGACATATCTTTTTGCTCCAAGAGGAGATATGTTTGACGAGCAAATATCTCAAGAGTGCTCATCTAGCTTTACTGATATTATTCTTATTTGTGGAAGATATGAAGGCATAGATAGTAGGGTGCTAGAGATAACTCAAGCACAAGAGCTATCGATAGGAAGTTATGTTCTTTCTGGAGGAGAATTACCTGCCATGGTAGTAATAGATTCCGTATCTCGAAAAGTACCTGGAGTATTAGGTAACAGCGAATCGCTAGAAGAGTCTCGAAACGCAGCGCGTCTTATGTATACACGCCCAGAGTCTTTTACACATGAGAAGAAAACACATAGCGTTCCAGAAGTATTGCTCTCTGGTAATCATAAAAATATAGAACAATGGCGAAAAGATCATATGTAATTTTATCTTTGAGAAGAAAGAAAATCCACTTTTATGTGAACAAAATCTTGCTTGTATAATAAAGCCTTCTCTGTATAATGCCATGTATGAAAGATACGAAAAAATTTACAAAAAATAAGAAGAACAAAACTAAAACAAATCGTACTATGAAAAAAAATAATTCTCGAAAAAAGAAATCTAAACAACCTAAATTCATGTCTCATATTGTGAGTATTGTGATATTTTTTGTCATAATATCATTTATTGGTAGTCTTATTTCAAAAAGCCGCGAAGATATAAAAGATGTTTCATTGTCTTCTGTTGCAAGTGAGGTTATCGCAGGTGAAGTAAAAGAGATTGTAGTTATGGGTGATGAGTTACGTATCACTCTTCTTGATGAGTCAAAGCAGGTTGCAAAAAAAGAGAGAGAAGCGTCTCTCTCTGAAACTCTTTCAAACTATGGAGTGACACCAGAATCTCTTTCTCTTGTTTCAATAGAGATAAAAGATGATAAGAGTTTTGGGGCTATATTTATCCGTATACTGCCTATACTTCTTCCCGTGGCGTTCATACTTATCTTTTTCTGGTTTATTTCAAAACAATCAAAAGGTGGTATGCAGGCTTTCTCTTTTGGTCAATCAAAAGCACGTGTTTCAAATCCAAATGATAAAAACAGAGTAACATTCAAAGATATTGCAGGTGCAAAAGAAGCAAAAAATGAGCTCGAAGAGATTGTAGAATTTTTGAAATTTCCTAAAAAGTTTATAGATATTGGAGCTCAAATACCTAAAGGAGTTCTTCTTGCTGGTCCATCAGGAACAGGAAAAACACTTCTTGCGCGAGCTGTAGCAGGAGAAGCACGTGTACCTTTTTACCATCTCTCTGGTTCTGAGTTTGTAGAGATGTTTGTGGGAGTAGGTGCATCTCGAGTGAGAGATCTCTTTAAACAGGCAAAGAAAACAGCACCTGCTATTATATTTATTGATGAGATAGATGCTGTCGGACGTGTTCGTGGTACTGGAGTAGGTGGAGGAAATGACGAGAGGGAACAAACACTCAATCAGATACTTGTTGAAATGGATGGTTTCGAGCCAAATGAAAAAGTGATTATTATTGGAGCTACTAACAGACAAGATGTGCTTGACCCAGCTCTTCTTCGTCCTGGACGTTTTGATAGAAAGGTGATGATAGACCTACCTGACAGAGAAGGAAGAGAAGCTATTATGAAAATACACGCACGAAAAAAACCACTTGCAAAAGATGTAGATCTTACTCTTTTGGCGACTCGTACTCCTGGGTTTTCTGGTGCTGATTTATATTCTCTTATGAATGAAGGTGCTATACTTGCTGCACGCAAGAATAGAACAGAGGTAACGCAAGACGACCTCCTAAGATCAATAGAGAAGGTGATGATAGGTCCAGAGAGACAAAGCCATATGTTTACTAAAAAAGAAAGAGAAATCACTGCATATCATGAAGCAGGGCATGCTCTTGTTGCGAGTGTGCTTCCATATGCTGATCCTGTTCATAAAATATCTATTATTCCTCGTGGAAGAGCAGGAGGATATACCCTCAAGCTTCCTATCGAAGAGAGAAAGCTACAATCTAAAAAAGAGTTTATAGACGACCTTGCTATGAGCCTTGGTGGATATGTGGCAGAAGAGATGGTGTTTGGTGATATTACAACAGGTCCTTCGAATGACCTTCAGGTCTCTACTAATCTTGCACGTGCGATGGTGACGCGATGGGGTATGAGTGAACACATTGGACCTATCGCTCTTGAAAGTGATGGAGGGACGACTCTCTTTGGGAGAGGTGTTGATAATAAATCATACTCAGAAGACATGAGTCGGATTATTGATGGTGAGGTTAAAAAGCTTATGCATAATGCTCTCGATACTGCGCGTGCTGTTCTTACAGAACATAGAGTTATTCTCAATGCTATTTCCAAAAAACTTATGGAGGAAGAGGTTCTCGAGCAAGATGAATATGAGAAAATACTCATTGAATACGGTATTAAACTTAAAAAAGCATAAAATCTATGTTATCTTTCCTAAAAAAAATAGGACTACGTATTACTTCTTGGTATAAAAAATACAGAGAAATAGGTATTGTTATTACTACTTTTCTTTTTGCACTACAGCTTGTTCATCTCTTGTGGCTTTTTTTTGATGTTATTCTAGTGAAGCTTGGAGGGGAGAGTTTGTTTCAGGTATCAGGAGTATTAAAGCAAGTGATTATTCTAATTGATTATACTGAAATACCGGCTCTTGTTATGGGGTCAGTGTTGTATATTATGGAAATGAGACTACATGGTTTTGGGTGGAGACCATTTCTCATGCTCTTATTTCTCAATACACAGTGGCTTCACTTATATTGGATTACTGATGAATTTATACTCACTTCATTTGGTGGACAGGGTGGGCATCTACCATCTTGGTTAGCATGGGTTGCGATAGGTATTGATTATCTCGAACTGCCAGTCATGTATGATATGGTAAAAAGAAGTTTTCGCGTATTGAAAAAGAGGTATTTTACACCCTCAAATGATGTGCAATCATAGCTTTTTATGATATTATAATTGCAAATATGATTATATAGTCCAGCCTTAGCTCAGTTGGTAGAGCGCCGAGCTTATACCTCGGTGGTCGTTGGTTCAAGTCCAACAGGCTGGACTGTGTAATGATGTTCTATCATTTAATATAAAAATTGCTTTTTATTATTAAAAATGTCATAATATACTTATGAAAGATGAAAATAAGCAACTGGAAATTCTAAAGGAAATACAGGAAGCAAATAGTCATCGCGCAGGTGATGTTCCTAAATCTGGTGAGAAAAAAGAAGAAAGAAAGCCAAAAATAAATTCAAGAGAAACTAAAAAATATTTTCCTAAAAAGAAGGAAAAAGAAGAGCTGAATATTGTTGAAAGATTAGCTTATGGAACATTATCTGATAAAGAATGGGATTATTATTTTCATCATGAAAAAAGACTAAATGAGCTATATGAAAAAGAGATATTGCCTGATGTAAATGCATACTTAATAAAACAAAAAGAAAAATGGACGTCAGCTCAAAAAGCAAAACAAATATATCCTGATCCAGAAGTATTTACATCTTGGCCGCCTGAATCTCCTGGCTTGATACGTAGCAAAGATAATGTATCTACGGAGAAAAAATCC
>JBLHIK010000013.1:0-19805 GCA_047614005.1 Flavobacteriaceae bacterium | reverse complement strand
TGGGAACAGGATTCTCAAAACCTCGGCTGTTCTCCGCGGGCAGGAAGGGTCTGGGAGGGAATGCCCGCGGATTTCGGGATTTCTTTTTTTGGGTGGGGGCTTCCAAAATTAATATTACAAAAATGATTTAGTTAAAAAACTAGGTATTTTTAATCTTCATTACAAAAGCTATTCCAGTACTAAGCGTTTTTTGTACATTTTCTTTTGTGCAACTAATTTGATTGCTAACTTCATCAAAAGTGTGTCTCTCAACAGAAAAACCAAACTCTTCAAAAAACTTTTTCGCCTCTGACTCATCTGCAAAAAGATTTTGATCAAGATCTACTCCTGTTAATTCTTTTATTCTCTCATCTCTTTTTCTATAGTTCAAATTATTACTATTTAAGGTTGAACGAATACTAATATCAGGAGTAATCCAAATTCCATTAAATTTTTTTAAGACCTTGAAAATATTTTGAGCAACTAATGTTTTTTCTTCGAAATTTAAATATCGCAAGAAACCTTCGCAGATTATGGAGATGGGTTTATTTTGCTCAAAATGCAGAGTGGCTTTTTGAAAATCAGAAAACTCAAAAGCATTGCCATTCTCTAAATATAGATTAGGATGTTTTGTGTTACTTTTATAAATTGTATCAATTATGATTTGTTTTTCTTTTGCAATATCAGGCAGATCCATTTCTACAAATAGAGTATCTGAATTATCAGTTAATTCCAGTCCGCGAGGAGAAAATCCTGGAGCGATTTCAAGAATTTGGTGTGAATTAAATTCTTTTAAAAGATGGTTCACTATTTTATATCGACCTTCAAGTTTTGGGAAGATATCGATATTGATATCTTCCGATGTGAATCTTTTATCTGCTTCTTTCAAATTTTCCATTATTTCAAATATTTCTTTTGCATAAGGAATATCAGAAAAGGTTCGACTGTAAGGTGTTACCCATGCAGTATCACTGATACTTTTATTGAAAGTTTTTACGTCTTCTTTGTTCATGTGTACTTATTTTAACATAAATTATTTTAGTTACCTAAAAGATTTTTGACAAAATAAAGTTAGTATGCTAAAATAAAAAAAAGAATATTTAACAATTCAACGATAAATGTTCAAACTAAGTTTCTAATCAAAAAGTAAAAATATGGAAAATACAGAATTAGAAGATATTTTCTCCTTTGGAGAAATGCCTATGGATATTTATATGAATGGAGTAATAACTAACTGTCCAAAAAATATCAAAAGATGGTGGCAATCAGATTTATTTGCCAATATTATTATTGGCACACTGCTGACAGTAATAGCATCTATGATATTATTTGTAGTTTATTACAGCAAGTAAATAGATTATGTTTTTAATCCTTATACATTAAATATGTGTAAGGGTTTTTATTTTAGCCCCCCCCACCCAAAAAAAGAAATCCCGAAATCCGCGGGCATTCCCTCCCAGACCCTTCCTGCCCGCGGAGAACAGCCGAGGTTTTGAGAATCCTGTTCCCAGATATATTGCTTCGCAAAACCTCGTCCGCATTAGTACCTTTCTTCGGGATGTTCTTGGAAATAGGTTCGAAGATTATCCAGTAGTCTCCGCAAACAAATACCCAAAGGCATGCCCTTTGGGTATTTGTTTGCGGGCTACGCGGGTATGGTACCAGAGACTCCAAGCCCAGTAAGGGTATTTTAGCATTTTTTAATATGTCTTGTGAGGTACGTGGGTCGAAAGAAAAAAGGAGGTTATTGTAGTACCTTGCTATCCATACACACTCTGCACTCATTGGCATTTTCTATAATTTTTTCTACAGTCTCTGATTTTCCGGTATCATATCCTGAGTAATCGTTACAATAATCCTTATATAGGCTCTTCTTTTTGTTTATATAGAGCTCACGATCTTTTTTACAATGCCGTAGATGATCTCTTAGTAATATTGTTTGGAATACATCAGGATGATTTTTCTCCATAATATGAAGGCTTGCAATCCTTGATCCTGTTAACTTGTTATCTAATGTAATATACTCATCATCCTCCGTAACATACCCCCTGCCGTGAATCGTAAAGTCTTTAGATTCAAATTCTTTATATGAATAGGGTATTTTATTTAAATCTTTTACTACAACAAGAATGTCAATTTGTGGCTTTGCAATCATTCCTGGCACAGATGTGCTCCCTATGTGCTGTATTGTAATTATATTATCGTCTAATATTGAAATAACTTGATTCTTTAATTCCAAAAATTGACCACTCCATTTTTTACTATATGTCTCTAGTTTGTATAATCTGTGTTTTTTCATAAATTTTATAAGCTTGCAATCACCTCTAATTATTAATGTAACTTAGTTGGCACGCTTGTCGCTCTTACTGCATAGGCACATGGGTTATGTATCTACTAATTTGTCAGTGCGGAGACGGTGGGATTCGGTCACTCTCACGGATATATTATTTCACTTCGTTCATAATCTATCTCGCTCCATTTACCTCTACTCGACTCTCTGTAGTTTCGACAAAGTCTCACTACAGCAAAGAGTCTCGATTCGACCTAATTCATAATGACCGCAGGGAATATATGAATGGAAGTACTCTTGTGGTGCAAATCCCATCATCTCTCACAAACACAAAATACCCAAAGGGCATGCCTTTGGGTATTTGTTTGCGGAGACGGTGGGATTCGAACCCACGGTACGCGTAAACGCACAACAGTTTTCAAGACTGTCGCCTTCAACCACTCAGCCACATCTCCATTCACGATATTATCACGATAAAGATATTTTTCAAGTCTTTTTATGAAGAATTTTTTTTATCTGATATACTTCAGAGTATGAAATATATAGGTATTGACTACGGAGCAAAGAGAATAGGTATAGCTGTCTCTGACGATGACGGGATAATGGCATTTCCTCGCAAGGTGATAGAAAATGATCATCAGGCTATTTTAAACATAAATAATTTTTGCAAAGAGGAGGAGGTAGAACATATTGTTCTTGGAAAATCAATTGATGAACAGGGGAACAATAACATCATTATGGGTGAGATAGAGATTTTCAAAAAAAAGATAGAAGAGCAGACTCATCTCCCTGTTTCTTTCGTAGATGAGAGTATGAGCACTTTGCATGCATTAGGAAGTATTGTTCACAAACCAACGGCTCGTTTTCCAAAAAAGAAAAAAGAAAAAAATGATGCAGAGGCAGCCACTTTAATACTCCAGCGATTTTTAGAATTACAAAAATAATACATAGTAAACATATGGAATACATACAATACGAAGAATTTAAAAAGCTTGATATTCGAGTAGGGACTGTCCTTTCTGCAGAGCCTGTAGAAGGCGCAGATAAGCTCCTCAAGTGCATGGTGGATGTAGGAGAAGAAGAGCCTCGACAGATTGTCTCGGGTATACGAGAGTTTGTAGGAGACGGAGACGAGATAGTAGGGCGCCAGCTCCTCTATGTTCTTAACCTAGAGCCGCGAACAATTCGAGGAGTAGAAAGTAGAGGTATGCTCCTTGCTGTAGATGCTCCTGACGACACTCCTGCTTTTCTCATACCTGAAAAGAAAGTGCTCGGTGGTGCAAAAATGCGATAGATAAAAAGGTACGAGGTCAGACCTCGCACCTTTTTATATTATATGAATACTATGAAAAAATATATTCAAAATAAAATACATCAATTGAAAAATTGGATGACTGAAAAAGCACAAACAAAAAGTGCTGTGGTGTGGCTATGTGTATTTGCATTTATAGAATCTATATTTTTCCCCATACCTACTGATGTTTTTTTGGGAAGCCTCATAACACTGAGGGAAAAAAGAAGCTGGTTTATGATCTCTCTATATGCAACTATCTTTTCTGTGTTAGGTGGTGCTATAGGTTTTTTTATAGGGAAGCTTTTCTTTGATGGAGTAAAAGAGATTGTACTTGGAAATATTGCATGGAAAGAGCACTTTGAAGCAGCTGCTCTTTTGTTTGACCAAGGTGGCTTCTACGCTGTTTTTGTTTCTGCTTTCTCTCCTATTCCTTATAAGGTGTTTACCGTATCAGCTGGATTTTTTGGGACATCTTTCGGGGTGTTCATGTTGGCGAGCTTGCTCGGAAGGGGGATACGCTTTCTCTTAGTAGGATTCCTTTTTCATTATTTTGGAAAAAAAATAGCAACAGTTGTGTATCGTTTTTTTGGATGGGCTACTCTTCTTGTGGTGTTGATTATTGTAGGATACTTTCTTCTTAAGAGTTAAACCTCTACTCATATTTCATTTTTTACGTTATAATAAATACAATGAAAGATATTTCATACAGTACAGCTTTTCCTACTCCTACTTTTCTTGCTATGCCAACTCTGGGCATAGATATTTCTGATGAATCTATAAAATATCTCGAGCTTGTGCATAGTAAAACAGGTCTCGAGGTTGGAAAATATGGAAAGATAATAATAAAAGAAGGCACTCTTCTTTCTGGATCAATACAAAATGAAAAAGGTTTCATAGGTGCTCTTTTAAAGTTGCGCGAACAAACAGGGTCACGGTTTGTACGGCTCTCTCTACCTGAAGAGCAAATATATCTTTTTGAAGTTACTATATCTTCAAAAGAATCAGAAGATATGAGAGGATCTATAGAGATGAAATTACCAGAGCATGTGCCACTAGAGACTGCTGATATTATTTTTGATTATGATCTTGTGCATCAAGAAGGTGATATGTTGCATGTGCAAGTTGCTGCCACGTCTCGTAGGTTTGTTGAAAACTATCTTTCCCCCATAAAGGCATCTCACCTGGAGCCACTTTCTTTTGAAATAGAAGCTCAGGCAGTAGCGCGCGCTGTTGTTCCTCGTGGTGACAATGAGACATACCTCATCGTAGATTTTGGGCGTACTCGAACGGGTATTAGTATTGTTTCTCATGGTCTTGTTCTCTTTACCTCTACTCTCTCTGTTGGAGGTAATTCAATCATGAATGACATGGTTAAAAAAACAGGTAAAACTCTCGAAGAAGTAGAAAAAATCAAAAATACTGTTGGTTTATCTAAGAAAACTGACCCTGCACTGCTTACTATTTTGGAAAAACATATAAATACTCTTTCTGATGAAATAAATAAACATTATGTATATTGGTCTTCTCAACAAGGACACACCTCTGAACTTGCCGATGAGTTTATTATAAAAGGAATTTTACTGTGTGGGGGAGAGGCAAATATTCCAGGCCTTGCAAAGTTTCTTGAAGAAAAACTCGACAGTACGATAATTATTCCAAATGTATGGCAAAACGTAAACACTCTTGAGGATTATGTTCCACCTATTTCTCGAGAGATTTCTCTTTCGTATTCAACAGCAATAGGTTTAGCTCTAGGAGATATTGAACATGATTAATTTACTACCTCAAAATATTAAAAAATATCACAATGCTCTTTACAAGCAGAGAATAGCCGTTTCTATACTTATAGCTGTTATTTTGGTGGGAATTGTGGGAATTATCTCTACTGTACCCTCGTATATTATTACAGAGAGTAAGGAGGCTATAGCCAAAGATGAAATACAAAGATTAAAATCCACCGAAGCTTTTGCCGTAGATCAACAGATTAAACAATCAATAAGAGATATTAATGCACGATTGAAGCTTGTGAATCTATACAACGAACCTTTTATGCCTTCCGTTTTATTGTTTGACCCTGTTATTGCTCTTGCTCCAGAAGGTATTGCTCTTACTAATATTTCTTTTGAGCGTTCAGTAGAGGGAGAGTTTGATGCTATTCTTAAGGGGATGTCAAAAGATCGTCAAATCTTACAAAACTTTAAAGATATTTTAGATCAGAGTGAGAATTTTATGAATGTTATTCTCCCTGTAAATGCTTTTGCTGATAGTGATAATATTCAATTCACTATTACAATGAAAGTTGTATATAAAAAAGATAATAATAGTGATAAGGCAAGCATAACTCAATAATATGAAAAAAAATATATCACACACTTCTCATATAGTTCTACTTTCAATCTTGGTGATTGTTGTTCTTGGTGTATATATGTACGGTCGCTCTTTTGTGCATAAAAAAGACAACAATGTTGCTGTTTTAAATGGTCAAATTGAAAAACAAAAAGGAGCAGCAGAGCAAGTAAACCTTCTTCGTAAAACAGCACAAGAGACAAGTGAAGATAGAATATCTCTGGATACTTATTTTATTTCCGAAGGAGAGATTGTAGAATATCTTGCTGTTTTAGAAGATATAGGTCAGAAAAAGGGGATTGATGTTTCTATTAAAAATGTTTCTCAAAAAGATGGAGACAAAACAGGGAAAAATACATCACAACTGCAAGTAGTAGTTCAAGTAGAAGGTTCATTTAAAGAGGTTCGTACATATTTAAAAGATCTTGAAGATTTACCTTACTTGATAGATTTTACACAAACAGCATTTTCTCAAGATTTTGAAACAGAGACAGATAAGGACGGAAAAATCAAACGTTCTGAATACTGGATATTATCAGCAACTCTTGATTTATATAGCTTTATCTCAGAATAATATGTTTGGAATTCAATCAAAAATCAAAAAAGAAATTATTATTAAAGTGCGAAAAAAAGATCGAGCACTTTCTTTCAGCTCAAACTCTCATTGGAGAATACTGATTATAGGTACGATAGTATTAGTTTTTATAATATTTGGTATTAATACTTTATTTTATACTCAGATAAAAAAAGAAAAAATCACTACTATTTCTCCTGATGCAGATAGCTCTCTTGAAACAATAGATAGAGAGGCTTTGCGCGAAGCCCTAAAGTATTTTCGAAGTAAAAACACGTCTGTTCTTTCTTCTTCAAAAAATACAGAAGAGTAGGAGCTATTGCATAGTTTTTCTTTTTGTATAATATAAAAGCGGTCCTTGCCCTTGTAGTTTAATGGATAAAACGAGAGGCTTCTATCCTTTTGATGTGGGTTCGATTCCTACCAGGGGCACTAAAAACAAAAAGCCAAAGCGCATGCTTTGGCTTTTGTTTTTTTACCTCTGATAGAAATCGAACCGAGGTCGTCCGATAGGCGACTTGACTACAGGGAAAGTCGAAGACCGAGTGGAGTCTAATGGCATGAGATTTTATGAGTCCGCAGGACGAGTAAAATCCATAAGAGTAGACGATTCCTACCAGGGGCACTAAAACAAAAGAATTCAGAGCAGGTGCTCTGAATTCTTTTGTTTATTTATTATATCTCTCGTTGAATTTTTCTTCAGATTGTACTGCCCATCGTATACCAGTTACGAGTCCTAGTATAGAGGGAATACCAGTCCAACAAAGAAGTAACATTATGATACCAGCCGTATATTTTTCTAGATAAAAATAGTGTACACCAATACCTCCAAGAAGTAGTGCTAGTACTATTGCTGTTACTCTACTCTTCTTTTTATTTTCCATAATTAAATCATTACTCTAATAATAGTTGTGAGAGGTGTGTTACCAACTGGAACTATTATAGCAAATATCCTTTGATTTTGATGTGTACTGAGGTGGATAGGGATATTAAGAGGGTTTAGTTAATCCTCAGTGTAGTAGCTTTGTTCCACGTAAATACCTAGTGGTCTTAATCCAGGGTAATTCATTGAATATATTGAGAAAACATATAGTATAAAGAAGGTATGATTTATCTAAAAGAAGTGAAAAATATTTTACGTCCTAAGTATTTTGGAGGTGAAGAATGGCAAATGAAAGGTCTTAAGCCTATTACGTTAGTAGTTGGTAAAAATGGTAGTGGAAAAACTACTCTGTTGGATGCATTTAGAGCTAAAATAAGAGAACTGGTAGTCCCTCCTGAAGGTTTAGATTTTATAACAATGTCAGAAGTAATAGAGAATACTTTAACTGTCACTGTTGATAAGATTTCAGCTGAGCGTGGTGGTAGTTATGAATCAAACGGTAATATCTATACAGCGCTTGGAAACCCCAATGACCTCTTTAACAGGAGGCAAGGTAGTACCGCAAGAGATTTTAGGTCAGAGGTTGCCTCAAGATATGATAAACTAATGGCACATATCTCTCATAATGACAGTGAAACTAGTGAGAGACCGTCAAAGAGAGTAGAGAAAATCGTGGATTTACTTAATGAGCTAGTACCAAAAAAATACATGGTCATAAAAGCTGGATCAAGTTTTCAAATTGTACAAAAAAATAATAAAGATGTTGCTATCCCTTTCAACTCGCTAAGCAGCGGAGAGATTGAGATGTTTACTCTTGGATTAGAATGTTTAATTGTTGCGAACTGGGAAAAGCAAGGTGATGGAGAGCACCTTAAAATATTATTAATTGATGAACCTGATGTGCATATTCATCCAGATCTACAAAGTAGATTTTTAAAATTTTTACTAGATTTATCTGATGAGTATGACATGCAGATTATAATATGTACTCACAGTACAGTGTTCATTGCTAGTCTCCCAGAAGACGCAGATGCGAGTATTATATGGATGGATGGCGAAGATGATGAACTTGTTGCTCGCACAAAAAGGAAATCAATAAACGAACTATCCGCTTTACTGGGTGGAAATATGGTAATGCAAGTATTGCTGAACCATAAGATTATATTAGTGGAAGGTGATGATGATCTTGTCGTCTTTAATCAGGCTGTCAAATCATCTAATGGTATTTTTTTAGCTTATACACATCAATGTGTCGGCAAAGATGAAATGAGAAAAATAGAAACTAGTATAGGAAAAATCATGAAATCATTATGCGATAGAGATGATGAGGCAGGTATTTTGATTTCAATAAGAGATAGTGATGGTGAACATCCAGAGATAGATAATCGTCCGTTCGTACATAGGTATAAACTTCAATGCCATGAGATTGAAAACATGATTCTCTCAAATGATTTTCTCGCTAAATATGAAAAAACTATTGATGATATTGTTTTTGATGGTGACAGGATAAAAGATGACATTAAAGGTAATATATCAATTTTACTCATAGATATAACAGGAACTGCTGATACTAACTGGCAACGTGAAGTAGGCAAGATATTAGGAGGACTTCTTAAAGAGAATGAAAAAAAGGATGATTTCGATGCCGTAGATGAGTTTAGTATCATTAATTTTTTTGGAATAGAATTAATAAAAAATCTCAAATCATAGTTATTTACTGTACCAGAAAGTACTTAAGAGAGAAGTCTTATTTTGTTTTGTTTATGTAAAAAGGTAAACTAAAGTTGTACTATATAAAAAATGGTATAATAGGCTTATGCAGTTCAAATACGAAAATATGGAAAAACCAAAGCCTTTTGACGCAGCCTATCAAGACCTATTAGCAAAAGGCATTGAAGATTTTGTTGATAGAGAGAAAATACCCAATGTGGTTGGTTTTTTGAAGTATCTCGTACAAGAGAAAGGATACTTACTCCATGGGAGTAGCAACAAAGAAATTAAGGAACTCGAACCAAGGCAGGCAAATTGTAAATCAAAAAAATTTGGTAATGAGATGGGGGTCTATGCAGTCCAAGATGAAGTGTTGCCAGTTTTTTATGCAATCAAAGATGCAAAGAAAGCACATAAAGCAGGTGTCAGTTCATTTTCAGCAGAGAGCGGCTTTAGTTCCGTTGATGATAAAAAGGATTACACATTCAAGATAACAAAAGCGTTTATTGATGCAGATGCATGGTCAGACGGTTCAATCTATATTCTTGATGGTAAAACCTTTGAACAAGGCGAAGATGATGAAGGGGAACCTATTGATGAATGGCTTTCAAAAGAACCTGTTATGCCAGTAGGAAAAGTAAAGGTAGATAAAGATGATTTTCCATATTTTACTGATATTGAACCCGTAGAGTAGGCAGAATAAAGTGCGGGAAAGTGCGGACTATGAATGTTTGTAAAGTGTCCAAAAGTGACCTATTGTAGACATGCTAACGTGTATGAAAGTGCATACTATGAGATTTCATAACGTACCAGAAAGTACCGACTATGGGTATTGAAAAAAGTCGCCAAATGGCGGCTTTTGCTTTTACATAAAGTAGGGGAAAGTGTGGTCTATGGATATTCAAGAAACAGAGTAAACTAGTGCCAAAACCTAGTTTCTGGTAAAATACAGTAATGGAGAAAAACATAGACTATTGGGGAAAGGTAGAGAAAGCCCCTACAAAAGCATACAAAAAATACTTTCAATTTGAAAAAGAGTATCTTTTAGAGCATGTATCAAAAAACTCGTCTGTTCTAGATATTGCTTGTGGAGACGGCAGAACCATCATGACCCTATTAGAGGAAACACAAAATATCACAGGTATTGATAATGACGCAAAAGCTATTCAGGAAGCCTCATCTAGACTAAAACATGAAGAAGGAGTATTGCTTGCTGGGGCAGATGCGACAGATATCCCTTTCGAAGCACATACCTTTGATTATGTAACATTGATGCTATCTTTTTCAAACTTTGATAGCTACAAGAATGTTGCTCTTTCTGAAATAGAGAGGGTTTTGAAACCTGACGGGAAGCTATTTTTGAGTTGCTATTCGGATACAGCCATAAAAGACAGAATAGAAATGTATAAGATTATAGAAATCCCTATTGAGAGTATCGTGGGTAACAAGTTTATTTTCAAAGGTAGTGACGGGTCTATTGCATCAGAAGGTTTTTCGGAAAAAGAAATATCCAGTATAGTTGCTCAATCAAATATGAAAATCATTGAAGCTAATCGCGTAGGAGACCTCGCTCTATTTTTTTCAATTTCAAAATAGTAAGCACTATTACTTCTAATGCCTAAGGTAGAAATCCAAAACTATTCCACTGGTATTATCAATAGCATGTTTTAGAAAGAACGGTCTAGATGCATCAATTCTAGGTGCGTCATTTTTATGTCTCTCGCGAAACATCCATGGCTTCGGGGCATTTCCCGCCACAACCTCTTCGTTTCCGCGCATTGTTATGAGGTGTTTATTTGCTCCTTCCTCAGATAAAAGATACAAGAACTTACCAAAAATTGATGATGCTGAGATACTATTCTTTTCAATAAACCCTACCAGCGCACTTTTACCAACTCCTTCCTCAGGTTTTCTTCTAAAAAATCTCGCAGCTTCAATTGCAATACATACTCGCCATTCAGGGATATGACCTTCAGGGAAAAGTATCTGATACGAGATACGAGCCTTCCTCATAATCAATTTTATTTTGTGCATGGTTGTTCCGGGATATTCACGAGAAAGTAGATTGATGATTGGTATTGTTCGCCAATCTTTTTCGAGATAGATTCTGTAATTTCAGTTAAATCAAAAAAGTCATCTTGAGACACTTTTTCCTCCATATATGAATTATAGCATTTTCAAGTTTATTTTACTTCGCAGTTTCTAATGAAAACTAAAATTGTGGCGATGATAGTAAGAAGTGATTTTATTTCCATGAGATAAGTATATCAACAAAACCACCGGAAAGGGTGGTTTTATTTGTGTGTGGGCGATAGAGGACTTGAACCTCTGACCTTTTCGGTGTAAACGAACTGCTCTACCAACTGAGCTAATCGCCCTTATTTTTATATTGTAAAATATACATGACTCATAACTCTTTTGATCTGCAGTTCGTTTACAGTAAACGACTATTTTCTCATACAATCACTCCGCTATCGCTTTGTTCTGTATATCGAAAATTCCTTCGGATCTCATAAAAAAGAAAACTAATTCTTTTTTATTCTCATACAATCACTCCGCTATCGCTTCGTTCTGTATATCGAAAATTCCTGCGGACCGCATAGAAAAGAAAACTGTTTCTTTTCTATCCCTGCCAACTGAGCTAATCGCCCTTATCTATATTTATATCCTCATGCGAAGATATTTGTATCATAGACTAAAAAGATTTGAAAATCAATAGTAGAAGTATCTATCTGTATCATCCCGTGTTATCAAGTATTACTACTACCATTATTTGTTTTGTTTGATATACTGTGTGTATTAATATAGCTTTATAAATTTCATGTTTATCCCATTTATTAAAAATAATAAAAAAGCCATAAGTGTACTAGTGGTAAGTATTCTAATGATTGTATCTGTTGGTTTTTTTGCAAAAGTACAAGCAACAGGAGATCAAGTGTATCTACATTACTCTGATGATACTGCTAGTGCAAAAGTGCTGGATATTTATCAAAAGAAAGCAAATGCAGGAACTGCTGTGGATAAGTGGTTTCGATGGAGTTTTTTTCAATACGGATCAGACAATGTATGGGATTTGCAAAAAAATAAAATGGGATCAGTCGTGGCTTTAACTCTTGAGACAGATAGAGATGATTTTACTTACACTGAAGGTTCTGCTGATACAGGGAGCTATACTACATGGACACCCTACACGACTGGAGATATTATATCAAACAGACGAGACTCTCTTTCGGGGTATGTGCCATATAGTGCATATGCAACATATACTGCAACTGACGATTATTCAGATATGTATTTAGGGGTGCATAATAATGCAGCAGTAAATGGTGAAATACGTGTAAAAATAAACGATGTTGCTTCTACAACAGGGATAGAGCTGGATGGTAACGGTGAATACGATGAAGCTGCTCATGGATCTGATAATACAAATGTAGATTGGATACACATAGGAACAGATATAAGTAATGGTGATGTGATAAAAATCGAAGCAAAAGGAGGTACTCTCAATGACAGACATGTGATCACAGGACTTCGCCTCTATCAAGAAGCGAATCCAGGAGATGCTGCTTGGGATTTTATAAAAACCAAAGATATTATGGCTTCCACCTCAGAGCAGTATATTGCAATGAGTGGAGGGGTTCCAGGTCAAACAGCTGAATATATGTTTGGTTATGCTCACGGACATGAATATAATCCATCTCTTACTATAGACCTTGATGCTACTGCATATACGGTAGATGGAAACCTTTCATATGATCAAGTAATCACGGGAGGAATTCTCTCTATGGAAGAAGCAACAACTGCTTATGGAGACACAAAGACAACAGATGATTTTGGAACACTGACGCGAACTATGGAATTTTCTGGAAATCAACTTCAGCAAGACTGGAATTTTGATTTTACTGCAGATTATGCAGTAACTCGAGTTTATTCTACGATGTGGCCTGCCTCATACACTACAGAATCTATCTTTAGGTATGTTCAGTTTGGTGATAGCTTTGTGACTTTATTGCCGAACGATGGTGCAGTTTTTCCTACTCAAGTGGGGCCAGCGACGACAAGTGGTAAAATGTCATATTTTGGTGGTACTGCAAACTTGCGCGTAGATATAGAAACAACAGTAAATCTCGAAGAAGAGTGGATTACAAGCAATGGGCAAAAAAGCTACTTTTTTGCCTCGCGAGATGATTATAATGGGCTTAAGGGAAGCGGAGACTCTTTTGGAAGTGAGACAACAATAACTCTTACTCACGAAGAACCAGCCTCTGTTTCATGGTTAGGAAAAACTCTCTATGTTGCAAGGGATAAAACAATAAATACCGATATAGATTTTGTTCCTTTTGATGCAAAAGGAACTGTTGTAAAAATGATATCAGGAAGTAGTATAGGGCTGGATTTTGCAGGATATGCTCCCTCTAAAACATATTTTACGAGTCAGAATAATAATTCTGTTGGTATTGCAGAACTTCTCTCTACTGGATCACCCGTAGCGGGTGATTGGAGTGGTTTGACTGTTTCAGGTTCAGTTTTCCCTCTATATAATATAATCAGTTATGCAACAACAGGAGCGACTCTTACTGGAAATGCAAGTATTTATAACAGTAGCTTTAATCAAAATACTACTGGTATAAATGCAGACTCAGGTTCATATGCTCAAAATAATGCATTAGCAAATTCAGCAACATATACAGCAGGTGCTGCTGATTTTGACTACAACTGTTTTGATGGAAATCTAGAGGCTAATGGTGTTGACGGAGACCCTCTCTTTGCTAATGAGGCAAACGGAAATTTTGTCCTTCAAGCTTCTTCTCCTTGTATTAATGCAGGTGTTATTTTAGGTGATACATATAAAAATGCACTATCTCCTTTGACAGTTTGGCCGACATCAATAGTGTCTGTTATTCAAGATGCAAACAATACTGACTGGGAGATAGGTGCATATGCACACCCTTTCCCAATAGCTCCTACTATAGGAAGTCCAACAGCTTTCCCTTCGGCTATTAGGTGGGGTCTCACAGACAACTCAAGCGATGAGACTGGCTTTAAGGTGTACGACAGCTTAGATGCCTTGAAAGGTACTCTGGCTACTGCGGATTCATTGTATGTTGAAGAAACAGGCCTCACAGAGAATACAGAATATGCAGGACGTTATGTTACTGCATATAATATTCACGGTGATTCAGAGGCTTCAGGAGTCTCTGCCTCTATATATACTCTTGCTGAAGATCCTGTAAATCTTTTTGCAGATGCAGACAAGACAAGTATTTCTCTCACGGCAGAAGCTTTTGAAAATGATACTGTTGGAACGTCCGGATATTTCTTTGAAAGTACTGACTCAAATTCTGGATGGATAACAACAAATACGTGGACTGATACAGGTCTTGATTGTGGAGATTCAAAAACATATACAATAAAATATCGTAACGCCGATGGGGTAGAAACAAGCACCGCATCACTCACAAAGTCCACATCTGGATGTTCTAGTGGAAGTGGTAGCTATAACTATAATAATGAAATAAATATCTATAATTTTGAAATAAAAGCGATTTCAGAAACATCAGCATCTTTGTCTTGGAAGACAAACCAGAATACAGATACGCATCTACAGTATGGTACTACTCAGTCATATGGCTCAAATAGAAATAATGACGTTTATTCACAGAGCCATTCCGTAGAAATAAATGATCTGACTCCTAATACAAGATATTATGTAAAAGTAACCAGCTCTTCAAAATATGGAAGCAGGTCTACTTCAAAGACTTCTTCTTTTATTACTACGAAGACATATGTTGCTCCTATTCCTACCTCTGCTCCTTCTGAAGATACTGCAAATCAAAATTCAGAAAATACAGATACAAGTGCCAGTATAAATACATATCAAAAAGAAAATACTTCAGATACTGATTCAGATTTTGATATAGATGATAATGATATTGAAAATGAAGGTGACTACTTGCTAGAGAGGGAGAATGTAGAAGAGAATACAGATCAATATGTTGCTGAAGAAGAAAATAAAGAGATTCAAAAGTTGACTCTATGGCAACGAATAAAAAGAGGTTTCTCTATGATATCCAAAAAAATAATAAACCTATTCTAAGGTAATAAAAAAACACAAACAAATCGTTTGTGTTTTTTTCTGTACTTTTTATACAAAAGAGCGTATAATTTTTATATGGAAGGTATTACAATACATGAATTCTCAGGATCAGAAAAATTAGTAGAGAAAAATATATATTCACCAGAAGAGAGGCGTGAAAAAATGTGTGAATTAGCAGAAACTTTTTTTATTGATGAAAAAGAAATAGGAGAAGGGAGAACAGCTGATGTATATTTTACAAGCGAGCATGCAAATATTTGTCTAAAGAGAATGAAAAAGACATATAGAAGTCCATATTTAAACACTGTTGAGGAAGAGGGAATGTATTTAGAATCTGCAAGTAAATTTAAAGATACTGGTGTGAGAGTTCCTGAGCCTATTGCTTTTATAGAGGCTCGAGTGCCTAAGGACTATAAGGGTAAAAAAATAACAATACGTGAGAGTGTTCTTGCAATGGAACAAATAGACGGTATTTCTTTCCAGGATATTATTAAGCCAGCAAAAGAAAAATTTCGAAAAAA
This sequence comes from Flavobacteriaceae bacterium, assembly GCA_047614005.1. Classification (GTDB taxonomy): domain Bacteria; phylum Patescibacteriota; class Minisyncoccia; order Phycocordibacterales; family UBA1006; genus JBLHIK01. The sequence continues at coordinate 4,111 of JBLHIK010000013.1, read as the reverse complement.
GATGCCTGAAAATTTTAATATTGATTCATTTTTTCAAAAACTACAGGATTTTATTGCAAAATTAAATGAAAACAAGATATATCATCGAGATTTACATATGGGTAATGTAATGATTGATAGAGAAACAGGAGACCCTGTGGTTATTGATTTTGGTTTTTCTGCAAAGCAATACTCGTCTGACCAGGATATGTATAATGAAGTCGATGAAACAAGAGGAAAAGTAACGCATTTTCTAAATGACAAAAGACAAGTAGAGATTTTGAAAAAAGAGATTCAGGAGTACCTATTGTAATTTTTATTATATTGTGTTATTGTAATATTTAATTGAACCTTAAATAAAAAAATATGTTTAAACTTTCACCAAATAATAAAGAATTTCTTAAAAAAGAATACCAAAAAGCTGTTGCTTCAGGAGAAAGTGTTGTGGAAATTATTTTTCCTAACACAAATTCTTCCGTCATGCTTGGTATTATTGGTATTAAAGAAGAAATATCTGATATAGAGAAAAAAGAAAATTGCATTTTTCTCTCTCAATTAGATTTTCTTTCTGAAGAAGATTGTTATTCTAAAAACAAACAACCTATTTTGTTTTTAAGAAAATAACATTTTTTAAAAAAACTTTATTTCAAAACCAGGCAGGGCCTGGTTTTTTATTTATATTATATATCTTTGTGGTATTGTAGATAATGTATGAAAGAAATGATCTTATTTCAAAATCAAGATTTTTTGATTATTGAGAAGCCTTCTGGACTGATGGTTCATAGCGACGGAAAAACAAATGAGAAAACTCTTGCTGATTTTCTCATTGAACATTTTCCTGAGATAAGGGAAGTAGGGGAGCCTTGGAACATGGAGGCAGATAAAGAGGGAAAAATGAAAGAGCGTATATTCCGCCCTGGTATTGTTCATCGTCTTGATAAAGACACGAGTGGAGTCATGATCATAGCTCTCAACCAAGAAAGCTTTGATATATTTAAAGAAAAATTTAAAAATAGAGAGATAAAAAAAGAATATGTCTCTCTAGTATATGGAAACATCACAAAAGATGAAGGTTTTGTAGATGCTCCTTTATCTCGGTCCAAAAAAGATTTTCGTCAATGGACATCACATCTGCGGGGCTCTCGCGGAAAAGAGCGTGATGCATATACTGCTTATGTAGTAGAGATTAGGTTTGAAAAAGAGGGGGAAAAATATTGCAGAGTGCGACTTTTTCCTACGACAGGAAGGACTCACCAGCTCCGCGTACATATGAAATACAACAACACTCCTATAGTGTGTGATGATCTCTACGCAGGGAAAAGGGTATGTCCGTCGTGGTGCAGTAGAATGGCCTTGCACGCACAGAAGATATCGTTTGAATTTAAGAGAGAGAAATATGTTTTTGATTCCTTGCTTCCTGCTGTGTTTAAAGTGTGATACACTAATAAATGATAAGTTGTTTTTAAAAAAGAAAAACTAAAAATGCGGTTTTCTTTTGGACAAATTTAGAGGATGAAGTCAGGAGCTTCATACCAAAAGGAATTAAAAACACAAACACTCCGTCCTTAGTGAAAATGCATTATTACAAAGCGACCCCGAATACAGTGTCTAGTATTCGGGGTCGTATTTTTTTATAAAATAATATTACACAATTTTTACTTGCAACTTTTAGTCGTATTTGGTAGAGTACGTTCCGTTATGCCAACAATAACTCAAACAATTCCAAAAGATACTGCACATCGCTCACAGCTACGCATCCAGTCTGGTGATACTGTTCGTGTGTGGTCACGTATTGAAGAAAAAGGGAAGACTCGATTGCAAGCTTTCGAAGGTCTTGTAATTTGTCGAAAACACGGAAACCAGCCAGGTGCTACAGTAACAGTTCGTAAGACATCAAATGGTATCGGCGTAGAACGTATTTTCCCACTCTTCTCTCCACTTATTGATAAGCTAGAAATTTTAAAGAAAGGTAAGTCTCGTCGATCAAAACTATATTATATCCGTGAAAAAGGTATTAAAGAGATTCGTCGAAAACTTCGTTCTATTATTGTCTCAGGTGAAAACGATGAGAAATATAAAGAAGATGAAGAAGATGAGATTGAAGAAACTACTGAAGAGGTAGTAGAAGGCTCAGAAGAAGCACCTGTAGCAACAGAAGATACTACAGAGGCAGAAACTGAAGAAGAAAAAACTGAAGAAGTTAAGGAAGAAGAAAAAGAGGCATAAGCCTCTTTTTTTCTTGCACTTACTATATCGTTTGATATAGTATCTTCATGCGCATGTGCTGAAACTGGTAGACAGGCTAGCTTGAGGGGCTAGTGTTCTTCGGGACGTGGAGGTTCGATTCCTCTCATGCGCACATAAAATACAAAACAAACACGACAGTGTTTGTTTTTTGATTTTATATCCATGAGGGTGGCCGACCCTATGCGCACATAAAATACAAAACAAACACGACAGTGTTTGTTTTTTAATTTCACTAACTAAGGTATACTGTACGCATGATTATATTTTGGATAAGTGTTTTTATAGCTTCATTGTTTGTTCTTGTAAAAGGATCGGACTGGTTATTAGGATCTGCTGAGAAGATAGGTTTGCGAGCAGGACTCTCTCCATTTGTTGTGGGTGTTGTTATTGTGGGTTTAGGTACATCTTTTCCTGAGCTTGTTTCTTCTCTTATTGCAGTATTTCAAGGTGCTCCTGAGATAGTGGTAGCAAATGCTCTAGGATCTAATATTGCAAATATTCTCCTTGTGGTAGGTCTTGCGGCTGTTATCGGAGGGAGGATGGCAATCTCAAAAAACCTCATTGATCTCGAACTACCACTTCTTGCTATCTCAACTGTTCTTTTTCTTGGTGTAGTATGGGACGGTATTGTTACTATTCCTGAAGCGATAATACTTCTCTTAGGATATGTAATATATCTTCTTTACACTATTAAATACAAAGATGATGAGATACAGGAAGAAGATCCTGAACATCAGGTAGTGGAGCGTCCTCGTGTTTCAGCAAAAGATATACTTTTTTTGATACTAGGAGTAGTTGGTCTTGTGATAGGGGCAAAATATCTCGTAAATTCTATTATAAAAATTTCTGAAATCTTTAATATTGCTACCGGTATTATATCTATAACAGCAGTTGCTTTTGGTACGTCACTACCTGAACTCCTTGTTTCTATTAAGGCGGCTCGAAGTGGAAAAACAGATGTTGCTCTGGGAAATATTTTTGGTTCAAATATATTCAACATTCTCGTAGTGGTTGGTATTCCTGCTCTCTTCGCGACACTTCCTCTTGATGAGCCAACTATGCAGGTAGGTGTGCCCGCTCTTGCTGTAGTTACTTTATTATTTGTTATATCAGGTATTTCAAAAAGAATACATATATGGGAAGGTGCTTTCTACCTGCTCGCATATATACTTTTTGCTGGTAAATTATTTGGTCTTCTTTAAATATGATTACAAAAGAGCTACTCGCCTATATTCAAAAACAGCTTGCAAAAGATACAGTTGTTTCCTTGATTGCGCAGAATCTTAAAAATAATGGTTGGAAAGAAAAAGACATAAAAGAGGGTTTTGCAGCTCTCTCTGTTTCTTTGCCTCAGAATGTATTTATAATAAAAGCTGAAGTTCAGCAAGAAAAAGAAAAAGAAATAAAAGCTGAAGAAAAAATAGAAGAAGCAGAATCAAAAATAAAAATAGAAGAAAAGACAGAGGATCTAAAGCCTATAGAAAGTATCAAAACTGAAGAAACTCCACTCGAAAATATTTCTGAGCAAGTGTTAGAGAAAAAAGTAGAGAAAGTAGAAGAACTCAAAGAAATTGAACAAGTTGCAGTGCCTACAGATAAAGAAAAAACTTCATCTGCAGAAAAAATAAATATCACTCCAAAAAAAGCACTTCCAATAAATAATGAAAATATTATAAAAGAAACTAATCCATCTCTGCAAAAAATAGAAGCCGTAGAAATAAAAGAAGATAAAAAAGTACATATAAAAGAAAAAATACAAGAACCAAATTCTGTACAAAAAATTATTAAAGATGAGAAGGGTGAGGAAAACGTCGAGGAAGTTATTATATATGAAGAAGAGTCTCATAGTCGTTTCCCATATTCTTTTGTATTTATTTTTCTCATA
>JBLHIK010000012.1:0-20733 GCA_047614005.1 Flavobacteriaceae bacterium | reverse complement strand
TATATAAAAGTTGTAAAACGTCCGTACCCGCCCTTACTCCTTACATTTATTATTTACGGACAAGTTATACCACAATATTTTGAGCATTATGTACCGGGTTGGAAAGCTCTTGAAAGCCTTGCAATTGTCGGTGGTGAAGATATCTACTATGTGAAAAGTGAATTAAAAATAACTGGAGATAAAATGTTTGAAGCATTTCAAGACCCAGCTGTGTTTAAGAAATCAATTGCCAAATTTGAAGCTAATGAGAAGGTGTTGCTGGATTCGGTAAATACTACCTATGAAGAATTCATTGATGCATACGAACGATATACACCAGCCTTACAGGTGCTCACTGTACAAGGTTTGATTAAAGATACTCTTGAGCAAAGACTTAAGGAAAAAACAAGCGAGGAAGAAGCGTTAGGGTTAATGGATACCTTAAATATTCCACTGCGTGATAACGAATATAAAATTGAAATGCGAGAGCTTGCAGAGACAGATGATCTAGAATCTCACGTAGCTAAATACAAGTACGTAGGGGCACGATATGGAAGTCGTGAAGGCTATACAATCGAACAAGCTCGTCAAAAGAAGACTAATCTGGATACCGGTCAAATGAGAGAAGAAAGTAAACATGAGAAGGTAAAGATTATTGAGTCTATTGCTCGAGCAAAAGAACTTCTCGAAACTGTGGATGAAAACTTGGTAGATGTGATGCAGTGGATCGTATACTACAGAACACAAAGGACGGATATACTAAATCGTTCTTCTTTTGATGCCTATGATCTCTTTGAGTCTAAGGCACAAGAGCTCGGTTTAACATATAGCGAATTGATTTTATGTACACGAGATGAAGTTGCTCAAAAAAATATTCCAAGCAAAGATATTCTTGATCAGCGCAAGAAACAATACTCAATCATAAATGTTAAGAAGGATATTCGTATTTATCACGGACAAGATAATAAAAATATCATTGAATTCTTTCAAGAAGATTTATCAGGAATTACAAGCGTTACTGGACAGGTAGCTTCAAAGGGAATTGTTCAGGGTGTTGTGCGTAATATCGGAACGATTCATGATTTGGATAAGCTGCAGGATGGTGAAATTTTAGTAACAAGCATGACTACTCCTGATATGGTTTCTGCTATGGGTCGAGCTATTGCTTTTATTACCGATGAAGGTGGCATTACTTGTCACGCAGCTATTATGTCTCGTGAACTCAAAAAACCTTGTATCATTGGAACCGAGATTGCTACTAAAATATTTAATGATGGAGATCTAGTAGAAGTCGATGCAGATAATGGGATTGTAAGAATCTTAGAAAAAAATAAGCAATCTAGGGTATTCAAAAAATACCTTGACCACAAGGGCAACGAAGACGTTCTTGTGGTTCGAGGTAGATTTTCTCCGCTATTCGTTACTACTTGGATTTTAGGAGATGGGTCACTGGCTCTTTACTATGGATTCAAGAAAGATAAGGCTTTAATAACAGGACGTCTCGACCTTTATCAAGGTCTTGCTTTTGATACTTTTAAGAATTATTTAACAAATAAATTTGACCTGAATATATTTAAACAAAAATATAATTCATATGAAAAAATTATTTCCCAGCTATATGAATTACATATAAATGCAGATTTGAGTAATTATTCAGAAAATGATCTTATTGAAGCTATTACCTCTATTCAGAATGTTTACGATGAAATGATTGTAGGTACTTTATTTATTGAGTTCCTTGAAGCCGGTACAGTTAAAGCAGTATTAAAAAAAGTTGAAAATAATATTGATTCACTGGATGGTATTCTTGAATATATTTCAAGTACTCCATTTAATTCTTTTGAAAAAAGGTTTGAGAATGCAAAAATTGCGCTAGCTCAAAAAGAGATTTCAAAAGAAATTATTAATAATGGAAAATATCTTTATACTGACTATTATTCTACACAAGAGGGAGATTTTATAAAAGAAGATTTACTTACTTATTCCAATAAAGATATTAAGGAAGTTGCTTATAAAGATAAAGAATTTGTATTAAATTTGAATACAAAAGAACTTAAGATTTATGAATATATCAAATATGTAACTCACCTTCGTGATTATCGAAAAGATAATATTGCAAAATGCCAGGCTCTGCTACAAATCCTCTCAGAAGAAATGATAGATAGGTCTAGTCTTGCTAAGCAAGATGCTCTCTATGTTCTTCCTACTGAACTCATAAAAGGAATTGTCTGGATAAGAGAAAACAAAAAATCAATCCAGTCACGCATTAATGGATTTGAAACTTTTACTCACGGTCGAGATGTTATTGAGGTGGCAAATAATGAAAACATTGATCTTGAGAAGATAGAGAAAGAACTTGCATCGCATGACACTGACGCAGAGTCAATTTCTGGTGAAGGAGCTTCAAAGGGATTAGTGAGAGGAACTGTTAGAATTATTCTTGATGCTCAGAATAAGGATAATATTTTTAATAATGGTGATATTTTAGTTACAAGTATGACAAGACCTGAATTTGTACCTCTTATGAAACAAGCTGGAGCTATTGTAACTAATGAAGGTGGGATTACTTGTCATGCAGCTATTATATCGCGTGAGTTAAACATACCTTGTGTAATCGGGACAAAATTCGCCACGCAAATTATTAAAGATGGAGATCTAGTAGAAGTCGATGCAGATAATGGGATTGTTAGAATTTTAGAAAAAAAAGATAGCCAAGTAATAAAGATTAGTGTATAATATTATTATGAATGAAAATAAATTTAATATATTTGAGAATAAAGAATCAAAAGAACAAGTTACTTCAAAAGTTGAACTTCATTTTTTCAGGCATTCAATTAAAGGAAAACATGAAGATGATAATGAGGTTCTTTTAACTCCAGAAGGTCGTGAGCTTGCACAAAGTCAAGGAGAAGAAGATTTTAATCAATCCGTAGCTTTTGGTAGTCCAAGAAAAAGAACTCAAGAAACAGCCTCCTATATGATGGCTGGTGGATCAGAAGAAATAACAGGTGAAGAGGGCTTAGATGAGCTTATTAATAAAATAAATTCAGAGACTAATCTAGGTTCAAAAGTAGGTATTGACGAGCGTTTGAATTTTAATCTCGATGAATCAAAAGATAGTGAGTATGTTAAAAAAATATATAGTGAATTCTCTAGTGGAAATTATTTTAAATTTCTTATAAATGAATCAGATACATTTGCAGAAAGTGTTGGTGATACTGAATCTCTCACATATCAACGCGGCGTTGACCAGATTGGTTCAATTCTTAAAAAATATCTTAAAGTATCAAATCGTTGGAACGATATACGAGAAAATGATAATAATGAGAAATATAAATCAGATACTCTTAAGAGATTCATGGGGTCACATCAAGGCGTCACTGAATGTTTTCTTGCAAAAGTTATTGAGGATCGACTTGGAAAAGAAAAACTTAATGAATTTATTGAAATACTTGATAACAAAGGTTTTGATTTTACCGAAGGTTATCAAGTTGATATTGATAAATTATCCAATGGGGAGAAAAAGGTTCGTGTTTCTTACAAAAAAGAGCTCGAAGATGGAGGAACTTTTGAAATAAACGAAAATATTACTGAAAAAGAACTTTTAGATATTATTAATTAATTTTAATATCCTTAATTTGCAAGTCACTTGCAAATTGGTGTGCGGGTGTTTTGTGTAAGAAAAGGTTTATTTTATATGTGGAAAAATTTCATGAAGTTATTCATGATATAATGTACACATGAATGACTTATTACAGCTCGACATATTCTTTTTTATTACAAGTACTTTTATAGTACTCCTTTGTATTTTTCTTATTATTGTAGGAATATATGCAATTAGAATTATCAGAAGGCTTAGTACTATCGTGCGCCTTGCGGAAGAAGAAGCATATGAAATAAAAGACGACATAGATGTCGCGAGATCTAATATCAAAAAACTCACTTCTCTTACAAATATTCTGGCTGCGTTAAAAAAACTCTTTGACCGCAGGTAAAGGCAGTGTGATATACTACATTCGTTACACATTATTATTATATAAAAAAATATATGGCAAAAAAAGTAAGTGCTAAAAAAGATAAAAGCAAAGAAGTAGTAAAGGGCATAGCTCTCGGAGCAGGACTCGTTACTCTTGCTGCGGCAGGATACTTTCTCCTTGGTCCGAAAGGAAAAGAAAATCGCAAGAAAGTGCGCGGTTGGACTTTGAAAGCGAAAGGAGAGGTTCTCGAAAAGTTTGAAAAGCTCGAAGAAGTAAGCGAGGATAAATATCATGAAATCGTAGATGGCGTGATTGCTAAATATAAAAAAGCAAAACACGTAGCCCAAGATGAGCTTGGAAAATTTGAAAAAGAAATCCGTTCATATTGGAAATCTATTTCTAAAGAAATAAAAGCAAAGACAAAACCAGCAGCAAAGAAAAAAGCTCCTGCGTCTAAAGCTAAAAAAGTTGCAACAAAGAAGAAACCAGCAGCTAAAAAGAAAAAATAATTTTGAAAAAACTCGCACATGGTGCGGGTTTTTTTGTGATATAATTTTGGTATGAATGTATTTGAATTATATAAAGAACGTATTGCTCGAATAGGTGCAGAGATGCATATACCAGAAGAAAGACTCAAATCTTTTTTCGAACCAGAGCGAGTATTAGAAGAAACATTATCAGTAGAAGGGAAAGAGTATTCTGCATATAGAGTACAGTTTAACAGCGCTCGTGGTCCATACAAAGGAGGAATTCGTTTTCATCCTGAGGCTGATACCGACGAGGTCAAGACTCTTGCGGCTCTCATGGCTCTTAAGTGTGCTGTGGTAAATATCCCTCTAGGAGGAGGAAAAGGTGGTGTACAGTGCAATCCAAAAGAAATGACACAAAAAGAGATAGAGGGCGTCTCTCGAGCTTGGGTGCGTGCTTTTGTAGACCATATCGGACCTGATAAAGATATACCTGCTCCTGATGTATATACGAACCCACAGATAATGGCATGGATGACAGATGAATATCAAAAAATAACAGGTAAAAATGTTTTTGGAACATTCACAGGTAAACCTCTCGAACTTGGTGGAAGTGTGGGGCGAGGAGATGCTACAGCACAAGGTGGCGTGTATGTTCTCGAGCGTCTTCGAAGTAACTTCGATCTTCCTTCGTCTCCAAAGGTGATTGTTCAAGGCTTTGGTAATGCTGGGTCTTTTGCGGCGCATCTTCTCACTGAGCTTGGATATCTCGTCGTAGGTATTTCTGATAGTAGTGGAGCTCTTTACAATGAAAAAGGTCTCGACCTCAAAGAAGCTCAAGCGTGGAAAAATGCGACACTGTCTTTTTCTGATTGTAAGATAGAAGGAATCAAAATGAGCAATGAAGAACTTCTCGTACAGGAGTGTGACGTCCTTGTTCCTGCAGCTCTCGATAATCAAATAACAGAAAAAAATGCAAATGACATAAAAGCGCGCGTTATAGTAGAGCTCGCCAACGGACCTACAACTCCAAAAGCTGATGAGATATTGCACAAAAAAGGCATATACGTACTGCCAGATATTTTAGCAAATGCAGGAGGTGTGACAGTATCATATTTTGAATGGGTTCAAAACAGAATGCATTACTATTGGAATGAAAAAGAAGTACAAGAAAAACTACTGACTATTATGAACAATGCCAGTGATGCTGTATGGGAAAAGAGCGATAGGGGGCAGATACCTCTTCGCGACGCTGCGTTCATGCTTTCTATGGTGCGAGTATTGGGCGCAATGAAACTACGTGGTAGACTGTAGTATATTATTTAATTATTAAACATTTATTTTATTTATGAAGAAAAACAAAAATCTTATTATATCTCTTATAGTTGTAGCTGTGCTTATCTTTCTTTCCACTTTTGTTTCTAATAATACAGAACAAAAAATAGTAACATGGGCTGATACTACTATCCCTTGTCTTCCAAACGGACATCAAGGTCTTGCGTCTCACATCCATCCATATCTTATTATTACCGTAGATGGAGTAAATGAAGGAGTATTAGGAAATATGGGTGTATCTCAAACATGTATGGCAGAAGTTCATACTCATGATGCCTCAGGGAAGATTCATATAGAAACAACAGAACTAGGAGTGACACATGTTCTTGCAGATTTCTTTGAAGTAACAGGAGGAACATTTGATCGCGATGGATACACTGCTGTAATCTCAGTAGACGGAGAAGTATACGAAGGAGATGCTTCAACTCTCGTAATGGAAGATAATCAAAAAATACATATTGAATATACTTCAATTGTAGAATAATATATTTGGTACTGTGCATTTAAATACACAAAAACAAAAGTTAAAAATAGGTGTTAATAGTTTCAAACCTCTTGTTTTCAAGGAAGATGGTCTCTGGCGTGGTTTCGAGGTTGAGCTTTGGGAAAGAATAGCTAATCTCATAGAGGTAGATTATGAATATGTAGAAAATAAAAATTTTACAGACCTGCTATCTAGAGCCAGTGAAGGTTTTTATGATGTATCAATGGCTGGTATTACTCGAACTGTTGAAAGAGCAAAATTTCTCGATATGTCTTATTTTACACTTGATACAGGTTTAGGTATTGCTATTATTTCGTCTCATTCATATTCTGTAAAAGACTTGTTAAAAAAAATATTTTGTAAACAAACATTGATTATATTAGGGGTATTGGTGTTGTTTGCATTTGTTATTTCTAATATATATTGGATCATAGAAGCTGGGCTTTCTGTATCTGCTAGTTATCTACCAGGTGTATTTGAATCGTTTTGGTGGAGTATTGTGACTTTTAGTACTGTTGGATATGGTGATATAACCCCTGTTACTATGCTCGGTAAAGTTTTTAGTATATTCTCTATATTATTTGGTCTTGCTATTTTTGGTTTATATATTGGTCAAACAAGCGCTACTTTAACTATTTCAAAAATAAAATCTAAAATTTCTTCATCTGACGATCTTGCATACAAGAAAATTGGCGTAAAGATGGATACAACTGCAAAAGAAGCTGTTGTTTTGAAAAAAGGAAACCCCGTTGAGTTTAAAAATATTGAAGAGGCATATATTGCATTAAAAAATAAAAAGATAGATGCAATAGTGACTGATTTACCTATTTTGCAAAATCAAACAAAAGAAAAAGATATTATTTTAGTGGGAGGGCCTTTTACAAGACAGTCATATGCCTTCATGTTGCCACAGCAGCAAGAAAAAAATTTACTTTTGATGAAGATAAATCAAGCATTAATTCAAATAAGAGAAAGTGGCGAATATGATGTTATTTATAATAACTATTTTAACAATTAATTATTAAAAGAGTTTTAAAAAAAAGCCTTTTACTGAAAAGTAAAAGGCTTTTTTAAAAAACATAAATAAGATTTTAATATAGCCATTGTATTGAACCACCTGGTTTAATATATGGTATTTTTTGATCAAGCCCTGAATTTTTATCTTCCTCTGTTTGTTTTGTTGTAGTGTATTGAGGTTGAGGTTCTCTAGGTTCTGGATCTACATTCTTATTTTGTCGAATGGTTTTCTCGTTTTCGTTTTTCATATTTTTTAAAATTGTAAAAAGAACTATTTCTATAGATGTGTATTTCACACCATACAGGCTGGTTCTAGACTCAGCCTGTATGGTGTGCTCTACTGCACCCTTTCTTGTTTGTTATTTTTGGAAAAATCTACGACTGAAAGCGAGACCGTTTTTTACCATTGAGATATCAAAGTTTTCATGGATTCCGTGCATATTGCAATCTTCATTTGCAAGAGAAACTGATATGACATTCATGTTTTGTTTTTCAATAAAATCAGACACGATAGGTATACTTCCTCCGACATGCTTTGATACGACAGGTTGTTGATATATTTCTTCTAATATTTCTTTTATTTCTTCTAATTTTTCTGAAGTTGAATCAAGTGCAATAGAATTTCCTCCTTCCTCTGCCTGTACCTTGAGTGTTGCATAGTTTGGTGTTTCTTTTTCGATGAAGGTTTTTACTATATTTGTTACTTTTTCTGTGTCTTGTCCTGGCGCTGTGCGTATGTTTAGTCTTGCTTCAGCGTGAGCAGGTACTATGTTGAGATAACCTACACCAGTATACCCAGAAGTAATACCTGATATTTCTATAGTAGGACGTAGTCCTGTTTGTGTATAGAAATCAAGATCATCTTCTGTGAGAAGTTCTTTTACTCCAGATAATTCCAATATTTCTTCTGTAGAAGCTATAGAAGAATTCATTTCTTTTATTTCTGGAGATATGTCATCTGTATCTGTATAGAATCCTGATATTAATACATTGTTTTTCTCATCCTTTATCTTTGCTAAAATTTGAGAGAGTACAAGGGCTGCATTTGGTACAGCTCCACCATAGATACCAGAGTGGAAATTGTTTGGAGCTGTGTTTATGTTGATTGTCATGTTGGTACCACCTCGAAATGATAGTTCTACTGTAGGAAGGTTTTTTGTAGTTTCTCCATCTGATATCAATACATAATCTGATTTGAGAAAATCTTTATTTTTTTCAAGCTGTTCTGATATATCATGATTGCTTGATTCTTCATTTCCTTCGATCATAAAGATAATATTGTATTTGAGCTGATTTTCTCGCATGAGTTCGAGTATTGTGTAGATATGCACAAATACTTGTCCTTTATTGTCTATAGCGCCTCGAGCACTTAAGCGGCCGTCTCTTTCCGTAAGGGTAAAAGGGTCATGACTCCAACCTTCTTTTTCTTCTGCAGGCTGAACATCATAGTGACCATAGATGAGTATGGTTTCCATATCCTTATCTTGATGATATTTTGCCATTACGAGAGGATTTGTAGTAGGGCCTTGGTCTATTTTTACTTCAAAATTATTCTTCAAAAAGAGATTTTTGAGCCATTGTGCTGTTTTGTGACATTCTTCACTATATGATGCGTCAGTAGAGATACTTTTGAAGGATATGAATTCTGTTAGCTGTTCTATGTATTTTTTAGGTAGGTTGTTATTCATGTTTTGTTTGTTTTATTTAATAAAAAAAGTACGTCATATGTAGTGACGTACTTTACTTCGATGGGGTATCTTTTAGAAATTTTCTCTAAAAAGAATGCAAGTAAAAACGCCGGAAAAAAATACGGTGCCAACGAGATGTATGTGAAAAATACTTCTTATTACTTATCATGGATCTAATATTATCAGTGTGTTTCAAAAAAGTCAAATTATGGAAGCTTTACCGTACTACTCGGACTTCCTTTATGGCGTCGATTGATTTTCTTTGGATGGTTGAGATTTTTTGCTTTACTTCTTCTGGTCGTCGTACATTTTTTATTGTAAATTCTTTTTCTGCTCCTGCTGTTTGTATCTCAATAGAGCCATATCCGAGAATACTTCCCCAAAAACCTGGAGTGATAATCTTCATATCTACAATATGCTCCACTTGTAGTGTGGCAATCTCTCTTCGAAAAAGACCTTTTTGGTCGACATCGATGATGCGTTTGTTGGTTATGATCCATATGTCGAGAAAGTAATTTGTCCATGCGACAAAAAATCCAATCCATAAAAGCAGAAGCCATACCATATAAGCCATTTGAGAAATACTTTCTCCAGAGCTATTTTGAACAGAGAGAGGGATAAAAGAGTACCACTGCTCTGGAATGACATATGGTAAAAAGGCAAAGAGGATAAAAAATAATGTTTCTGTAATGAAAATAAAGCTATGCTTTCGCGCTACAAACTGTTTTCTCTCATTTGGTAGTAAGTTCCACATATATTATAAAATAAGACGGGCTATAGATACTATTAAAAATGCCAAACCTCCCGTAAAGATGATTTGCGCAGGCATAGTGAGGACTCCTTTGCCGTATTTACTCCAATGATATGTCAAAGTCAGCCAGAAAAATACCGACAATATAATACAGCCAAAAAATGCATAAAGTAAGAAATTATCAGAGAGAGGGACAGCTACGGTTTCTATGAGTCCACCACCTTTGCCAAGTGTAAATATATCTGATTTCATATAGCATAAGTATATCATAATGTTTTTTCTTTGTTTCTCATTTTGTCATGAGACGTGATATAATAAATACAATGTCACAAAATGAAGAACAGATTACATATTTTGCCGAAACTGATTTTCGTAATCAAAATCGAAAGTTCGGTATAAAGGCAAAAGACCGTACGAGACATATGTATATTATCGGTAAGACTGGTATGGGTAAGTCTACTCTTCTTGAAAATCTTGCCATACAAGATATCAACAATGGAAACGGAATGGCATTTATCGATCCTCATGGAGGAACAGCAGAGACTTTTCTCGAATATATTCCAGAGCATCGTATAAAAGATGTTGTGTACTTTGCTCCTCATGATGTAGATATGCCTGTTTCTTTCAACGTCATGGAAGATGTTGATCCAGACAAGAGGCATCTCGTGGCTTCGGGTCTCATGTCTTCGTTTAAAAAGATATGGGTAGATGCATGGTCTGCTCGTATGGAATATATCCTCGGAAATGTACTCCTAGCACTTTTGGAATACCCCGGCTCTACTATCTTGGGAGTAAACAGAATGCTCGCCGATAAAGCATATAGAAAGCGTGTCGTTTCAAATATCTCCGACCCATCGGTAAAGGCTTTTTGGGTAGATGAATTTGAAAAATACGGAGAGAGATACATGCAAGAAGCAGGTGCTTCTATTCAGAACAAGATTGGTCAATTTATCTCAAACCCTGTTATTCGAAATATCGTTGGTCAGGAAAAATCCAGCTTCGATATTCGTGACATTATGGATAATAAAAAAATCCTTATAATGAATCTATCAAAAGGGCAGATAGGTGAGAGTAATGCAGCTCTCTTAGGAGGAATGCTCATTACAAAAATATATCTTGGTGCGATGAGTCGCGCTGATGTAGGGCCAGAGGGCATTAAAGACTTGCCAAATTTCTACTTCTTCGTAGATGAGTTTCAATCTTTCTCATCAGACTCTTTCGCGGATATTCTCTCAGAGGCCCGTAAATACAAACTCAATCTCACTATTGCTCACCAATATGTAGAACAAATGAGCGAAGAGGTGCGTGCGGCGGTTTTTGGTAACGTCGGAAGTCTTATTACTTTTCGTGTGGGTTCTTTTGATGCGGAGATTTTTGAAAAAGAATTTGGACATGTTTTTCTTGCGGATGATATTGTAAACCTCGGTTTTACTCAAGTATATCTCAGGCTTATGATAGATGGTGTAGGTTCAAAGCCTTTTTCTGCTCGCACAATGAATAGACCTGAAAAACCAGCTCTTACTTTCAAAGATGAAGTATTGAAAAATTCTCGAGAAACGTATGGTCAAAAGCGGAGCGATATTGCTGCAGCTATTTCAGAATGGATGCTCGACGGCAATAATCACCAAAACAATAACAATCAAAATAATAACCATAATAAAAACCCGCAAAACAAAGGTAATCACAATCCAAACAATCAAAACAAGAAAAACAAGCCAGTAGAGAGAACTACTTTTGAAATAAAAGGTAAAAAAAATAATTCACAAGATAAAAAAGAAGAAGAAAAAAAGGGTGTAGTTCAGCACGTACAAAAAGATATTGCCATGGACACACCGATAGCATCATCCAAGCTCTCTGATCTGCTTAATACTATATCGTCAGAACATACGCAGGCGGAAAACAAAAAAGATGTTATGAAGAAGATTGAGAAAAAAGAAACTACAGAGGTTTCAGTAGCTAAAGTTGAAAAGATTGAAAAAGATACCCCTACACAGGTTTTACCTTCTCAGGTAACAAAATTTACCCCAAGTAGTACAGGTAAAAGTATAATAAAAAAGAACAATAACACCAGCAATCCTCACAAAAAAGAAATACAAAAAGAAACGATATCTCTTAAGAGTCTTCTTTCTCATACTGTTGCAAAAAATAACCCAGAAGAAGATATAAAAGAAAAAAACATCCAGAATCAAGAAAGTAAAAAAGAATCTACAGAGCAAGATCAAAAAAGTGTACAAGAAATACCTGTTGTAAAATATGAAGAAAAGAAAAAACCAACAAGTCTCAAAGATGCTCTCGCAGGTCTTTCTTTTAAAGACGAAAGCGTGTTATCTCAAAAAGTACACGAAGAAAAGGAAGTGAATACAGATAAAGGATTGATAGAAAATATACAAGAATCTAAAACAAGGGACATTCAGAAAGATATATCAAAAGAGGAACTAAACTCACCTCATCTCATCAGAGAAAATGAAGCGTTTATAAAAAAAGAAACATCGGATGCTTCCAAGGAAGATACATTTTCTCCCAAAGAAGACATGTCTCAAGAAGATAAAAAGCAGAAGTACGACGACTCTCTTTTTGAACCTCGCACTGGTTCTGTAAAAGAAGTTCCTGAAGATGTCTTGCGACGTATTTTAGAATAATAATATATATGCAATGTGTTTGGAATAAAATAAAAATCCTAATATCTGTTTTAAAGAAAACAGATATTAGGATTTTCCTCTTTTGTTTTGTAATGTTCTTTCCTTTTATCTCTTCTGCTACTGTTCGTATCAATGAAGTGGCATGGATGGGAAGTATGGAAAGTGCTAATGATGAATGGATAGAGTTATATAATGAGGGTTCAAGTAGTGTAAATATAGATGGCTGGGTATTGGAAGCAAATGACGGACAGCCTCACATAGAGCTTTCCGGAAATATTTCTGCAGGAGGGTATTTTCTCCTTGAGCGCACTGATGATGATTCCGCTCCTTTAATGAGTGCAGATTTAATATATGTTGGGAGTCTTGGAAATACTGGAGAATATCTAAAAATAGTCAAAGGTGATGGAAATGCAGAATATACTCTCGATAGTAGTGGTGGATGGAGTGCTGGTGATAATGTAACAAAAGAGACTATGCAGTACAGTAGTGGAAGCTGGGTGACTGATACAGCAACACCCAGAGCAGCTAATAGTAGTGACAATACTCCAACAGAAAATAATAACTCTGAATCAAGCACTGATTCAAGTTCAAATACAAATACAACGTCAAATACTTCAACAGAAAATTCAAGCAAGACTACAAAAGATTATTGCGACCCTCGTCTTAAAAATCTAGAAATAAAAGCATCTACTATAGGTTCATTCATCTCTGGTAATAATATTGATTTTGAAGCTTTCATTACTGCATGTGAAAGGAGATATAAGTTTGGGCGATATTATTGGAATTTTGGTGATGGAGAAACCTTTGAAGGAAAAGGTGACGTGAGTAATATTTCACATACGTATTCTTTTCCTGGTACATACTCTGTTGTACTAGATTACTATGATTCTGAATTTTCAAAAAAGCCTGATATGACAGACAGTATTGTTCTTACTATTTCAAATACAAACCTCGTGATAAATTCTATCTTAGAAGAGAATAAAAATATTTTTATCTCTCTTTCAAACAAGACATCAGTAGATATTGATATGACAGGGTGGTGGTTTGTGTTTCCAAAAGGTGTTTTTGCTGTACCTGATCATACAATGATATCAAAAAATGCAACGCTCAATATTTCTATACCTAAAGCATATAGTGGTATTGGCGTACATTCTGTTACGATAAAAAATTCAGAAAACCAAACTATTTCTTCATACCCTGTAGTGTCAAAAGTAATACCTGTAAAAAACAAAACAACATCATTTGTAACATCATCCAAAAAAGCTGATAAAGAAAAAGTAGAAGATGAAGAGCAAAAAGAAAGCAGTCTCTTGTCAGCATCTGTTGGGAGTGATAAAGCTCAGAAGGCAACACCCAGTATGCTTTTGTGGCTCATTCCTCTTTCTATCTGTATTATAGGGATAGGATCTTTTTTCCTCTATAAAAACCAAGGTATTGAAGAAACAAGAAAAGAGAAAAAAGAGGTTGAGGGCAATGATGATATAGATGATATAGAGATAATAGAGCTTGACTAGGGCATCTTGCAGAAGTAAAAAGCACCAAGCTTTGCTTGGTGCTTTTTTTGTTAAGAGCCTTCTTGTTTTGAGGGTTTATATTAGATAACTGCTACTATTTCAGATTCAGATTCTTGTGGAGTGAAAGTTGTTTCTGTTTTTTCTTTTATTTCTTTTTCTATTACAAGCGGTTGTGTTATGTTTTCTTTGGTTTCGACAGAAATAGGTTCTTCGTTTTTATCTAAAGCATCTATCTCCTTGATGAGGTCGTCATTTTCTATTTGAAGGTCAGAGAATGTATTGTCTTGTTGGTGTTCTGGAGAAAATTCACCATACGACTCATCTGATATAAAGCGGTTGAGTTCGTCTATTATTTTAAGTGCTTTTTGAGATGAGCGTATTGCTTCACCGTAATTTTCGTTATGGAAATATATTTGAGCATCAAGAAGAAGATTTTCTGATTCAAAGAAAGATGAAAGAGAGCGCAACTTGCGTGATGTTGGTATAGATACAGTCTGTGTCTCATTCACAAGAGCAACATTACCGTCTTGTGTGATGTCGATATTTGCGTCTACTACTGGTGCATCTTCCAATAGGGGAAGAATATTTTTTGTATAAGAAATTTCAAGAGCAATAGTATTGAAGTTTGTAACTTTTTCTTGCAGAAGGTTTATCTTTGTTTCTGCTATTTCTCGAATACTTTCTTTTGTTTCTACATTTTGCTCTTCTTTCTTTTCTGCTCGAACGATAAGAACTTCTTCTTTTTTGTTGAGTGTTGCTACTTTCGCTTTTGCATCTGCTACGATAGTTCGTGAAATAGCGTTTTGAGATATGTTGTTTTTTGTTATCTCTTCTATGATCTCACTATAATGCTCTACGACTGGTCCCATACTTGCTGTAGCTGCAAGAGCAATAGCTACAGAATCAGTTTCTTCGAGAGCTGTAATAGCTGCATCAAATTCATCAAAGTCTTTTTGGAGTTGCTCTTGAGCTATTACTTGTGTTTCCTCTGTGAGTTTATCTTCTTTTGCTAGTATTTCGATTTCTTTAAATCGATTTTCTACATGTTTCTTTTTAATCTCAATTTTATGTGCCTGTGGAGTAAGAGCAATCTCTGCTTTTTCAGAAACGTGTATCTTGATAGGGTAGAGAACATCTCCTGGAAGAGAAGCAGCTGCAACATACGAGAGGCCTCCTCCTGCAACAATAATAGTAAATACAAAAGCCATAGAATATCGCATAGCAAAAGAGAAATTCCAGCGATTTGATGTTGCTGGTTTTTGCATGTGCTCTATGAGGGCATAGCGAATACTCTCTCTCTTGTCTTCTGAGAGTTTTACTTGCTTGAGCTTATGAAGTTGTTTTTCTATGTTATTCATATTCTTTTTGTTTTTCCTCTATTATCGTTTCGAGTTTTTTCAGTGCTCTGTGTATTCGTACCGATATGTTGTTTTTCTCTTCGCCTACGTGTTCTGCTATTTCTTCTATAGAGAAGTCTTCTACATACCGCAGAAGTAGTATATCTCTATACATATCATCAAGCTCATGAACATGTTGCATGAGCTGTTTTGCTTCAAACACGTCAGCGTGCTTTTCTCTGTTGTCATCACCTTGTTCATCAAAGCCTTCCTCAAGAAGACTATCGAGAGATGATGTTTTCTTTTTGCGGTAGTAGTCGATAATGGCATTTTTAGCTACTTGGTAGATAAATGCCTTTAGGTTTTCGACTTCCTTGCCTTTTTGAAGAGTGTCCCATACACGCATAAAAGTATCTTGTACGAGATCAGTGGCAAGTTCTCTGTCTCCTGTTTTAAAGAAGCAGAGACGAAAAATACCGTCACTGTGCTCGTTGTAGTGTTCTATGAAGCTATCTTCATGGTTTGTATTGGTACTTTTCATAGTTGTAGACGTATGAGTATAATATTTATTACAAGAAAAAAACAATATTTTCTTTCTTCTGTGAGTCCTTTTTATTGTACCATGTTCATCAAAAAAGTATATTTGGAAATTTTTTTAATTTTGTTACACTTTATCTATATGTTCAAGAAATTAAAACAAAAAGCAATGGGTATGGCTATGCGATCCCAAATGAAAAAGCAAGGCGTTCCTGCTGATCAGCAAGATGCTATGGTAAAGTTTATGACAGAAAATCCAGAACTTTTCGAAAAGATTGGAAAAGAAATCCAACATCTTATCAAAAGTGGAAAACCACAAATGGCAGCTACTATGGAAGTCATGAAAAAATACAAAGACCAGCTCAAAGGTCTTGGACTTGCTCCAAAAATGTAGAGAGTATCGTAGGTAAATTTAAAAAAGCGTTCTTGCTCCGCAAGAACGCTTTTTATGATATTCTGTATAATATTATTTATTTATGAAAACTACCACACAAAAACTCCAATCAAATATTTGGAAATCAGTGATATATTTAATAACTCAAAAGAGGACGTATTTAACATTTCTCACTATATATCTTTTAACTTTTCCTGATGCAACAGTAAGGACTATCGGCCTCGTGAGTTTTTTAAGTCAAGTTGCTGGTTTCTTTTTTGAGATACCTAGTGGATATATCGCTGACAAGATAGGTCATAAAAATGCTCTTGTTATATCTAAGACTTGTATGGTCGTGTCAACAGCATGTTATGTTTTTGCAAATTCTATTTCATGGTTTATTATAGGTGGCATAATTACCTCTCTTGGTTTTGCTTTTAGTAGTGGAACTTTCAAGGCATTTCTTCACGAGACACTCACTTCTCTTAAGAGAGAAGCTAATTTTTCTAAAATATATGGACGAATGAAATCCATTAGTTTTGCTATTCCAGTGGTTTTTATACTACTTCTTGCATTTGTTGCAGAATTTGACTACAAGATGGCATTTGTGGTAGCTCTTGTTTTAGATGTTATTGGTTTGGTTTTTACATCTATTCTATTTTCACCTTCTATAAAAGAAGAAATACAAGAAATAAATATAATGAAGAATTTTTCAAGCATATTAAGAGAATGGAAGAATGCAGGATGGTTGCCTTATATAGGATTTACTATTGCTGTAATGGCACTATATCTTTCAACAACGATTGGTTTTAAAAATCCATTTCAAGAGTCATTAGGGTTTTCAATATCTATGTTGGGAATTTTTTTGGCATGTTCAAGGGGTATTGCTTCAATCTTACTTCTTACTAATGGTTTTATCTATAAATTATTTAATTATAAAAATTTTCTTATATTCAAAACTTTTCTTTTCTTGATCTGTTTTTCTTTAATCGCTTTTGTTCAAACTCCTTGGGTTGTTGCTGTGTCATTTATGTTTATTCCGGGAATTATGTGGGGATTTTCTGCCACAGATTCACAGCATCAACTTGGATTTATTATAGATTCAAAAAACAAAGCAACACTCTTTTCTATTAATGCTCTTATTGAAAAATTCTTTACTGGAATATTGGCAGTTGGTATGGGTATATTAATATTAAATTCTTCTTACTTTTTTGCATATCAGGTAGTGGCTCTTGTGTTTCTAGTTCTTATTATTATTGCTTTTTTTATACTACCTCGCAGGAATAAAAAACTAGCGTAATAAAAGAACATACTATATACTCTTTTTATATGTTATCTATAGGAATAGTAGGGCTTCCAAATGTTGGAAAATCGACCCTTTTTAATGCGCTTACAAAAAAATCTGCACCAGCAGAGAATTATCCGTTTTGTACTATCGACCCGTCTGTGGGTATTGTGGAAGTGCCCGATGAAAGACTCTGGAAGCTCTCAGAATTCTCTCAAACTCAAAAGACTATACCTGCTGCAATAGAATTTGTAGATATTGCTGGACTCATAGAGGGTGCTAGTAAAGGAGAAGGACTCGGTAATCAGTTCCTCTCTCACATCAGAGAAGTGGATGCTATCTTGGAAATGGTGCGTATTTTTCCTATAGAAGATGCAGGTACTGAAATAACTCACGTATATGGAAGTATAGACCCATTGAGAGATATTCAAGTGATCAACATGGAGCTTGTTTTGGCTGATTTAGACACAGTGCAGAAGAGAAGGGAAAAACTACATAAAGATGTAAAGAGGGGTGACAAAGAATCTCTTTTGCTCGATGCTTTGTTGATAAAAGCAGAACAAGCTCTTGAAGAAGAAAAAATGGTATCGAGTCTCGACCTTTCTCTTGAAGAAAATAAACTACTAAAAAGCATACATCTTCTTACTGCAAAGAAGATACTCTACGGACTCAATAAGAAAAGCGATACAAAAAATCTCGACGAAACAGATCCTGCAAAATTTCAAGAAGTAATCGAGTGGATCACATCTTCTGGTGCTGGTTATGTGGTGATAGATGCAAAAACAGAAGACGACCTAAAAGATTTTGAAGGCGAAGAAAAAGAAATGTTCCGAGAGGAGCTTGGTGGAGAGAAAGATGATGTGGCTGTTTTGATACGCTGCGCATATGAGCTGTTGGGGCTTGAAACATATTTTACAACGGGAGAAAAGGAGACACGTGCATGGACTATTCCAAAAGGTTCTACTGGTCCACAAGCAGGTGCTGTCATACATAGTGATTTTGAGCAAAAATACATTCGAGCTCAGGTCATAGAGTGGAAACCTCTCCTCGAAGAAGGTTCATTTAAGAATGCAAAAGAGAAAGGTCTCGTGCGAACAGAAGGGAAGGAATATATCGTTTCTGATGGAGATGTGGTTGAATTCATGGTGGGATAATCTCATATGTCTGACTGGGAAAAAGCAAAAAAAGTACTCAAAGAAAATGGTATAGCTGTCATACCTACTGATACTATTTATGGAATAGTTGCTAGTGTATATAGTAAAAAAGCTATTGAAGATATTTATAATATTAAAAAAAGAGATATAAGCAAGGCCTGCATTATTCTCTGTGCTTCTTTGACTGATGTTGAAAATATTTTACAAAGAGAGCTTACTCAAAATGAAAAAGAGTCGATGGATACGTACCTACAAGATGGATCACGAACCTCTTTTGTTTTTGGTATTGATGAAAAGTACAAGGATGAGCTGAAGTATCTACATAGAGGTACTATATCTCTTTCTTTTCGCATTGTTGAAAATAAGGATATACTTAAGGGTCTGCATGATCTCCTGAAAGAAGTAGGTCCTATTATCGCTCCTTCTGCAAACACAGAGGGATATACCCCTGCGGAAAATATAAATGAAGCTTTAAAATACTTTGGTAAAAAAGTTGATGTGTACATCGATGGAGGGCGTATAGTAGGAAAACCATCTTCTGTAGTGAGAATATATAAAGATGGAAGAAGTGAGATATTGAGGTAGTTTTTTCTTGTATCAAAATCATAAATAGGTTATGATACTTTTGTTGATGCGTCGGTGGCAGAGCGGTCAAATGCAGGAGGCTGTAAACCTCCCGACTTCGGTCTACGGGGGTTCGAATCCCTCTCGGCGCACAAAAACAAAAAACCAAAGCATATGCTTTGGTTTTTTATGTTTTTGACGCCCGAGAGGGATTCGAAGAAAGCCGAATTTACTGCAATGAGCCTTTGGCGAAATTGCAGATGAGACGACGGGGTCGAGACGATGAGATATTTTGTGAGTTTGCGAAGCAAAATATCCATAAGGGTGACCGAATCCGGCGCACAAAAATCCTAACAGGAAATCCACTAGCAGTTCCTTTTTCTGATTTTGTAATAAAAACTTTTATAATACGTTATAATAAAGTATATGAAACATTATTACCCAAGAGGTCAAAAAGGAAGTATTATAATAACTATATTAATAGGTCTTATCGTAGGTGGAGGAATACTAGGAGCTGTCGTAATTAAAAATAAAAAAAATATATCTCCTGATATTGAAAATATAGAAAATTCTGGAGGCTATGCTGATATAGATATCATAGACGACAAGGATGACAAAAACGACAAAAACGACAAAGATGACAAAGACGACAAAGATGACAAAGATGATAAAGATGACAAAGACGACAAAGATGACAAAGATGATAAAGATGACAAAGACGACAAAGATGATAAAGATGACAACGGAGATAGTGGTGAAGGAGATGATGACTCTGATCCAGTAGATTTAACACCAAAAGACAAAGAAGAGAAGCCAAAACTCTCACACAGTGAATGTGAGGACACTCTTGAGCCAATCATCATTATCAAGAGTCCATCACTCGATCAAAAAATTCAAATAGATGGAGAACTAGAAGTGAACTGGATTACTTGCAATATATCTCCTAGTCACATGATGTACATTAGCCTCATATCAGTGGGTGAATCTCAAGGAGTATCTACTTCAATTGCTCTCTCAGATTCAACAGAAAATGATGAAAAAGAGATATTTAATCTTGATGGTTATAATATTGAAAGTGGTAGATATGTTGTTTTTATGAAGGATAATAATCTATCAAATGGATCTACTAATTCGTGGAGTTCACAGTTTGATATATCTGCTCCAGAAATATCACAAGCATGGTCTCAGTTAACATCAGAGCAAACAGGTATTGGTTCAGTTGTGTATCCAAGTGATTGGGTTGTAACTTATATGAATGGAGGTAGCTATGGTAGTGAGAATTTTACTGCTGGCGTATCTATAAAACCTCATGAAAACAGTCCTTCAGAAGATTCTATAAATATTGGCGGTTGGCAATATGATTGCTCAAATGTAAATATTACTTCAGGTGAAAACCCTTCTTCAAAAGCATTTTGTATTGAAAATATTGATAAGTATGGAAAATGGTCTGGAGGATATATAGAAGCACAGAACGAAGGAAAAATATATGGAACGCCAATGGTAACAACATCATTGAGTGCTGAAATTTCAAATATATTTGATTTAATGATAAAGAAAAATACTCAAGTAACTTTTAATTAATAGCAGAGAAAAATAAATAGTTTTTTGATATAATTTTTGATATAATCTATG
>JBLHIK010000011.1:0-22120 GCA_047614005.1 Flavobacteriaceae bacterium | reverse complement strand
ATATTCATCCCGTTCTTTAAGTAAATAATTATCATTCTGACCTTTTTCTAAAATTCTAACAATCCCATTATCAGCATCAACTTCCACCAAATCCCCATCATTTAAAATCTGAGTTCCAATCTTGGTACC
Source organism: Flavobacteriaceae bacterium (assembly GCA_047614005.1). GTDB lineage: Bacteria > Patescibacteriota > Minisyncoccia > Phycocordibacterales > UBA1006 > JBLHIK01. The sequence goes on along the minus strand of JBLHIK010000011.1, from coordinate 21,991 downwards.
AACAACACAAGGAACCTTCATTTCTCTTGAAACAATAGCAGCGTGACATAACAAACCTCCAGCATCAGTGACGATAGCTGCTGCTTTTTTCATAATTGGAACATAGTTTGGATCTGTCATTCCAGTTACCAAAATTTCTCCCTCAATAAAATCTTCACTCTGTGAAAAATCTTTAATAATTCTGACTATTCCTGTTACCTTTCCTTCATATGCAGTTTGACCTTTTAATATATGAGAAGAATGAGAAAGAAATGATTGTTCAATTTCTTTTACTTCGTTTTCATTTAACCAAGTAAACTCTGGATGATTAATATACCCTGAAGAATTGTACCGTTCCTGCAGTACTTCTTCTGTAGGTAGTTTCTTGTCAGTAATGTAAATCTCTAATTCATCTGCAGTCAAACAATCTAAGACATCTCTTGAGTACTTTTCTTGTTTGGAAATATGGTTCATTACTTTGCCTACAATAGTAGCTAATTCAAAGAAGATTGTTTCACTGTATTTACGAGCACCTTCAAGATCAGACATATATTCTTCTCGAAGGTTATCAGGTAAGTAATTTACAACGTCACGTACCGTAATTTGATACGCGGTTAGCATTTCGTCTGCTTGTCGAAGTTTTTGATAGTTATTTATATCAAGAAAATAATTAACATCTTTTGAGACTAATTCTCGGCAGATATCGGTTTCTAGCTTAAGGCGTTCTGACCATGTGCTCAGTAGTTCTGGATTTTTAACAGCAAGATTTGCAACATGATTTCCAAAAGCTTTCATTTCATCTTCTACCCAGTAGCCACTTAGTAATCCTTTCTTAGTAGTTACTAAAAAATGATCTAGTGAAAAACCAAATTCTTCTTTAATACATTTGAAATATCCTGGACCACCCATAGTTGGTAAGAATAGTGGAGACTTAGCTTCCCAGCTTTTGAACCAGTTGAGGTCTTTTATTTTTGAAATTAATTCTGACCCAGAACTTTTAGTTTTTTTTAGAATTTTAACGATTCCATTGTCTGCATCTACCTCTACCAAATCTCCATCTTTAAGTAAATCCATGCAGTTACCTGTACCGACAATACATGGTTTTTTAAGTTCACGAGAGACAATGGCTGCATGAGAGGTAATACCTCCCTCTGCAGTAACAAATGCAGAGCTAATCTCCATAACAGGCGTGTAATCAACCATAGTAGTTCTTGCGACAAGGATATCTCCTGCTTGAACCTTAGTTAAATCTTCTTTTGAAAAAACCAGAGATACCTTACCTGTAACCTTACCCTTATAAGCAACTTTTCCTTTAATTTGATCAGACTTATCACCTTGATTTTTGATATATTCAGAAATATTTTTTACTTGTTCTAGCTGATCAATCATTCTTGTACCATTCTTATCAAAGACGAAAATATAATTTTCAGCTCGTTTTCGAACAAAATCTAATTCTGGAATTATTCCATCAAGTAGATATCCTTGAATTTCTTGGTTAGATAAATTAACCATATCTAAGTATTCCCAAGATAGTTTTGTCTCTTCATATAATAAAACTGCTACTTGATTTAACAAAATTCTTGCGGGAGCAACAATACGTCTAAATACATCGACCCTATCTGACCGCAAGAATACATATTTATTGATAACCTTGGCATGTAAAAGAATTTTTTGATCCTTAATCTTATCAATAGCTTTTTCAAATAACTCCTTATTTAAAGTTTCAATCTCGAGTATTTTATGTTTTTCTTCTTTAGCATCACTGAAATTTAATTTTCTTAATTCAACGTTGAAATGATCTTCATCTAGAAATGGTTCTATTAAAGAATACTCTGAAGACCAATAATATAATTCTGTTAAATGCTTTGCTACTTCTTTAAAATCTTTTTTTGAAATAACAGCCTCACATATCTCAAGCCTCATTTTATGGTAATCAGTTAATTCTGTAATATTTGAAACAGCTTCATAAATTTCTTGATAATTTTTAGGGTTTGATATCTTTAATTCTGCGAGAAAAATATTATCAAGATATTTTTCAATTGGATATGGAATCCAAGCATGTTCCCCAAAATCAATAAGGTTTTGATTAAAATTAATAAGTAATTCACTTAATTCTTTTTTAGGTAATTGTTCTTTTGAGTATTTTTTAATATCATGATCGAACTTATTTTCTAGCTCTGAGTACTTAATCAAAAATTCATTGAATTTTTGATTTGTATCGACTTTCTTCAAAAGCCGTGAATACATTTCATCTTCTGACGCTTGATCGATGTATAAACCTCGCTGTCGACCTTCGAATGGAATAGTTACAAAACGTGAATCTAGTTCGAAAATTTTATACATAGCGGCAATCATTTCATCTCTCTGTAAGTTCTGTGGACGAGAAGCTTGGAAAGCTAAATTATTAAAATAGTTTAGATCTATATTTTTTGACTCTAAAATTTTAACAATTCCATTATCTGCATCTACCTCAACCAAATCTCCATCATTTAAAATTTCTGTTGCAAACCTTGCTCCAATAACACATGGTTTTCCAAGTTCACGAGCTACAATAGCAGCATGACATGTAACGCCACCTTCATCAGTTATTATTGCCGCTGCTTTATTCATAGCTGGCATGAAATCAGGTGTCGTCATAGTCGATACAATAATGTCACCTTCTTTAGCTTCATCAATTTGATCTTTGCGCTTCATGACGCGTACGACACCTTTTGCATACCCTTTGTTTCCAACTTGACCAACAAGAGTTGAACTATCAGTTGGTGGAGTTTCAATATAAAATTTATATTCAGGATGTTGCGATAAATATTCTCGTAAAGTTATTTGTTCTGCAAATTCCTGCCCTATCACTACAAAATTTTCCTTACGTTTTGCAAGAATTTCTTTTGAAGGTGGGTTATTAATTTCTGATTTTAGAATTGCTGATTCATACCCTTTTAATTCAGGATAAATAGCAATGAGTGAATCACGAATAAGCTTGTCGCAGGTATCAAAATATACATCTTCGTCGCGAAGTCTTAATGTTCTTTCTCGGATATGTTCTGGGGTTCGTTCGTCTACCGATGGGAAATACATGGTGTCAAAACCTTTCATAGCCTTAAATACTTTTTCTACAAAAGATTCAAATTCTGAGGCACTTGTGATTGGTCCGTTTTCCCAAATTACTTTCATATCTTCGAGATCATTTTCATATTGATCAATTAAAGAGATAAGTTCTTGTTCATCTGTTTTAATGAAATTTTGAAGTGAATCTAAAATCCATTGTGTGGCTTTTTCATTTTCCCAAATTTCGATAACACCATCATTCATATAGTGAATTACTGGAGGTGTATGAGGGTTTGTTTCAGAAGAATAGTATGGATTTGTTACACATGCATTCCACCCTTGTTGAATAATCATTGAAGTATCACGTGTATATGCTTTTTCAAAAGTAATTTTTGGTTCTTTTGATATCGGCTTTAGTGTCGTAATAGGTCGACTCTGAACAATGTAGAAAGTATCATTTTCAAAAGCCCACTCAATATCACAAGGGAATCCATAATGATTTTCAATAGTTACAATAATATTTGAAAGTTCTAGTATTTGTTCTTTTGTTAGAACTTGTTCGTTTGCTTCTGAATCTGAAAGATCTTTCCATTCATTGAATCCATGCTCAATGTCAAGAGTATCTGAACGATATAGAGCTTTGTATTGAGTATTTACATGAACATCAATGATCTCTTGAGGTTCTTTGGTAATCACATATGAGTCTGGCGTTACTGATCCTGAGACAATAGCTTCACCGAGACCTAGACCTGCTTCGATGATGATTTGGTTGTAGTCTTCAGTCACTGGATGTACTGAAAAGGCAATTCCTGATTTCTCAGAATTTACCATTTTTTGAACAACAACCGCCACAGAGATATGAGTGGTATGTAGACCTTTTTCATAACGATAGAAGATGGCTCGTGGAGTAAATAATGATGCCCAGCACGATTGAACCATCTCAAGAAGATTTTCTTCGGTAGTGTTTAGGTATGAATCTAATTGACCTGCCCATGCGTGATCAGCTCCATCTTCAGCTGTTGCAGACGATCGCACTGCCACATATTCAGCATTTAAGTCTTTGAACTGAGCCATAACTTCAATAGCGATATCTTCTGGCATTTGCACAGATTTAATCAAGGTTTGAATTTGATCAGAAGCATGTTCTACTGTGTGAATAGCTTTAGTATCTACGGTAGTTAAAATAGCTTGCAACTCTTGCGTTAAATCCGTCTCTGCAAGAAATTGATCGAAGGTATCAGCAGTGACAACATATCCATCTGGAACAGGAATGTTGTTGTTGAGCATTTCCCCTAGAGAAGCTCCTTTACCTCCTGCGATATGTGCGTCATCTTTAGTTAACTCCTTAAAATTGCGAGTATATTTCATATATTTATTATACATAACAAAGTATACCTCCGCAATCAACTTTCCGTATTTTATTTTTTATACACATAAAATCATCAAAAAAGAGGTAGACCACTTAGATAGCTCTGCTTATCATGCTTCTTATGTTTCAAAATAAGACTATTTAATTTATACAAAAACACCTGCACACCAATTTGCAAGTGACTTGCAAATTGAGAAATGAAGAGAATTAAATATACTCTTGTTGCCAAATAAGTACTTGAATCTAGATTACAGATATCAAGAGCGCTTATTTTCTATATTAATAGCTTTTTTATTCCTCTTTTTTTGTTCCGAGACAGGGACTCGCCTACTCTCATGGATATTTATGTCGTCTTACAGACTCATAAATATCTCATTCCCTTACTTTTCTAGCGAAAAACCACCCTCGCTTCGCTCACGATAAAAAGTAATATTTAATTACTTTTTATCCACTCGGCCATTCGCCCTTCCTTGCAGTCAGGTCGGCTTTCGCATGGCCTCGGTTCGAGTCCTAGTCCGGTGAAAAATAAAGAGACAAAAGCTGTCGCTTTTGTCTCTTTATTTTTTGTTACCGGACTAGGACTCGAACCTAGATTACAGGTACCAGAAACCTGAGTCCTACCATTAGACGATCCGGTAATACACAGAAAGTATACAGATTTTTATTTTTTCTTCAATGATTGAGTTATGGAGGCTTTTATAAAAGCAGTAAAAAGAGGATGTGGAGAAAGTGGCCTTGCGAGGAATTCTGGATGGAACTGAGCACCTACGAAAAAAGGATGTACTTCTTTAGGAAGTTCTACTATCTCAGCGAGCTTACCATCAGGTGACATTCCAGAGAAAACCAATCCTGCTTTTTGTAGTCTTTTGACATAGAGAGGATTGACCTCATAGCGATGCCTGTGACGCTCTTCTATTTTTGATTTCCCGTACGCTCTATATGCCTGAGTACCTTTTACAAGAGAACATGGATATGTTCCTAGTCTCATTGTTCCTCCATAGTTTCCTGTTTTGAGTTTGGCAATCTGCTCTGGCATGATGTCTACTACACGATGTTTCCCTTTTGGGTGTATTTCGTGAGTAGTAGCACTCTTTATGCCGACACATGAACGTGCATACTCTATAGTGAGTAATTGCATACCATAGCAAATACCAAAGTATGGGATGTTATTTTCTCTTACATATCGTATCACTTCAATCTTTCCTTCGATTCCTCGTGTACCAAATCCCCCAGGTATCAAAACACCGTCAAAGTCATCAAGTATCGACAACTTCTTCTTATTTTTTTCGAATAGACCTGAATCAAACCATTCGAGAACAGGTTTTTTGCCTTGCCAGTATGACGAATATTTCAAAGCCTCTATCACAGAGAGATATGAATCAGAAAGAGTAAACTTTCCAGTAGAAAAATACTTTCCCACTACAGCAATACGCACTTCTTCTGTCGCCTCTTCTGCCTTCTTTGTGAAAGCGCGCCATTTTTCTATTTTCTTTATATCTTTTTTGCAAGAAAGACCTAGTATATGACAGAGCTTTGCATCTACTTTTTCTTTTCTAAAATTTTCTGGAATAGCATATATACTCGGCACGTCAGGTGCAGATATGACATGGTCATGAGGAATATTGCACGAAAGTGCTATCTTCTCTTTGCGTTTTTCATCAACATCCACACCAGAGCGCCCAATAATCATGTCGGGTAAAATACCAGAAGCGTTGAGCGTTCGAGCTGCTACTTGCGTTGGTTTTGTTTTCATCTCTCCTAGATTTCCCGGAATAGGCAGATACGATACCATCACCACGGAGACATCACGAGGCTTTCTACTCTTGAGCATGCGAATAGCTTCGAGGAAAAGTATATTTTGATACTCTCCTATCGTTCCTCCTATTTCTATGAGCACTACATCTGCTTTTGCTTTTTTGGCTGCGTAGTCGATACGATCTATCACTTCGAGAGGTACATGAGGCACCACCTCTACACACTTTCCTTTGTACTTAAAATCACGTTCTTTCTCTATGACCGACTGGTAGACTCGTCCTGTCGTCATGTAGTTGTCAGCTCCGAGGTCTGTTTCGAGGAAGCGTTCATAGTTTCCCATATCTTGATCAGTTTCAAGACCATCAGACAAGACAAAAACTTCCCCATGTTCCGTAGGATTCATAGTACCTGCATCTACATTTACATATGGGTCTATTTTCAGAGCGGTTACACGCTGACCTGCTTGACGAAGAAGAAGAGCTATGGACGATGCCGTCACACCCTTTCCAACTCCAGAGATAACGCCACCGACAACAAAAATATATTTTAATGATGTCTTCTTTTGCGCTGTTACTCTTTTTTTCATATTATTTTTTTAGATAGCGTCCAATAGCAAAGAGACTTGATAGTGTTCCGAGTATCACTCCAGAAGTAAACTGAATTCCAATGATTTGGAAGATGTTGCTCATATAGTATGCATAAAGATCTACTCCCAAGAAGGTACTCATAGTATCTCCAAGCCAGTAAGTAATAGGAAGGAAAAGCACTGTCGTGATGATAGTTGCGACGATACCATAGAGAATACCTTCTACGACAAACGGACCTCGTATGTACTGAAGTGAGGCCCCTACGAGTTTCATTACTCGTATTTCATCGCGAGCTATATAGATAGTAAGGCGGATAGTGTTAAACGTCACAGAGATAGAGATAATCATGAGGATGATAGTCATCACAAGACCAAGCTCATGAGACTTGTCGATGATACTGTTGAGTCTATCTATGACTTCTTTGTTTTGAAAATAGTTTACCTTGTCTATAGCATCAGCAAATTCTCCTCCCACAGAACCATCTTCGCTCGAGAGAAGTACTGCCACTGCCTGATATTGAGAAGTCTCTTGTGTTCGAATATTCAAAGAAGCTCCCAAGGGATTGGTGTCGAGCTCGTTGAGAGCTTGCAGAGTCAGGAAATCATTCTTGTGACGCTCAATAAAAACATCAAGAGCTGTTTCTGCGGATACATATGTTGTTTCTTTTACCTCCGGCAGTGAATCTATCTTTTCTTTTACTTGTGCAATGCGTGTTTCTGATGCTCCTGGCACAAAATAGGCTGTCACATCTACTTTCTGAGAGATTGAAGCAAGAGATGATTGCAATACACCTTGAAGAAGTATAACTCCCACTATTACAGAAAGAGTAATAGTCATCACCATTACAGAAACAACCGAAACAAAACTATTTCGTGAAAAATTCGTAAAACCTGCTTTTATTATTCTTTTGAAATCGAGAAACATATATATTGTAATTTATTATTTATTTTTATCTCCTATCAGCTTTCCATTTTCTATACTTATCACGCGACTACCCACTGACTTTATCACGCTTTCGTCATGTGTAGCGAGAAGAACTGTCGTACCGAGCTCATTTACCTTAAGGAGAAGGTCTACCACCTCTTGAGTGTGTACAGGGTCGAGGTTTCCCGTAGGCTCGTCTGCGATGATGAGGTCCGGCTCGTTGATCAGAGCGCGTGCTATAGCAAGTCTCTGTCTCTCTCCACCTGAAAGCTGAAACGGAAAATGATGCTCTCTATGCGTGAGACCCACAAGGTCTAATATATATGGCACATCAGCATCTATATCACTATCTCCTTTTCCAAGAGATGCCATAGCAAACTCTATGTTTTCTCGAGCAGTTCTGTTTCGCAGGAGTCGAAAATCTTGAAACACGACACCCATGCGTCGACGAAGCTCTCGAAGATTAAAAGCAGAGAGCTTGTGAATATCTTGTGATTCGAAATGCACGTTTCCGTCTGATGGTCGCTCTTCTCCCATGATGAGTTTTACGAGAGTCGTCTTTCCTGCACCAGAATGTCCGACCAAGGTCACAAATTCGCCATTTTCAATTTGAAAATTAATATCAGAAAGCGAAACTGCTTTGTTTGGATATACTTTTGAAACGTTATTAAAATAAATCATATGTAATGTTTTGATTATATCACACCCACAGAATAATCAATATACCTTTCTGTTGAAATGAGAAAAATGGAGGATGTATCAAAATACTATTTGCATTTTTATATAAAAATGCTATAATATATATAATATTCACCTTTAAATTTTAATACCATGGGAAATATACATCTTATTCAGATTGTTTTTATTGTTCTAACTCTTTTGTTTATTATATTTTGCTATTTTCACAGAGATTCAATCCTGTATAAAATAGGAAATTTTAATTTATTTGAAACAAAGAGAAAAAAAAAGAGAAAACAGACTAAGGACAAAAAACCAATAAAAAGAAAAGTAACATCTTCTTTTTTCACAGGTAGTAAATACCAAAGAAGAAGAGGTAAACATATTAAACCTCACCAAGACTAGACACAGAGGTCAGCAACAAAATTGCTGCCCTCTTTTTTTTTATTTCTTATTTTTCATTGCTTCAATGAAGATATCAATGTCGCCTTTTTCGAGAACATCTTCTGGGTTGTGTGCCTCTGTGTTCGTACGATGGTCTTTTACCATTTTATATGGATGCAATACATATGAACGTATCTGGCTTCCCCATTCTATTTTCACCTCACGAGAAAGACGGAGATCTCTCTCCTTCTCGTCTTGCGTTTCTTCTATAAGAGCAACGAGTTTTGCCCTCAGGAGCATCTCTGCCTTGTCTCTGTTTCTCTCTTGAGTACGCTCCCCATCAGCACCAGCAGAAAGTCCTGTAGGAATATGTACTATACGAACTGCCGTTTCTCTCTTGTTTACATTTTGTCCACCAGGTCCACCAGATTTTGAAAATTCCACACGAAACTGATCTTCAGGAATATCTATATCTGCTTCTTCGAGTTTTTTGAGAGTTGGTACCACTTCCACAAGAGCAAAGCTCGTATGTCTTTTTCCATTTGAATTAAAAGGAGAAATGCGTACGAGACGATGTACTCCACTTTCATACTTTAAATCTCCATATACTCCCGAGCCTTCTATTTCGAGAGATACACTTCGCACCCCTCCCTGCTCGCTTTTATGCAACTGTGTCGTTACTCCAGACCATCCTCTTTTTCCAATATAGCTCGTATACATATCAAAAAGCATTCGAGCAAAATCCTCCGCATCAGTACCTCCTGCCCCAGAAATAACAGAGAGTGTCGCTCCCTTTCTGTCGTATTTTCCGAGACCCTCGAGCTTGTCTTTGAGCTCTTGATATTGCGCGAGTATTTTTTGTGCATGTATTTTGTCATCCCAAAAACCAATAGAAGTCATGTGGAGCTCTAACTCTTCTATATTTTTTTTGATTTCAGACGTATCCATATTGTGTGTATTGTATCACATGAATTTCTATGAGCCGTCGTCGGGGATCGAACCCGAGACCTCCGCCTTACCATGGCGACGCTCTACCAACTGAGCTACAACGGCATGTTGCTACGATATACTGTATCTCATTATATAAATGATGCAAGAACGGTAAGAACACCAAACCCAAATACAAAATATGTAAAGTTTATTTTTTCTGCAACTTTCAAAAGAAGATGAATAGTAGCAAGACCAAAGACAAAAGCAGAAACGATACTCACGAGAAAATTAAGAGAAAAAGTAGATGAAGAGAGTAGGATAATCCCTCCTAGAAACACCACAGGAAGCCCCATAATAAAACTAATACGCAGAGCTTCGTGTGCGGAAAATTTTCTCCACAACAGAAGAGCTACTGTCGTACCTGAACGAGATATTCCAGGAAGAAGAGCGCATGCCTGACCTAGTCCTACAATGAGAGAATCTTTCTTGTGGAGGTTTTGATTTTCTCTTATGCCACCCTTCTTTCTCTGATGAAGAAAGAAAGCAGTTATCAAAAGGAAGATACCCACAGCAAAAGTGATATGCTCTCCTTGAAAAATCCCTCCATATCGTTGAAGCAAGAGATATATACTCCCTCCAAGAACAAGAGTAATAAAAGTGGTTGTAATAATAAACCCAGAAAAACCATGAGAGAGGACGTGCCCTATAGAATGTTGACGATAGTCACTCATGACCTTTTTCCATAAGAGAGCTATGTCTTTGCGAAAATACACTAGTCCAGCAAAGAGCGTTCCTATATGTAGAGAGAGAGCATGTGCTATCAGTTCTGACGCATTTTGCCCTCCAAAAAGATGTATTTGAGCGAGAACAAGCATTGCCTCCGATGATACGGGCAGCCACTCGAATACTCCTTGTATAGCTCCAAGTACAATAGCTTCTAACATAGTGAGATTATAGCATAGTACCTTTTAAGAAAAATTGTTTATAAAAAAAAGACTATATTATTGTCGACTTATATAATATTATAGAAAACTATATATAGTTGTCAAGAATTTTTACTTGACACAAACAAGATATGGGAGTATAAAAAAGAAGAACCTTTAAAATGACATACTATGGATTTTGAAATACAACTTACAGATTTTTATACTCGCACAATGTTTTGCAAAACATGTTTCGAGAATAACTTACCAGACCAATACACAAATTTTGCTGTATATGGAAATACAAAGAAAGAGTATCACTGGTATCAAAATACTTTACAGACATATGAAAAGCACAGAGGGCTTACTCCCCATATGTTCAGATATTTTAAAAAACACGAAGACGGAAGATATATTATTAAAACCTGGTGCGGTATTGAAGGATGTGGAGTAGAGACCTCTATTAGGGAAGATCAAGTATATATTGTTTTTAAAAAACATAACTTTCAATTTCTCACTCTATTGGAAGTACAATTCCTTATTTTTTCAAAAGATGATGAATACTATCTGGAACCCTTATTTAAATAAGGGTTCTTTTTTTTATTCGCATGACCAGTGAAGTATATGAGACGGGAAATCTTTTTTGAGCGCTGATTCAGTAGAATAGTCTCGAAGGTATGCTTCAGAGAGAGTTCGCCAGCCATCGCTTTCAGGGCAATAATAATACTTTGATGAATAATGCGAACTCACATGCCATAGAATATTTGCATTATTTTCTTTTTTTGGGGTTTCGGATGATGGACTCTCACTTGATGAGAGTTTTCCATTACAAGTATCTGATGCCCATAGACCTCTTCCCTCTCTCTGTGCTTTTTCTTCTTCTGTTTTAAATTCAGATTGATAAATATATGGCGTTTTGTATGTGTATTCATGGGCATAACCAAGACTAATGAGCGTCTTGTTGATATTTTCATCTCCTAGTCGCACATATGCCAAAGTTCTATTGTATTTATCGAGAATACCTTGAGATTCGTCGTACTCGAGAGACACCCATGATCCCGTGAGTTTCTCGCGCAGATATAGACTCGCCTCTTTTCCATAACATTCTACGCCTTTTCTCGGATGCACTGACTCTGGAGTATTGATACCTATGAAACGTATGGTTACTTTTTCATTATTTTTAAGAATTATTATAGTATCTCCGTCGACTACTTTATCTACGAGAAATTTTTCTATTACTTTTTCTTCTTGGTCTACCTGCTTTTCTTGTTCGTCTTTTATTTCTTTATCTTCTTGTGGTTCTAATTTTCTTGAAGTATGCTCTGTATCATTCTCTTGTTCTGTTTCTATATTGGATATATCTGAAAGAATCTCGGACTGGAAGACACTCTCTTTTTTTTCTTCTACTGCCAGAGGTCCACTTCCTAATATAAAGAGAAGAAGAAATGCTAAAAGCCCAAGAGATATTATTTTGAATCGTTTATTCATATCTAAAGTATATCACTATTGTAATATCTATTTACATAAAAAAAATCCCTTGCGGGATTTTTTGCTTGTTGCGGAGACAGGAATCGAACCTGCTTCTGGAGGTTATGAGCCTCCCGAGATACCATTTCTCTACTCCGCGATGTGCTTCTTATATAAACATATAAAAACATTATGTGCAAGTGCTTGAAAGATAGCGCTTAGCATGATATTCTTTTTATGTTATTTAATTTGTCGGGGTAGCTCAGGTGGTTAGAGCGCAGCACTCATAACGCTGAGGTCGAGAGTTCGAGTCTCTCCTTCGACACAAAAAATAATAGAACATATGCAACGCATATGGGCTATATATTTTTTAGAGAGGGAGAGACTCGCACCACAAGAGTATTTCCATTCTTATATTCCTTGCAGTCATTAAGAGCTAGGTTAAACCGAGCACTTGCGAAGCCAGATTTTCTGCAAGAAAATCTGTAAGTGCGAGTGAAGGGCAATGGAATGAGATATTTATGAGTCCATAAGACAAAATAAATATCCATGAGAGTGCCCGAGTCTCATGTGACAAAAGAAGAAAAAAATAAACATACCAACGCTTGACTATGTTTAAATTTAGAATAGAATATCACACATATACGCACTGGTAGCTCAACTGGTTAGAGCACCCGCCTGTCACGCGGGAGGTTGCGGGTTCGAGTCCCGTCTGGTGCGCAAAAAAAGAAAACCCGAAAGGGTTTTTTCTTTTTGCGTACCAGAAGAGAATGAACTGCTTCATTCTCGACGGGGCTCGAAAGGCGGAGCGTTGTGTGAGCTTGCGAACATAAGTGAGCCAAGGCTATGAGCCTATATTTTTATTTATAAAAATAAGGACTCCGAGCCGAGTCCTGTGCGCAAAATATTTAAGTCTCAATGCGATAGCATTGGGGCTTTTATATTTTTGCACCAGACAGGACTCGCACCACAAGAGTATTTCCATTCTTATATTCCTTGCAGTCATTAAGAGCTAGGTTAAACCGAGCGCCTGCGAAGCCCGACGGAACGCAGTGAAGTCGGAAGGCGCGAGTGGAGGACAATGGAATGAGATATTTATGAGTCTGAAAGACGAAATAAATATCTATGAGAGTGTCCGAGTCCCGTCTCCACATGTTTATAAAAATAAGGACTCCAAGCCGAGTTCTATGCGCAAAAAAATCAAACTCATAAAAAAACAAAAAGCCCCCCCTTTTTTTTTAACATAAATATGATATAATAAAGTCATTAATATTAATGAACAAATATGAGAAATAATAAACAAAATGGCTTTGCTTTAACAGTAGCTATAATTATAGGTATTATTGTAGCAGGAGGTGTAGTAACAGGTGTTACTATCTCAAATCAAAAGAAAGATAATGCAGAATTACTACTAGATAGTAGTATTCGACTAGATGCTGAACGTGATACAAATATCGCTGATGTTGAAGTGGATACAAATATCGCTGATGTTTCTGTTGATGAGACAGGTAGTGATACATCTACTTCGGATAATTCAAATCAATCACAACCTGAAAATGATATCCAACAAAGCGTAGATATATATCTTACAGGAGTATATGCTCATGGAAATATGTCTCAAGGTACATCTTGTCTAGAAAGCGGAAAACTTATTAAACACAATGCTCCAATAATTAAAGGGGACACACCACTTCGAGACACTCTTGAATTAATGTTTAACTTTGATCCACAAAAAAATGGACTCGATGAACAAGTATCAAACTTTACTTACAATAAAGGACTTTCAATAGAAAATATTCTTATCGAAAACAGAAACGCATATATCTCTCTCAACGATGCAGCTCCAGAATATACAAATGAATGTCATAAAGTATGGGTAAAAGAAGTTATTACTCTGACAGCGACACAGTTCTCTACTGTAGACTCTGCGACTATATATATTAATGGAATGGAAACATCTATGCAGAACGACTCGAATATAAGCAAAGATGTATATAATGATAGATCGGCTTACTTGATCAAACTTGAAAATCAATCAGGAAATGAAACAGCACAAGTAGATATTATAACTACCACAAGAACAAACGATCCATCAGATGGAACAACTGTTACAAACACCAACCCAAAACTACGAACATATAAAATATCTTCTGATGTAGAAGTCTTAGACGCAAGACAAGGTTCTCTCAAAAATTCTGACACAGGAATACTTCCTGATGTGCTTTATTCACAAGGACCAGGTCAACCTTATAGCAAATATAACTATATTCAAATTTGGACAAATCAATCAGGATTTATAACAAAAATACTTATCCCGTATACTGGATAATAATATAATTATTTTAAAAAAATAAAATATATAAAAACACTCATCACTTGATGAGTGTTTTTATTTTACCCCCATGTCTTTTTCTGATACAATAAGCACACAATGAAAACACCTCAGACAATACTGCTCAAAATCTCTGGCGACTATCTCGCAAGTGATGACTCTATTTTTTCTAAAGAGCGTGTTGATACTCTCGCTCACACAATCTGCGAACTACAAAAATTATATAAAGGTATCTATGTTGTAGTAGGTGGAGGAAATATAGCACGAGGAAGAGAGCTCTCTTCCTTTGGCTTTAAGCACGGAGCAGCAGATACAATAGGTATGGTTTCTACTCTTCAGAATGCACAGATACTGAAAGAAACTCTCGATGCCATGGGAAGCCCTGCTCATATCATGGCACCTTTTGGAGCACCATCGCTCAAAATACACGCATATGAACCTGACCAAGCAAAACACTGGTCCGAAGGACATGGTGATATAGTCATCTTTGGAGGAGGATTAGGTCTGCGAGGCTTTACTACTGACATGGCTGCTGTTTCTCGAGCATACGAAACAGGTATCGACCTTGTAGTAAAAGTCACAGAAGTTGGAGGTCTCTATACTTGCGACCCAGCAAAACATGCAGATGCAGAACTCATCCCCACTTGCACCTACGAACAAGCTCTAGAAAAGAAATACGGAGTAATGGACCTCGAAGCTTTTGTATTTGCCTCAAACAAAAAGATAGCTATCAAGATAACTTCTCTGAATATTAAAAATCTTACTCCAGAAAACATCCTCAGTGAAGAAAACGGAACACTTATCAGCGAATAAAAAACAAGTCATAATGACTTGTTTTTTTATTGGCTTAGATTAAGTTAAACTCATTGAATACATATTCGTAATTCTTTATGGTGTTTTTTGCTTTTTGATGAGAAAGGAGCATTTCGCTTCCTTCGTGAGCTATGGCGTTGCGTACTTTATGTGCCTCCCATGCATGATCGAGAGAAAGGAAGTCCGAAAGGTCTACATTGCGCAATCTTTCTCCTAATGTATCTCCTTGTATGTTCATGTCTTTTGTCATTTCTTCGAGCATTGCATCTGCCTCCATGATTGCTACTCTCCAGAGAGATTCATTTTCTGCGTGTACATTTTCGAGTACTTTTTGCCATCTGCGATAATATCGTGGCTCTAACTCTGCTTCGCCTACTGTATCGTATGAGACTACCTCGAGCATCTCTTTTTGCACTTGTTTTAATTCTGAAATGCGAATAATTAAATATGAAATAAAGATAATGAGCAAGACGCAGAAAATAGTAGCAGCGATTTTGATAATATTGAGTAAATCAGCACCACCACCAATACGCGCAAAATCTCCCGCGCCAGAAAAAAAATCAAGTACTTGTATGAAAAAGTATTCAATGTTCAGAAAAGTTGGTGTGTATGATTCGGGATTCATGTATATTATGTGTTATTTTTTTCTTCAAATGTGCGACCAATCTCGAGCAATATTTCTTCTGAAAAACTATCCCCCAAGAGATGTAGTCCAAAAGGCATACCATCTTCGTCTACTCCAGAAGGAACAGAGATTGCTGGCAAGTGAGCTATGTTTGCTGGAACTGTAAAGATATCTGAAAAATACATAGAGACAGGATCGTCTGTCTTTTCTCCTATCTTAAAGGCAACAGAAGGAGTAGTAGGAGTAATAATAGCATCATAAGAAGAGAGTATTTCCTTGAGCTCTTTTCTCAGTGTACCTCGAAAAGCAACAGCTTTGTTATAATAGGCATCATAATATCCATGAGAGAGAACATATGTACCAAGAAGAATGCGACGCTGTACCTCTTCACCAAATCCTTCTTTTCGAGTATTCATATATGTAGAGAGCAGGTCATCTCCTTTCGCTCTCATTCCGTATCTCATGCCATCATAGCGTGCGAGATTTGATGAGGCTTCGGCTGGTTGGATAATATAGTAGGCTGGTAGTGCGTACAGAAGAGAAGGTACGTCTATCATATCTATCTCATATCCGAGACCACGAAGAGTATCACAAGCTGTATCAAAGTTTTCTTGAGCATCTTTTGGTAACTTAACTGTATCAAAAATGTTTTTTGGTATTGCGAGCTTCTTTGTGACTGTCTCTTTTGCAATATATTCAACAGAAGTAGCGTCTTTTTCATCGATGCTTTTGCAATATTCCCAGAGCAACTTCGCGTCAGAAGTATTGTGAGCAAAAGGCCCTACCTGGTCGAGAGAAGAAGAGAGAGCCATGAGTCCACTGCGAGAAACAGTACCATAAGTAGAGTGAAGACCCACTAGTCCACAAAAGCTCGCGGGCTGACGTATAGAACCCCCCGTATCAGAACCAAGTGCAACATGTGCTCCACCCATAGCAAGAGCAGCAGCTGAGCCACCAGAAGATCCTCCTGGAACTCTCGAGATATCAAGTGGATTTTTGGTCGGACCATATGCACTTGTCTCAGTAGAAGAACCCATTGCCATCTCATCCATATTGGTACGCCCCATGAATATAGCACCGTCTTTTCGCAGGCGTGTAATAATACTATGCTCATAAGGAGCAATGTGACCCTTTAAAATATCAGAACCTCCTGTAGCTTCTTTTCCCAAAATCAAAATATTATCTTTTATAGCTACAGGAATACCTGTCATCAGAGTTGCAGTACCTTCATCAAACATTTTTTGCGCACGCTGTATATCTTCCGAAATATCGAACACTTCAATAAAAGCATTTATGTCATCATTCTTTTCAGTGATTGCTTGTGAATACGGAGCGACAAAATCAGAGACCGAAAGTCCATTTTGTAATTCTTTATGTATATCATGTATAGTCTTGTTCATATTATAGAATTTGTGGAACTTTTATAAAACCATCATGACTCTCAGGTGCTTGACCTACAAGAGCATCAGTGTGGAGACCATTTTCATGAGGATTTATATCTTCTCGTAATATATTTTTTGTATGCTCATAAGAAACATCACTGGTTTGTACTTCTTGTATTGTATTTACATACTCTAAAATAACATCAAAATCTTTTGATAATTTTTCTATTTTAGACTCATCAATATCTATACGAGAAAGATGAGCAAGCTTCTGTATGTCTGCAGTATTCATATACCTTTATAATGCCATATTATCAACTATTTTACCAATGAAATAAACTCTTTTTCAGAAAGAATAGCCACTCCGAGCTCTTTTGCTTTTTTTAGTTTACTACCTGCTTTTTCTCCAGCTACAAGATATGTAGTACCTTTAGAAATACTTCCAAGGATTTTTCCTCCACTATTACGCACAAATTCTTTTGCCTCATCTCGAGAAAGATCCTTAAGTGTCCCTGTAAAAACAAAACTTTTACCTGCGAGAGTATTTTTATGTGCTATTTTCTGATACTGAAGCAAGCTTTCAAGAAGTAGTAATTCTTCACATATACTTTTATCTAAAAAATAAGAAACAAGGGATTCTGCCATAGTCTCCCCTACGCCTTCCAAGGAAATAAAATCTTTATGGCTTGCTTTTATCATATCTTTCAAGGATTTAAAATGAGATGAAAGAATA
The DNA here is from genome assembly GCA_047614005.1 of Flavobacteriaceae bacterium. Lineage (GTDB taxonomy): Bacteria > Patescibacteriota > Minisyncoccia > Phycocordibacterales > UBA1006 > JBLHIK01. Next base: position 4,065 of record JBLHIK010000011.1, on the reverse strand, counting down.
TGTGCTGATTCTTCTCCAATATAGCGAATACCTAAACCAAACAAGAGCGAGGAGAGAGTAGTCTCTCTCGCGTTCATTACTGATTTTAATATATTCTGTACTGATTTTTCCTTAAAACCTTCTAGTCCTTTAAAGCTCTCTTCTGTAAGTAAAAAAATATCAGAAAAACTTTTAATTCTTTTTTCTCTGTACAACTTTTCAAGTATTTTAACACCGAGCCCGTCTATGTTGAGTGCTTTTTTAGATACAAAATGAGAGAAAGCTTCTACCATCATCGCAGGACACTTCGGATTGACACAGTAAAAACCAGCGCCCTGGGAGTCTGAAAGCTCAGCTCTCTTGAGTGTTCCATCGCACGATGGACATACTTTAGGAAATACTATTTTTTTTGCACTTGCGAGCCTGAGCTCTGATAAAGACTGCACTACCTCAGGTATAATATCTCCCGCCTTTCTCACAATCACAGTATCTCCTATATATAGATCTTTTGCTTTTATTTCATCAGCATTATGAAGAGTTGCTCGTGCTACTGTCGTGCCAGCAAGTGATATTGGAATGAGTTCTGCCACGGGAGTAATCACACCCGTACGCCCTACTTGAAATGTCACCGACTCTATTATGGTTGTTTTTTCTTCTGCAGGAAATTTAAAAGCAATAGCAAAACGAGGGGCTTTTCCTGTATACCCTAAGCTTTCTTGAAATTTGTTTTTATTTACTTTTACTACAACCCCATCAAAAAAATAATCCTGAGAATCTTTCTTCTCTGACCATTTTTTCCAAAAAGACAATACTCCTTTCTTGTCAGTTTTTTTATAGTGAGTATTTACCTTAAAACCAAGTTTCTGAAGGAGCTCAAGCTCCTGGGACTGTAGTGAAGGTATTTCTTGTGAATACATACCAATATCATATATAAAGCAGTCTAGCTTGCGAGAGGAAGTCACAGCAGGGTCAAGTTGTCGTATAGTTCCAGCGGCCACGTTGCGAGGATTTGCAAATAGCTCTTCTTCTTTCTCTTTTCTCTCTTTATTAATCCGATCAAACTCTTTTTTTCCCATCCATATTTCACCTTCTACTATGATATCAACAGGTTGATTCAGAGTAAGAGGAACGCTCTCTATAGTTCTCACATTTATCGTCACATCCTCTCCTGTCTTTCCATCACCTCTTGTTGCAGCAGAAACAAGTTTTCCTTTTTCATATATTAGAATTACTTTAAAACCATCTATTTTTAACTCACAAACATATTCCACTTCATCAGTGTATTTTATATTTTTCAAAAGAGCACGTTTTGTTTTTTCATCAAAAGACAGAAACTCTTCTGTACCAAATACATCACCAAAAGACCACTGAGGTACGACGTGTTTTATTTTAGAGAATTTTTTTAAGGGTACTCCTGATACGCGCTGAGTAGGAGAATTTTTACTGTAAAATTCAGGATATTTTTCTTCGAGCAAGACAAGTTCATGCTTGAGAGAGTCGAGAGCTTCATCAGATATTTCCTGCCTGTCATAGACATGGTATTGCTCTCTATGATATTCGACAAGGTCGCGTAATTTTTCTATTCGCTTTTGTATTTCAATACTCATAGTATTTATACAGAAAGATCTCCTGTATATGAGAGCTCTAAGACACGCTCAATTACAGTCTTAGAAGTATTCAAACATGCTCTATTTTTTCCGCGAGAAGTAATAATAGTACTTTCAGGGAATCCGTCATCATCATTGTCTATTGTTTTATCTATCGTTACAACAGCACAAATACTGCCAAAATCAACAACTACAGTATAGAGACCTCCACCACCTTTAATATTAAAATTATTTCGAGCACAGCTAATAGTTGCACCGCTTATGACTTCTCCTTCTCGAGGAAAAGCTACAGGAGAAGTATTTCGCTCAGCAGCAAGCACGCATTCCATTGCAGTATCTGCAACATAAAATGCATCATGACTACGCAAAGCAATCTGAGAAATACCAACTTCTCGAAGGGCTATATTTGATACACCTATAGCAACAGCAAGGATAACTGATGTTATGAGTACAGCAAAAAGTATAACAAAACCTTTTTTATGATTTATATTTGATATTTTTTTCATATATTATAGAGATGGAAGCCAGTCTGTTAACAAAACGGACGCATCTGCTTTTTGGTTCTTAGTACCATGAGACCATTCTACTCGCGATATAACAAAAAGTTGCCCTTGCTGTGCTTCGTATATTCTTATAAATCTTTTAAATTTAGTATCATCACCTGACCCATATGAATACACATATTCTGCAGAATCCATTGTGAGAAAAGGACATGTGCCTTTGCATGCTTTTACTATATTTGAATCAATTGAAGATTTTATTGGATCTATAGTGCAATCAGTCATAATGCAAGGATTCATAAAGGTCGTAAAAGTATTCCACGAAGCCCCTCTATCCTGACCTGCTGATACAAATCTCACGTGAACATCACGTATATTGCGCACAAGCTCAACCCCCTCTTGAGCAAGAAAATTTGCAGTAAGTCTGTCTTTTACAAATGTCGTATTATTGACACCCTCTAGTGTAATAAAAACAAGAGCAGACATAGCAGTACTCATAATAAAAAGAGCGACTATTGTCTCAAGTAGTGTAAAACCTTTTGTATTGTTTTTCTTATAAAATTTCATATATATTATCTATCTGGCACTCTCTGAGAAACAGTTGTTTGTATGAAAAAAGGAGTTGAAACTTCTCTATCTCTCACTATTCCAGCAAGAGTAATAAGAACACGCGGTTGTAGACCATCACCCTTTGGTGCCCCTATCACAACAAAGCCAGACTTGTTAATATCTATTTCTACCTCAGGAGGAGTAATACTTTCAACCTCTCTCTGAAGCAGAGTTTCTCCTGCATTATGAGCTTTTCCAAGTGCATATTTCTTTTTAAAATTATTAATAGAAGTACCTCTATTTTCAGTTTGTGTCGCAATACCTATGTTGTCGTTTTCCACTCGAGTGCTTATTTCATATATAACAAACCAATCAATACTTTCCTCACTAGAAGATGAGTCTTGTTGAGATGTCTTATATGCGAGAGAGGTTTCTTTAGTATTACAATCAAGAGGTGTTCCTCCAGACGAAGTGGTACCACAGTGATAATCATATCCTGTTCGCAAATTTCGACCTATATCTTCAAGAGCAAATGACAGACTGTCTATGATAGCACGCTGAGTTTGAACTTTTTTATGTGTCCTGTTTGCGTTTAAAATAGCTCCTGTTCCTATAACCATCACCATGGAAAATATACCTACGGCTATCATAGTTTCAGCGAGAGTAAATCCTGATTGTTTGTGAAATATATTCATATAGTTATTTTATGCCAACGAAACCATTACGCGAAATACTAATAGTTCTTCTTTGGTCCGCTTTAGAGAGCAATGTAACGCGCGCTTCAAGAAAAGAATCACTCTGTACTAAGTCTGTGCTTTTAATAAATGCAAAAAGATCTGGTCTCGTAAATACAATATTTACGTCATCTACATCTGTGCATTTACCACCAGTGGTCTCTATAACACAAAGAGATTCAAGAACATCTCCTGATGTGATAGATATAACATCAATGCATTCTGTATTATTTTCCCCACAAGGAGAAATGGAAATAAGGTCATCGTAAATATAGTTTTTTTGATCATCTCCCGAGTCAAAGAAATAAGTAAACTCTTTATTGGAACCCTGACTACTTATATTAAAAGATACACCATAGCTCGGCTGATCATTAAAAAAACGAGGTTCAATACGTCCTCCTGCTCCGTCATTGCGTGCCTGAGCTATTTGCAGAGCAACATCTTGGGCAAGGTTTTGGAGATTTACATTGCTCTGAAAATCTTGAAAACGAAAAATCACAACACCAGAGAGAATAGAAAATATTGTGATAACAATAATAAGTTCCATGATAGTAAAACCTTTTTGAGAAAAAAACTTCATAAATATATTATATCATGAAAAAGAAGCTCAGAATGAAGTCCTTAATCTGTGGGAAAAGATAGATAGAGAGAGATCCTATCATGAGAACTGGTCCAAAGGGTATTTCGTGAGAAAAT
>JBLHIK010000010.1:0-22909 GCA_047614005.1 Flavobacteriaceae bacterium | reverse complement strand
GTATCGGGTGCGTCAGAGAGACCAGAGAAGGTGAGGGTCTTTGCTCCTGTGTATCCTGTTGCAACGCTATCACCACTATCATAGGCAGTAATGGTAAGTTCGTTTGAATCTCCAGCGTCCATAGTAGTTCCTCCTGTTACTTTGAGGTAGGTGGCAGTAGTTTGAGAAAAAGTAACAATTTGTCCTCTCCATGTTACACCTGACCCAGCACCAGACAGCTCACTCGTTCCTTCAAGAGTAGAGCCTTCTGTACTAGAGAGTCTGTCTCCACCCCCTAATCTTCCTGATGTATTTCCAAAGTCAGTTCGTTCTGTAAATTCACCACCCCAAGAAGTATATCCACTAATACCAGCAGCAGCGTTAAACGCTCCTATCGTTATGTCGTTGTCTTGGTTTGTTGTTACTTCTCCTGTTAATACAGTCTGGTCGATAAGGGTAGTGATACCGGTTTCTGAATTTGAATTCACTGAACCTATAGTTCCTTGTCCTGCATATTCATAAATATGAAGACCAAGAAAATCAACAACAGCAGTCGAGGTTACTGTGACTGATGTTTCTGAGCCATCTGAGATTTTATAAAAAATAGCTTGAGAAGGTAAACCATTTTGACTAATAGCTGTTGTCCATCCTGCTGGAGCATTGAGTCCTATTGAAAGGTTTGTTCCAGCTATAGCAACCAATAGATTTCCAGAAGTTGGCGTACTTGTAAAAACGGCATTTACTGTTGTGTTTACCGTAGCTGTATCTGTTTTTGTTTGTATTAAGGTACCTGCTTCTGTCTTCTGTATATTTAAAATTGCAAAACACAAAGAAACTAGTATAAGTATTGCTGAAAATGTTTTTCTGACTGTGGACATATAATTATTAATGAAATATAAGTTTACTTGTGATTAATATATTAATCATAGCAAAAAAAAGTATATAAAACCAGGTTTTATAATGGAAATATGTCTTATTTTTGGAGAGGAATTTGAAAGCTTTTTTATTGCTATATTTACTATTTAATCGGTGTTGCTAAAATCAAAATTGAGGGCATTTTATTCTTTTAGAAAGTATTTTAATCAGAGTACTAGATTTTAAAAAAGATTCGTGTATAGTGTCTACATATGGCTAAAAGATTACACGCAATAGGAACTATGAAAACATCTCGTTCTCACAAGACAAAAAAACGTCTTGAAATAAAGAATGAAATGCTTGCAAAAAAAGTTGCAAAAAAATAAAAACAAAAACTACTCATGTATGAGTAGTTTTTGTATTTATTGACTCTTTTAAAAATTTTAATGTACTTATAGATGTTGAAAATAATCAAAATCAACCTATTGTCGTAGAGCTTGATTTTGACAATGGTGATGGTGTATACAACGAAGAGGATAGTATGGTGAGAGAAGAAGGATCTGAAAATGTTGTTTCCGACGAAGCAATCATTGATGAAAATGCTAGTGAATATATAAATATTGCAGAAGAAGTATCTAGTGATGGATATACTCTTTCTGACAATGAGGATGATATGGATAATATAGACGACGAAGACAATAATGATATTGCAGGAGAAATAGAAGAAGAAGTTGAAATAAATTCCTAATTATTTTTTCAATATCTGAGTTTTAAAAACACCACTTCTGTGATATTTTTAATATCCTTGACTTTTTATTACTTTTGTTATAAAGTCCACCCAAGCTTTTGATACTCGTGTAGGGCTCTTGAGCTAGAGATGTTTTTATGGGAATTTTATTTTACCTTTAATCAAGCATTTGATTAATTCCTGCACATAGCCCGGAGTACATATCGTCTCCCTTATCTTATTACAATAAGATATAAAAAATTAAATATTATGAATACAAATCATACAAAACCAAAACGCTCTTTTTCTGCGCGTCCAAATAAGTCGTCAGGTGAATCGACGTCTCATAAGAAAAGCAATTACACGCGACCATTCGATGAGAAAAAAAGCTCTGATGATGGATATAAAAAATCCGCCTCTTCTTCCCGTGGAGGATATAAAGGAAAGAGTTCAGAAGGAGGTTACAAGAAATCATCTTCTGAAGGTGGTTATAAAGGCCGCAGCTCTGAAGGAGGTTACAAGAAATCATCTTCTGAAGGTGGTTATAAAGGCCGCAGCTCTGAAGGAGGTTACAAGAAATCATCTTCTGAGGGTGGATATAAAGGAAAGAGTAGTTCACGATCTTCCTATAATGGAGGTGGTTCAAAAAGTGGTGGACGTTTTGCATCTAAGGGTGCTGGAGGAAATAGACGTGGTGGAGGAGGAGGAAGAAAGCAACCAAGCTTTAACCCTTCACAGTTTATAAATAAAAATCCAGTTGAACTACAAGAAGAGGTATATACACCAGTAAATACTTTTGAAACAATGGGTCTTGATAAAAAAATCACTTCTCTACTTTCTTCTCTTGGTATTATTACACCATCTCCTATTCAAGATCAGAGTATTTCTGTTATTCTTGAAGGAAATGACCTTGTAGGTCTTGCTGAAACAGGAACAGGTAAAACTGCTGCTTTTCTTCTTCCTCTTATTGAACAAACTCGTCTCAATATGAAAAAAGAAACACTGATACTTGCTCCTACTCGAGAGCTCGCTCTTCAAATCTATGAAGAATTCCGTAAGCTTTCAAAAGACATGAGAATGTTTGCAACAGTATGTGTAGGTGGAATGAATATCCAACCACAAATAAAAGGTCTTCGACGTACAAATCATTTTGTGATAGGTACACCAGGACGTGTGATGGATCTTATTAAAAGAGGTTCATTTAAAGTTGAAAACGTAACAGGTGTGGTTCTTGATGAGGCAGATCGAATGCTCGACATGGGATTCATCAACGACATGCGAACTATTCTAGGTAAAATACCAAAAGAACGTCAAACACTCTTTTTCTCAGCTACTATGTCAACAGCTACGGAGAAACTCGTACATGAATTTCTTGTAAAGCCTGTAATGATTTCAGTAAAGAAAAAAGATGTGACAAATAGTATTGAGCAGGATGTTGTAGAATATGGACACTCAAACAAATTTGAAACTCTCGTAGGTCTTTTAGATGATAAATCATTTGAAAGAATTATTATATTTGGTTCTATGAAACACAGCGTCGAGAGACTTTCTCAAGAGCTTACTGCAAAGAAAATAAACGCAGTATCTATCCATGGTAATAAAAGTCATTCTCAGAGACAGAGATCTCTTCGTGCCTTTAAAGAGGGTAATGCTCGAGTGCTCGTCGCAACTGACGTTGCAGCGCGAGGTATCCACGTGGATGATGTGACTCATGTTATCAACTATGACCTTCCTCAAACATTTGAAGATTATGTTCACCGCATAGGACGAACAGGTCGTGGAGAAAAGAAAGGAAAAGCACTTACCTTTATTTCTCGATAAATTAAATATGTAAAAGTAAAAAACCCTTCGCACCGTGCGAAGGGTTTTTATTATCTATAAGAGCGTGACTATTTTTAAAAGCCTTGTGTTATTTTTCTTATATGTTACTCTTTTGAGAGCAAATGACTATTAAAGAAGAGTTCGTAGATTTCCTCTTTATATTTATTTGATTAGTAGTATAGTTTCAAATTAAATGCAAAAAGGAACAATCGCTCGTATCATGGACAAAGGATATGGATTCATCTCTGTTGAAGGACAAGAGAAGGACCTATTTTTTCACATGAATGAACTTCAAAATTCTGATTTCGACTCTCTACAACCTGGAGACGAAGTAGAATTCGAAGTTACAGACGGACCAAAAGGCCCAAGCGCAACAAACGTAAACCGAGTATAAGTTTACTTATATAGGTTAACTATGAGAAAACGAGCACTACGGGCTCGTTTTTTTGTATCCTTGTTTATAAAAGAGTTGCATTTAGTATCAAGATATAGTATCGTATCTCCATATGGCAGCAAAGAAAGATATCGTAAAAATGGTCCACAAAGAAACTGGCCACACATACTACACTCGTAAGAATAAAAAAACGGTAGTAGAGAAACTGGAACTTAGTAAATATAACCCTAAGCTTCGCAAACATGTTACCTATAAGGAAGCTAAGAAATAATATTATGAAAATAAAATCATCACTTAAGAAAGCAGACTTGAAGGCAGGGGATAAACTTGTAAAGCGAGGAAAGAAACTCTTTCGAATTAATAAATTAAATCCACGACGAAAAGCTCGACAAGGATAACAAAAAAATACACTCATATGAGTGTATTTTTTTTGTTATACTTTGTGTATGAAATATACTTTTACTAAAAAGGTATTAGAGATAGTTCGGTCTATCTCGTCGGCTCAAATGATGAGCTATAAGGAAGTTGCAAAGAAAGCTCCAAGTCCTTGTGTTTCTCGCGCAGTAGATATTATCATGAACAATAATTATGATGAAAGTGTTTCTTGTTATATGGCTATAAAAAGTAATGGAGAAGTAGATCGGTACAACAGAGCAGATAGAAGTATTCTAAAAGAGCATTTAATAGAAGAGGAGAAAAATCATGGAAGAGGAATATAAAAAAATATATCTTGCGGGCGGTTGTTTTTGGGGTATGGAAGATTTGTTTCGTAGAGAGATGGGTGTTATAGAAACTACTGTGGGCTATACAGGTGGAATTCTTCCTCATCCAACATATGAAAAACATAATGGACACGCTGAAGCATTAGAAATTATATACGACCCAAGAGAAACTTCTTTCGAAACTCTTCTTGATTTCTTTTTTCGCATACATGATCCAACGACGCCAAATCAACAAGGTAACGATAGAGGTTCTGCATATCGTTCTTCAATTTTTTATCAAAATAAAAAAGAAAAAGCAAAAGCCTATAATTTTATCAAAAAAGTAAATGACTCAGGGAGATATCCTGATCCTGTTGTGACTATTGTAGAAAAATTCAATACATTTTGGAAGGCAGAAAAAAATCATCAAGATTATTTACAAAATAATCCAGGTGGATATACTTGTCATAGCGTAAGATGGACTAATAAATACTAAATGGCTCTTTATTTTAAAGATGAGAGAACTTCGTCAATAATACCACTGTCTGATTTTAGGCGAGGTACTTTGTAGGACTGTCCTGTTTTTCCTTTGCTAGTGAGCCAGTTATGGAATGTTTCTTTTGGTACTATATGGAGTGGTGCTTGCAAGAGAGCTCCTCCTTGTCTTTTTGAATCATAGTCTGAATTTTTAGAACGCAGTGATGTATCTATGTATTCTTCAAGTATTATTCTCTGGCTAGTATCAATCTCTTCTTGAAACTCTATAATCCACTCATGAGCTCCTGTGCCTTCTTCTAAGGAGAGTCTTGCTCCTATAGTGTAATCACTTGTATGAAGTGAGAAATCACGCTCTATGTCCGAGAGTACAGCCTCTATGTTGTGCTGCATTACCTCCTCTCCAAAAATATTGATATGTTGTTGAGTGCGTCCCAGTATTCGAATACGATACGGATCCTTTGAGGTAAACTCTATAATATCACCCATGTTATATCTATAAAGTCCTGCTCTATGTGTGATGATAAGTGCGTATGGAACTCCTATCTCAATAGTATCTATTGTGTAAGTATGAGGTTTTTCTTTTTTTAAATCATCGAGCTTCATAAACTCATAAAATATGCCATGCTCTATGCATAATAGTAATTCATCTGAATTTTTAGTGTCTTGATATGCAAAATATCCTTCAGAAGAATTGTATGCATTTATATATGTTGTTTGCTCTGGTAGGAGTTTTTTAAAAACAGTTCTGTATGGTTCAAAAGAAACTCCTCCATGAATATAGAGTTCAAAGCTGGGCCATATTTCTTTTATGGTTTTTCCTGTGATTTCTTCTGCTCGTTGCAATATTCGTAATGTCCATGTAGGTACACCTGCAAAAGAAGTGATATTTTTCTTAATAATTTTGTGTACTATATTGTCGAGTTTTTTTGACCAATCTTTTTCAAGAAGTATTTCAGGCTCAGGTGCTTTAAAAAATTGTGTCCAAAAAGGAGATTGAGTGAGAAGTATTCCTGAGATATCACCAGAGAGGGTGTCTGCGGAAGTATTATGATCTACACTACCTCCAATAAAAACCGTTCTTCCTTTCCACCAGCGTGTCTTTGGGTTGTTGGCTATTTGAGTAAGATACATGTCAGCTCCTGCTTTGTAGTGATTGTCTACGAGAGTATCATCAGAAACAGGCAAGAGTTTACTCCTCCCTGTGCTTGTTCCTGAAGATTTTGCAAAGAAGGGTATCTTGCCAGTCGCAAGAAGGTCCTCTTCTCCATTATGCATTCTATCTATAAGAGTATATATATCTTCGTGAGATACGACAGGGACGTTTTTTTGAAATTTTTCTATCGTATTGTTGTGTGTAAAGTCATATTTTCTACCATAAAAACTGTCTTCATTGGTGTGTAAAATTTCTACAAGAATTTGTTCTTGTTTAAAGGAAGCATCATGATGAGCTTGGTATATTTTTGCAAGACGTTTTTCTGCGCGCTTGGTGAGTATTTTCTCAACAATCTTCATAGGCTATTTTAAAGAATTAGGATGTTGTGTGCTCCATGTTTGCATAGCAATAGCACCTGAGATAGCTGCATTGAGAGATTCGCATTTTGGGTTCATTCCTATTTGAAGATGAATGTCACATATACTTTGTATATTTTTCTGTACACCAGTATGTTCATTTCCTACTACAAACACAGCAGGAGTATCAAATATCTCTTTATTGAGAGGGTTTTTTCCATCTTGAACCATGTCATATGTCCAAAAACCTCTATCTTTTAGATCTTTGAGGGTATTGGAGATATTTCCAATTTGCACGAGAGGTACTTCGAAAATAGCACCTACTGAAGCTTTGAGAGTTCCTGCTGAGAGAGGAGCTTGGTTGTCTTTTGGTATGAGTACTCCAGAGATACCGAAAGCAGCGGCACTTCGTATGAGTGATCCAAGGTTGTGTGTATCGTGAAGTTTTTGTACAAGAAGAAAAGCAGTGTCGTTTGATATCGTTTGCTTTTCAATAAAAGTTTTATAATCTTGGACAAGTCTGTCTGTGTGAATATGAGCCAAGACATGTTGGTGTGCCATCTCTAAGATATCTTTTGGAAGCGTTTTTTTATTAAATTCTTGAACAGGTATGTTTTTTAGCTTTGCTAGTTCGATAAAATCTGCTTTTTCAGAGCAGTTACCGATGATAAGGCGCTCTATTGTTTCAGGTCGTTTCAAAAGTGCTTCGTAAATCACGTGTTTTCCGTATATTAGTGTAGGTTTTTTGTTTGTTCGTTTCATCATATGGTAGGGAGTATATCAGATATATTATACGAAGTATATTAAATAGAGTAGTAATTAAAAATATATGGAAAAGCATGAAAGCAATACAGCCATCGTATGGTTGAGGTATAGGGAAGGGCATAGAATTGCTGTTCATTCAATGAAGGGATAAAAATAAATAATTATAGACATATAAAAAAAGCGCATTCCGAAGGAATGCGCTTTTAGTCAGAGTGAGAAAGAAAATAATTACAACAAATCACCAGCTAAATTTGAAAGTTCAGATCGTTCACCTTTGCATAATTGTAGGTGGGCATAAATGTCCTGTCCTTTAAATCTATCAATAAGATAGCTTAGTCCATTTGAATTTTCATCAAGATAGTCCGTGTCAATTTGTCTTACATCTCCTGTAACAATAATCTTTGTGCCTTCTCCAGCCCTTGTGATGATTGTCTTGACTTCATGAGGTGTGCAGTTTTGAGCTTCATCAAGAATTAAATATCTTTTGAAAAAAGTTCTTCCTCTAAAAAAACTAATGACAGGAGTAGATATTTTACCATCTATCATCAATCTGTCTATTACAATTCTTATATCATTGTGTTCTTTCAAAACACCAAGATTGTCATAGAGGGACTGCATGTAAGGTGATGTTTTATCATTCTCATCACCAGGAAGATATCCAATATCTTTTCCTAGCGTCTGTAGGTTTTTTGTATAATTGATTTCTTTAAACTTTTCTTCTTGATGAATACCTGCTGCAATGCTCAAAAGTGTTTTTCCTGTACCTGCTTTACCTGTGAGGGTTATGATTTGTATGTTTGGATTTAGTAAAGCATTCAGTGCAAAAGCTTGTTCCGCATTTAGTGCTTTAATGCCACAAACATTAACATCATCCTTTCCAATTTTTATAAGTTTATTATTTTGAAAAGTAGCAAGAACAGATTTTCTGTCGTTTTTTAGAATTAAGAATTCATTTGCTGTGAATTCTTCACTTTTGAAGATAGTTGAATCTATTTCATTTTTTTTATGCAAAGAATCAATAACCTCATCCGGAACATTTTCTATAGTTCTTCTACCTGTGTATCTTTTATCAATAGTCACAGAATCATGATGGTAGTCTTCTACAAAAAGACCTGCATGTCTTCTTGCTTTTATTCTCATCATGCGATCTTTTGTTACAAGAACTATTCTTGAATGTTCGTTCTTTGACAAGAGTTCCGCAGTGTTAATAATGCGGTCATCAGCTTTTTTAATATGATCATGCTCGTCTGTTGTGATTCTTATCATCCCCAATTCCTTACTAATCAAGGTACCTTTTTCTTGATATACGTCTCTGTGTAGTGTATCAAGAAAACGTATGAATTCTCGAGCTGCAAAACTTGTCTTACTATCAGAGCCATCTGTTGATTTTAGGCTATCAAGTTTTTGTATGACCGCAAAAGGTATAACAAGGTTATTATTACTAAAATTACGCCAACAGTTATGGTCGTGAATGATAACACTTGTATCTAATACAAATGTTTTAATCTTCTTATCTTCTTTCATTTTATTAAGTTTTAAAAGTTTAGTACATATTACTCTTCTTTCAGCATATTGCAAGCACTGTATTTGTGTGACTTAATATAATAGCTGTTTTGAGTATCATGATATACTTACTTTATGATACAAGCTGATGCATTAACCATATTAAAAACAGGGGCAAATGTATTTCTCACAGGAGAGCCTGGTTCAGGGAAAACTCATGTGCTCAACTCCTATATCGCTCATCTAAAAGAACATTCTGTTTCTGTTGCAGTGACTGCTTCTACAGGTATTGCTGCTACTCATGTGGGTGGTGTGACTATTCATTCATGGAGTGGAATGGGTATAAAGAAAACTCTCACCGAAGAAGAGCTTGATGCTCTTGAGAGTAAGCAATATCTATGGAAACGTTTTGATAAAGCAAAAGTTCTGGTCATAGATGAGATATCTATGCTCGACGGAGATACGTTTAATACTCTGAATAAAGTTTGCAAACAGTTCAAGAGAAATGAAAAGCCTTTTGGTGGAATGCAGATTATTCTTGTAGGGGACTTCTTTCAACTTCCTCCTGTGTCTCGAGGAGAAGAAACTATGACATTTGCTTTTGAATCTGATGCATGGAAAGAGCTCAAGCCTCTCTCGTGTTATCTCTCAGAACAGCACAGGCAAGATGATGAAGTGTTGCTTTCTCTTCTTTCTAAAATACGAAAAGGGGATATAGAAGATGGTTTTGAAATACTCGAAGACAGACTAAATAAAGAGTTTGATGATGTTGTAAGTGTGACCAAGCTCTATACTCACAATGCTGATGTGGACGAGCTCAATAGTCGAGAGCTTGAAAACTTACCTGATGCAAGTGAGGAATTTTATATGGAACATAAAGGAAAAGACAATCACGTACAAAAACTCATTGGGAGCTGCCTCTCTCCACAAGTACTTTCTTTGAAAAAAGGTGCTCTCGTTATGTGTACAAAAAACAATTTTGAAATAGGTTTTGCAAATGGAACTCTCGGAGAGGTGATAGATTTTGATGATGATACGGGATATCCAGTCATAGCTACAAACAATGGAAAAGAACTCATCATATCTCCTATGTCATGGGCTGTTCATGACGGAGAAACGACTATAGCTTCTCTTGAGCAAATACCGCTTCGTCTTGCATGGGCAATCACAATACATAAGAGTCAGGGTATGAGTCTCGACGCTGCTGTGATAGATCTCTCGAGAGCTTTTGAGTATGGACAAGGGTATGTTGCACTTTCGCGAGTACGTTCACTCGATGGGCTTTCTCTTGCTGGTTTTAATCCTCAGGCTCTTGTAGTACATCCACGCGTTCTTTCATATGATGAAGTTTTGAAATCACAATCCTCTCAGATATCGGATTATTTAAATGGAAAAACAGAAGAAGAAATAGAGAACAAGCAAAAGGACTTTATAGTATCTCAAGGTGGTAGTCTCGAGAAAAAAGACATTACTCTCGAAGAAAAAAAAGAAAGTACCTTCACTCAAACGCTTCTTCTTCTTAAGGAAAGTAAGAGCCTCGAAGATATTGCATTTGAAAGAGATTTAACAGTGGGAACTATTTTATCTCACGTAGAAAAGTTACTCGATGATGGGGATGTTACTTTCGATGAGATTGTATATATAAAACCTACTGATAAGAAATTTGATGCTATTGTGGGTGTTTTTCAAGAGATTTATGATGAGTCAGGCGAGCTTCATCTCTCTCCTGTAAAAGCAAAATGCACTAAGACGACATCGTATTTTGATGTTCAGCTCGCACGTCTTTTTATAGACAAGAAGAAGTAATTTCTTCTTATAAAAAATGATGTGATATAATAGATATATTAGTAGTTAGTATATAAATTATGAATATTGATATAAAAACAACTCACATAGAATTAACCGTTCCGCTTCGTGAATATATAGAAAAAAGATTAGACAGATTATCACGTGTTCTTCCTGCTGATAAAGAAACTCACATATATTTTGATTTAAAATTTGATAAAGGAACGAAAGAGGGTATATACCATACTGACTGCAAGGTGACTGTAGCTGGAGGAAAAAAGATTTTCTATGCAGGCTTTAATGGTCTTGATATGAATGAATGTGTAGATGAACTACAGGAAATTCTTTTTCGAGATATACGTTCGTATTATGAAAAGAAGAAGACACTCTTCGAGCGTGGTGCTCGAAGTGTAAAAAAGAGACTAAAAGGACTCAAAGCATGGGGAATCGGAGGAGGAAAATAAACAACCCCGGCCTAAAGGCACGGAGTATTAGTTACTTCGTTGGATTATGTAGTTAAAAAAGAGTTGTTTGTCCGTGATGAATAGGATTGTATTCTTCTATTCCTTGGTTTTTTACATATTTAATGATTGTTGTTTTGTTGGCATTACCTACAGTATTGATGTAATAGCCTCCGGTCCAGAAGTTACACCCCACAGAAAGGTTTTTACAGGACATACTAAGTGGTAGATGAGTTCACTTACGCTATGTGACTTCTTTATATATGTGGTGACATATCGATAGTGTAACATAGTACTCCGGCCTGAAGTCGGGGGTATTGTTTTTGAATAAAACTAAACTATAAATAGTATAAAAAAATAAAAAAACGAGCAATGAAAATGCTCGTTTTAAATTTACAGAAGTACTATGTTCTCTTTTTTTGCACCAATTCTCCATTCTTGTTAATATGAATCAATAAAGTATCATTTTGCAAACTGTTTAATTGGTACGCAGTCGCACGTATTGAGTCATGGTTTTGAAAGTGGAGGTGTTTCAGTAAGTCTTCATAACAAGAAAGCATAAATGCTAACAAGGGAGACATAGGGCCTTTGGCACATCTATGTATAAAATCATCGGTTGTTGTCATAATATTTAAATCATTTTCCAACACAGATTTTATTTGTCCTATTTTATATTTAACACCTTCTGTAAATGATGCATGTTTACCTTCCATCACTTCCAGTTGTATCTGTACGTAATTTTCTTCCACAAATGTAAGAAGTCCAGCTACTGCACATTTGTTAAGTTCACTTGGTGACATAATTTCCTCCTTTTTTATTTAATTATTAAAATACTTATCTTGTTAACTATATTATTATTATTATTATTATGCAAGTGTTTTAAAAATCCTGTTCTTTTTTTCCTTCGGGTATTACTCGAAGTGGGCGGAATTTTCCTTTGGAAAATTCTGCTTTTGTTATTTTTACTCTTTTGTCTTGCATTAATACTTATTCTCTTTATAATAGATTTTAAATGTAACTTAAAATTCTATAAGACATGAAAAATATAATATATTTTATTGAGATATGGTTTGAAGATCCACTCAAGACTTTTGTAAGAGAACTCTCATCTGAAAAAGGTGAGAACCTCTATCCTCATAATACTTTTACTCGTCCTTTTGTGCGGAAAAATGACATAAATGAAGATGAATTAAAAGAAAAAATAATTTCTATTCTTAAAGAAAATAAAGATAAATTATCTTTGACTATAGAAGGTATTGATAATTTTGAGGATGAAGAAGGAAAACCTGTTTGGTATTTACCGGTATATGAAAAAGGTGCATGCTTATCTGATCTAGATAAAAGAATCGAAGATGGACTAGAAAAGTATGTTGTATTTAAAAAGAAGCTCAATGATACAAAAATTTTTCACATACATATACCTGGGAAACCTGTCAGTGTTGTGGATTATGAACCCATTCACTGTTGTAGTGATGAGCTTGTAGTATTAAGAGATAAAAAGATATGGTTTTCTTTTGAATTTAGTACTGGGAGAGTGTATTCACGCGCAGAGGTATTAAAAAGGAGAAAAGGGTAAGCTGTTGTCTTTTTAAAAATCTTGTTCTTTTTTTCCTTCGGGTATTACTCGAAGCGGGCGGAATTTTCCTTTGGAAAATTCCGCTTTTGTTATTTTCACTCTTTTGTCTTGCTAACTATATTATTATGCAAGTGTAATTAATACATAGTATTTTTACATAAAATTTGACTTTTTATTATAAAAATGATACAATAAGCACAAATAGTAAACTTACGTTGTGTTTATTAAAAACCTTTAAAATATCAAATTATGTATTTAAATAGAGAAGTAAGAAGAGTACCAAAAGACTGGAAACATCCTAAAGATGCTTCAGGAGCCTTTATTCCATTAATGGATGGGCGTTACTTTAAGATACACTTATCTGAATGGAAAAAGCAGAAAAAGAACAATATTGAAAACTGTGGCTCTAAGCCTATCAAAAGTGAATACACAAAAGATTGGGCAGAAGAAGAAAGGATTCATTATCAAATTTATCAAACAACTACTGAGGGAACACCAGTATCTCCTGTTAAAAAAAATACTAAGGAGTTGAGTGAGTGGTTTGTTGAAGTAGATTTATGGGATGCTTCACCTGATATATATTTAAAATGTGAAAAGGTTTTGAATGATATTGTCGTTAAATTACCCAGCGTGTAATTTTAGTTCCCTTCTATACCTCGCCAGCTTTTTAGCTCTGGTGGTATATTTTTATATTTTTAAAAATCCTGTTCTTTTTTTCCTTCGGGTATTACTCGAAGCGGGCGGAATTTTCCTTTGGAAAATTCCGCTTTTGTTATTTTTACTCTTTTGTCTTGCTCATCTCTATACCATACAGATGGGTGTGGTGTATATGCTTGATACATATTCCATTTTTCTTGATCTGTATGAGATGTAGTGAGTTCTGTTTGAGACTTTTCTATTTTACCAAAGTATGTTTTATCTTTTTCATTCTGCTCTGTAAGATAAAGGCATTCATTCTCAATATCTGTAAGCAGTTCTATAAGAAGTGGTTGTGATAGCTCTATGAGCTTGCTGGTAAGAGTTTCTCTGTTGTCATGTTCTAAAATTTCAAGCGATGCTTGTTTTGCGACAGGTCCAGCATCGAGTCGATATATCATTTTTTGTATAGTAGTACCTGTGGCATCTAAGTTCGAAAGAAGAGCTCCTGCTACAGGTGATGCCCCTCGAAGTTGAGGTAGTAATGAAAGGTGAATATTGAAAGTACCACAAGTAGGTATATCTATAATCTCTTGCGAGATAATGCTACCAAAAGCAAATACAATAGCTATGTCTATCTTGTACTTACAATATTCTTCCATGAAAGATGTGTCTAGATGCTCTGGTTGCAGTATAGAGATACTGTTAGAGATACCCCATGATTTTACTGGAGGGGGAGTGAGTTGCATTCCTCTCCCTGATTTTCTATCAGGATTAGTCACGATAAGAGCAGGTGTGTTTCGTGAGTTTTTTAGTACTTCAAGAAAAGGTATACACATATCTGGTGTACCAAAAAAAGCTATCCGAAGTTTCTTTTTATTATTCATGTTTTGAGATTTCTATTTCTTCGAGATCTGTAGCATGGTCAGAAAACAGTATGCCATCGAGGTGGTCTATCTCATGTTGAAAGATCTGAGCGAGGAGCTTGCTCCCGCCTCTCTCGAATACATTTCCATGTTCGTCAAATGCGCGTACGGTAGCATGGCTATGTCTTTTGGTCTTTCCGTACCATGGTCGGACTGACAGGCATCCTTCTTCCATTGTTTTCGTACGACGAGACGTTTTTATAATCTCTGGATTGATATATACGAGAGGAGCATCTTCTTGCTTTTTATATACAAAAGGAGCGACTACAAATATGCGTTTATTTACGGCTATTTGAGGAGCGGCGAGAGCTACTCCATCTTTCTCTTTTGCAAGTGTGTCGTGCATATGAGAGAGAAGTTCTGAAAGTTTAGGAGTATTAAACTCCTCCTCCGAAACAGGAAGAGATACTTTCTTCAGTAGGTCGTTTCCTCTTTGTATGATTTCTTTTATCATATTTTTATTGTACATAAAGGATAGTATAAAGCAAAGAAAAAACCATCACATTGTGATGGTTTTAATTTTCTTTATTTTAGTTTCTTCATGTAGTCTTTGAGTTTTGAGAGGTCAACTGTCTTTTGTGAGCGTGTTTGCATGTTGCGCACAATGATGGTTTTGTCTATTGCTTCCTTTTGTCCAAAAATAAGAGTATAGGGGATCTCGAGCTTTTCTGCGATAGCGAGCTGAACAGAGAGTTTGTCTTTTGCAAGAGAGTGTTGAATAGATATCTTTGCTTCACGTAATATCTCTATTACTCCGAGGCTACGCAACTTTGCATCTACTCCTATTTGGATAAAGTATGCTTTTGGTTTCTTGAAAATACGAGGCTTGATATCAGAACAGCATGCAGCATGGACTACACGGTCCACTCCAATACCTACTCCCACTCCAGGTATTTCTTTTCGGTGACCTATTGCTTTTGAAAGTCCGTCGTATCGTCCTCCTCCGGCAACAGAAAGAGAAGGAAGAGTATTTCCTTCTGAATCCACTGAACCTTCCTCTGATATTTCAAATACTGTATCGCTATAGTAATCAAGACCACGAACAAGGCTCTTGTTGATTCGATAAGAGATTCCCATTTCTTCCAAGTATTCAAGAACTTCTTTGAAGTGCTTTTTAGATGTTGATCCAAGAAAGCTAATAGAGTCGGGAGCTTCTTCATTGATCTCTATTGTTTTCTTTTCTTTTGAATCAAGGATTCGGAGAGGGTTTGTCTTGAGGCGTTCTCTGTCTACTGGAGGTAAATCATTGATAAACTTGCGATAGTAGGCTGTAAGTACTTTGATATATTCTTTTCGAGAGTCTGCATCTCCTATAGAGTTGATATCTACTACGGGATTGTGCATACCTGCTTCTTTAAGAATGAGCATTGTCATTTTAATAATCAATGCGTCGTTGATACTCTTGTGAGTTCCAAGTATCTCAAGTCCAAACTGACGAAGCTCACGATATCGTCCTCTTTGTGGTTTGTCATGTCGATAGAAAGGTCCATAGTAATAAAGCATTACAGGCTGAGGGAGAGATTGCATTCCATGTTCTATATATGCGCGCATAGCACCTGCTGTACCTTCAGGACGCAACGCAAGCTTATCTCTTGATTTTGGAGGACGCAGTGTATACATTTCTTTTTCGAGAATATCAGTGTGCTCACCAACGCCACGAAGATATAGTTCTTCGTCTTCTACAAGGGGCATTTCGATAGGTGAAAAGCCATAGTACATTGCTATCTCTTGCGCTTTTTCAAAAAATCCTTGATAGGTATAGTATTCATCTCCCATTATATCTCGCATTCCTTTCATTGATGTTGGTGCAACTCTTTTTGGTTTTTTTTCTGACATATATAAATTATAATAAATTATTAATAATATTTTTTAAACTTTTACTTCACTTGATTCTTTTCCTGGTAGGAAATCTATTCTATCGACAGGGAAGAGTCGTACCCATGCTCTTCCTACGAGAAAGTCTTCTTGTAGGGGTCCCCAGCTTCGAGAGTCTGAGCTGGCTGTTCTGTTGTCACCCATAACAAAGTATTCATCATTTTCAAGAGCGCTCTCTACGACACCTGATTGTTTGTTTTCTGTGTAAGGCTCTGGGAGGATAAATCCTTCCGGATGTTCTTCATTGAGTATGGTTATCTCTTTTCCTTTTATAGAGACTTCTTCTCCAGGAAGGCCAACTATTCTCTTTATGAAAAACTTACTTGGATCATTTGGGTATCTAAAGACTACAACATCGCCACGCTCTGGCTCTTTGAATCTGTATGATATCTCGTCCACAATGAGATATTCTCCATTGTGGAAGGTAGGAAACATAGACTGACCACTCACGATGAAAGGTTGTGCTATGTACATACGAATAGGTAGTCCAATAGCAAGTACAATCAAGATGAATTTTACTGTTTCAAAAAAACCACCTTTATCTTTCTTCTTTGGTAGAGGTTGATGGGGGATAGTGTTTTCTAAAACTTCTGGTGATGTAGTTTCTTGAGTTTCTATCTGGTCTTGCATATGGAGAAAAGTATACCATAAAAAAAGAGTTTACGAGAGCTCTAAAGTATGGGATACTTTCATTCATGAAAGCTATTATTGGATTAGGAAATCCTGAGAAAGAATATACTGGAACGAGACATAATATAGGGAAAGATGTATTAAATACTCTCTATCGTAGTGTGTCATGGCGTAATGAGAGTGGCTCTCAGTCTCTCGTGGCGTACACTCAAGTAAAAGGAGAGGAAGTGGTTCTCGTAAAGCCACTCTCTTTTATGAACACATCAGGCATCCCTGTAAAAGCAGCTCTTTCTCTCTTGGAAATAAAGACAGAGGACATGATTGTTATTTATGATGATATTGATTTACCTCTGGGAACTGTTAGATTGTCTCGAAATAGAGGGACAGGAGGACATAGAGGTATAGAATCTCTTTCTCTTGAGCTTGATACTTCGGATTTTGTACGCATAAGAGTAGGTATCAGTCCTTGTGACGAAGAGGGAGTCTCTCATAAGCCATCAAAGGAATACATAAGTAATTTTGTTGTAGGTGCTTTTTCTTCAAAAGAAAAAGAAGTACTCCTCTCTGTAGAAAAGAAAATTGAAAGAGCACTTGAGCTCATTGTTATTCTCCCATGGGAAGAAGCAAACAATGCGTTTGGATTGCTTGAAAAATAAACAACCACTACGAAATAAAAAAAGACAAGCTTGTAAGCTTGTCTTTTTTTATTTCGTAAAATAGTATTACGCTTTTTTCTCTGCGTCCATATACATAAATGTAAGACGTTGTTCTTCTGGATTGAAAAGAGTTATTTGGAAATCATATGTTTTTCCAAGGTCGAGGCTCTTTCTCATTTCATCTTCACTTTCAAAAAGA
This sequence comes from Flavobacteriaceae bacterium, assembly GCA_047614005.1. Taxonomy (GTDB): domain Bacteria; phylum Patescibacteriota; class Minisyncoccia; order Phycocordibacterales; family UBA1006; genus JBLHIK01. The sequence goes on along the minus strand of JBLHIK010000010.1, from coordinate 5,413 downwards.
GATTTGTGAACAAGACCAGCAACACCTTCTGCTACAGATACAAGAGCACCGTGTCGGTTGAATTTGATCACTACACCTTTCACAATATCTCCTTTTTTCATATCTTGAATACCTTCTTGGTCCCAAGGATTTTTCTTGAGAGATTTAATAGAAAGAGAAATCTTTCCATTTTTGATTTCAATAATTCTTGCAGGTACTTTTTCTCCTACTGCAAAGAGATCGTTTGGATTATCAACGAGACCCCAGTCGAGTTCAGAGATATGTACGAGTCCTTCGAGTCCTTCTTCTAGTTTCAGGAATACTCCAAATTCTACAATACCTGTTACTTCACATTCTATGTCGTCACCAACAGAGTATTTTCCTACTGCTTCTTTTCGTTCTTCAGATACGCTCCCATCTTTTTCTGAGAAGATAAGTTTGTTTTCTTTTGGTAGGGCAGTAATAATAGTAAGAGGGATAGTTTGCCCTACAAGACTTTTTAGTTCTTGTAGTATCTTTGTCTTATCACCATCTACTACTTTTGGATAATGTTCTGGTTTGAGCTGACTTGCAGGTATGAATCCTTCGATACCTTTCCAGTCTACGATGATACCTCCTTTGTTTGCATCAGCTATTTCCATGTTAAACACACGTTTTTCTGAGATAGCAGCTTCTGCTTCTGCCCAGATAAGAGCTTGTCGCGCTTCTTTAAGAGAAAGTTCGATATATCCATCTTCATTTTCTGTTTCTACAACTTTTGCAGAGATACTGTCACCGATAGCAACATTTTTAATAATCTCTTTTGCGTTGTTGAATTCTCGTCCAAAAATAATACCAGTACGAGCTGGAGGAATATTGATATAGAGAGTCGATTTTGAAACTGCTACTACTTCTCCTTCTACTATAGTTCCTATTTCAGGAGAGAGAGTAAGAATTTCATTTTTTTCTAATGTTTCTGTTGTCATAATAAATTAAAAAATGCACATAGAAGTGCATCAAGAGCCAACGCTCTTTATGTGAGATTTCTTCCAAGGATTTCTCTCTTTGGAAGGGCTACCTCTCACAACACTTTTCTAATAAGATAATTCTTTATACATATAATGTACATATAAAGACCAGGACACTCTATCAGAGAAGGGTGCTCGATGCAATAAGTTTTTTATTTTTTTCAAAGAAGATGCTATACTCTTTCATATGATAATTACACACCACACATCACAGTTTTTTAAAATCACAAAAGGTGATTTGACCATTGCTATCAATCCAGTAGATAAAGCTATCGATAAAAAAGTAAGTTCATTTGGAACTGATATTACTTTAATAACAACGAGACATCCTCAATATTATGGAGTAGATACAGTAACGTACGGAGATAAAGAACCTTTTGTTATTTCGGGGCCAGGTGAATATGAAGCAGAAGGTGTTTTCTTTAAAGGTATTGCCACAAAAGATATGCCAGAAATAGACGGAAAGAAGTATGTCAATACTGTATATTCTTTTACTCTTGATGAGATAGACGTACTGTTTTTAGGCAGACTTGCAAATAAAGACCTTTCTGGTGCAACTATGGATGAAATACGTGAGCCACATATCCTCTTTATTTCACTTGAAGGTATTTCCTCTTCTGACGCTGGGGCTCTTGCTGTAAAGCTTTCTCCTGCAATAGTTATTCCTATGGATTATGGAGATGAAAAGAGTGAAGTACTACAAAAATTCCTCAAAGAAATGAGTGCCGAAGGAGTAGAAGTGCAAGATAAAATAACTCTGAAGAAAAAAGATGTAGATGGTAAAGAGGGGGAGGTAGTAGTACTTTCATCTTAAATCTTATACACTACTATATATAGTGTATGAATAGTAACGATCAAAACAAGCAAAAAATTTCAAAGAAAAAAGAGCGTATCGTATATACTGTTGTTTTCTTTATTGCTATTGGAATTGTTGTTTTTTGGTCTTTTATATTGCGGGAACGATTTTCTAAAAAAGTTGACTTGATTGAAATAAAAGAGAATTTTTCAATTCTTGAAAAGAAATAAACTTGCAATTGTTTTTGTATATAATATAATTTACTCGAACCAAATTGTACATATCATGAAAAATAAAAATTCTTCACCTGGAAAACATCCATCAGCATTTACTTTAAAAAATGTTGGCATTGTTCTTCTAGGTATGTTTGCTGCTATTGGGGTAGCTATTTTGTGGGTTTTGGGATTACTTCCAAAATGAAACTGCATAAAGATAATTTCCTTGAAAAAACCATATATTTATTTGTATGGTTTTTGTTTTACTAGGGAATTAAAATTTTAGCAAAAAGAATTAAAAGCGATTTTGACGGAGTCAAAATCGCTTTTTTATAATTAAATAATGATGTTGTGTATAAAAGATGCGATGCCTGATCCTTTGTGCGTAGGTCGGACCTCCTTCGTTAGTTCTGTGTTGCTCGTTAATTTCACACAGCTAGAATCTCTTTTAGAGTATGCTATACTTTTTTCATGGCAAAGAAAAATAAAGATGTAACAGATAAAAATAATGTATATGATGAGGTAGTACCCGTTACTATTTCTGCAGAAATGAAAGAATCATACTTGGCTTATGCCATGAGTGTTATTACTTCTCGTGCACTACCTGATATTCGTGATGGGCTCAAGCCTGTGCACCGTCGTATACTTTTTTCTATGAATGGTATGGGTCTTACTGCAGGTGGGCGTTTTCGAAAAAGTGCTGCTGTCGTAGGAGACGTTCTCGGTAAGTATCACCCTCACGGAGATACTGCTGTGTATGAAACTATGGTTGGTATGGCACAGGATTTCGTGTTTCGTTATCCTCTTGTAATAGGGCAGGGAAACTTTGGATCTATTGATGGCGACTCTGCTGCTGCTCAGCGTTATACAGAGGCAAAAATGAGCAAACTTTCTGCGGAACTCCTTCGTGATCTTGAAAAAGAAACAGTAGATTTTCGTCCAAACTATGATGCAACAAGAAAAGAACCTATAGTTCTACCTACAGCTGTTCCAGGACTTCTTCTTAATGGTACTTTAGGTATTGCTGTTGGTATGGCGACTAATGTTCCTCCACATAACCTTACTGAGGTTATGAATGCTGCTATTCATCTTATTGAAAACCCTGACGCAAACACAGAAGACCTTTTAGAGTTTGTAAAAGGACCTGATTTTCCTGTCGGAGGAATCGCTTATAATGTAAAAGATATTCAGCAAGCGTACTCTACTGGACGAGGTGGGGTGGTAGTAAGAGGAGAGGCAGAAATACTAGAAAATAAAACAGAACAAAGTGATATTATTATCACTTCTCTTCCTTTTCGTGTCAATAAATCAAACTTTGTAGAACAAATAGCTGACCTTGTTCGTGAAAAGAAAATAGTAGGAATACGTGACCTTCGTGATGAATCTACTACCATAGATGATATGCGTGTTGTGGTCTCTCTGAAGTCTTCTGCTTTTCCTAAAAAAATCTTAAACTACATTTATAAACACACTCAGCTTGAACAAAAATTCAACTACAACATGGTTGCTCTTATTGATGGTGTGCCTCAGACAGTGTCGCTCAAAGTACTTCTTTCAGAATTTATAAAACATCGAAAAGATGTAGTAAAGCGTCGAACAGAGTACGACCTTCGTAAAGCGCAAGAGCGTGCACATATACTTGAAGGACTTGTAAAAGCACTTGATAATATTGATGAGGTAATCAAGACTATTAAATCATCAAAAGATACCAATGATGCACGATTGAATTTGATGAAAAAATTCAAATTTTCCGAGCGTCAAGCACAAGCTATTCTTGACATGCGCCTTCAAAAGCTTGCTGCTCTTGAGAGAAAAGCTCTTGAAGATGAATTGAAAGAGAAAATGAAAGTCATAAAAGCTCTCGAAGATCTCCTAAAAAGTGAATCAAAGATGCGTGAACATATAATAGAAGAATGGAATCATATTCGTGATACATACGGAGATGCTCGTCGAACAACTATTGTTAAAGGTGGAGTGAAAAGTATTTCAAGTGAGGATCTTATTCCTGAAAAAGAGGCTGTGCTGGTCTTTACAAAAGGAGGCTATATAAAAAGAACTGACCCTATTGAATACAAAACACAAAGACGAGGAGGAAAGGGAGTCATAGATCTTGCTACTAAAGAAGAAGATTTTGTCACAAAACTTCTTCATGCTAGTACTCATGCAGACCTGCTCTTCTTTTCTGATTCTGGAAAAGCATATCAAATAAAGATGCATGAAATCCCAGAAGGAAGACGTGCTACAAAAGGTAAATCTATCCAAAACTTTATATCTCTCTCAGGTGAAGAGGACGTGACGAGTATTGTTGCACTACCTAAAGAAATAAAAGAGAAAGATATGTCTCTCGTACTTATTACTGAACAAGGTGTAGTGAAAAAGATGAATGCAGAGAGTTTCAAAGATGTTAGACGCAGTGGACTCATTTCTATTAGTCTTAAAGATGGTGATAGGTTATACGCTGCTTCTTTTGTTGAAGAAGGAGATGATATTTTCATTGCTACTAAAAAAGGACAAGGTATTCGTTTTGCAGAATCTGATGTAAGGGAAATGGGACGGACTGCTGGAGGAGTAAGAGGAATCAAACTTTCAAAAGACGATAAAGTAGTAGGTTTTGGTATTATTAAAAAGGCACTTGAAAAAGAATCTCATATTTTAGTAATGACAGAGCATGGACTTGGAAAGAAGACAGAAGTGTCTGCTTATAAGGTTCAAGGACGAGGGGGTTCTGGTATTAAAACAGTAAACCTTACTGCGAAGACAGGAGAGCTCATGATAGCGCGTGTTATAGCTGGAGATGCAGATGAGCTATTGGCTATTTCAAAGAATGGACAAGTTATACGAACAGAACTTGATTCTGTTCCAGAGCTCGGGCGTTCTACCCAAGGGGTGATTATTATGAAATTGAAAAAAGATGATTCGATAGCTTCACTTACTTGTCTCTAATCTTTATATATGATTGATAATTTCTCAAATCCAAAAAACAACATAGAACAACTCGGTAATATAGAAGGTGTCACAGCTGTTGATTTTGGGGCAGGGAGTGGTCACTATAGTTATGCTCTTGCAGAAGCTGTGGGGGTAGATGGGAAAGTGTATGCTCTTGAAATACAACGAGACCTTCTTCAAACACTAAAAAATACAGCAGAAGAAAGAGGCCTAGGAGAAAGGATTATTTCTTTGTGGTGTGATCTTGAAAAACTAGGAGGGAGTAAGCTTTCGGACAGTGTTGCAGATATTGCTATTGTTTCAAATGTTCTGTTTCAAGTAGAAAAAAAAGATATTTTCTTAAAAGAGGTTCGTCGTGTAATGAAAAAAGATGCACTACTTCTTATTGTAGATTGGATAGAATCTTTTAAAAGCCTTGGTCCACAACCTTATATGGTTTTTAATATTTCAGACGCAAAGGAGCTTGCTCA
>JBLHIK010000009.1:0-25788 GCA_047614005.1 Flavobacteriaceae bacterium | reverse complement strand
GAGTTTAAATCTTCTCCTAAATGAAGCTGTTGTCATGAGCAGTTCTTTATTTGAAAGTATATATAAAATAGACCAACCTCCTATCATTCCGACAATACCCGCACATATACCTTGTAATAATAATCCTTGGAAAGTAGTAGTGTTAAAAATATGTGGGGTTATATGCAAGAACAAATATGCAAATAATCCAGTAGCACATGCTCCTACTACCAACTGTATAAAAGGTTTCCAAAAATATAACTTGAAGCCAACATCTTTTCGTAGAAAAAAGAGAACAAGGAACATATTGAGAAGTGACCCAACAGAAAAAGCTAAAGGTAGCATGAGGAGTTCTGTACCTCTAGCACCTCTCACTCGCAAGAGACCCTCAATCATATTTCTCAAAACTTCATGAGTATTAAATAAAAACAAAAACAACCATGTAAAGAAAAGAGTAAGGAGAAAACCAATAGTATTGAGCAATACCGGTCTCATAGTTTTTCCCATTGCATAAAATGTTTTTGTACATAAAAGCACAACACCCTGAGAAACAAAAGAAAGAGCAAAGAGCGCGAGAGCCCCTGCTGTAATGCGTGTATCTGACCAATCAAAATTACTTGTACCAAGTATTACTCTTACAATATGTGCTCGCAAAACTATAAACAAAGCAGAGAGAGGAAGACTCCAAAAGATGATTTGATATAGTGAAAATTGAAATTGCTTCTTAAATTCCTCTATATGTCCATGAACATAAGAAGAAGAAAGAACAGGGAAAACTGCCACGGCATACGAAGCACCAATGACTCCCAGTGCGATACTCTGTAGATTGAAAGAAAGTCTAAAGAGAGATACTGACCCGGAAACAAAAGTAGAAGCAAGAGCAATAAGCATAATCAGTGATAGCTGATTAAACGACACTCCTAGTGTACGAGGAATAGAAAGTTTGAACACTTCTTTAATATCAGAAAGTGAGGGCTTGAAAGAACATATGGGGAAATATTTTAGCTTCAGACATGCGGGCATTTGAACAAGAAGATGAAGAAGTGCACCAACAATTACCCCCACCACAAGCCCCACACTACCCATAAGAGGATATAAAAACAATATACCTGCAAGTATACCAATGTTGTATAAAATAGGTGCTAGAGCCAATAATACAAATCTCTGTGATTTTTGAACAATACTTCCAAAAAGAGTTGAAAGACCCAGAAGTATAGGTGAGGCCAACATAATCCGCGAAAGCAAAATAAGCTCTTGTCTACTTGCGTCCACTAATCCTGGTGCCGTAAAGCGAACAAGAAATGGCATAAAAACAAAAGCAATTAAAGAAATACCAAATACAAATATAAGAAAACCAGAGAATACTGAATTGAAAAATTTCTTTTCTTTGTCAGAAAATATACCAGTAGATACCTCTCCTTCCTTGCTATGTAAAAGAGGAATAATAACAGAAACTGCGACAAAAGAACCAGCAACAAGAAATACAATATCTGGTATCTGAAATGCTGAATAATAGATATCAAGTGTTTCTCCTGGTCCAATATAGTATGCCAGTGCTCTATCTCGAAAAATAGCAACGAATTTTGCAAGAAGAGAAAACAAGCCAAGCAACAGCGCAGCTTGACTTGTTTTCGTTACCCGAGAGGTAAGAAAATTAAAAACCTTCTTGACCATACGAAATAAACTATTCTTCTATTTTATTAACATCTTCTTTTGATCGAGTAGTTTCTATTTCAATATCTTGTCCAAAAATATCAGATGATTGCACTGGTTCAGAAACACCTTCGAGTGCAGAAACTCCCTCATTAATATTCTGAATAATTTTTGCAATTTGAGTATTGTTTGGTAATACTGCCTTCATAACATTAAACTGCTCGAGAGCCTGTGTCTTTTGTTTGTCTCCGTCGTATGATAGACCTAAGAAATATCGTGCAGTGAGGCTATCTTTGAGATTTATAGACCGAACAAGGGCTGATATAGAGCCATCAAGATCAGAGCTGTCATAGCGCAATATTCCAAGACGCAAGTATGCATCTGCATTATTAGGAGCAACCTTTACAATTTGCTCTATAGTAGCGAGAGCTGCCTCGTCGTTACCTTCGAGAAGTTCTAACTGAGCTAGAACGAAAGCACCTTCTATGTAGTTTGGTTTTAGTCGTGCTACGCCCCGGATATACTCACGAGATTTTTCATATTCCTCTGCTTGTATATTAAGACGAGCAAGATCAAGAAGTATGCTCGGTCTCGTAGGGTGTAGTTCTTGTGCTTTTTCATATGACAATACTGCATTTTCAAAAGCATTTGATATCTTAATGCTCGAGAGGTTTGCATATACTTTTGCAAGAGTAATCCAGTTTATATAGTTCTGATCATCAAACTCAACTGCTTTCACTGCTGATTGCTCTGCTTTTGTTATAAGATATTGAAGTTCTACTTTAGCGTCATCAACTCCGATAGATGGGTCAGCAAGAATAACTCTCATTTGTGACACATAAATATCAGCTAAATCTCTGTAGTAAAAATCAGCATTACCCATCTTGGCACCAGCAAGTAATTTTTCTTCAGATGACCCTATTCCTTCAGCATAGAAAGAACTGACCCCAGAGATAAATGTTGCACGTGAGATAATTTTTCCACCTATTATTATAAGCCCTCCTACAAAGAGAACCACTAATACCATTCCAGTAAAAACAAAAGCAAATTTAGTACCACTCTCTTCTTGACCATTAAAAGTCACATTATCTTCTGTATTTCTTGATGAATTCAAAGATATCTTCTTAGTGCTATTTGATTGAGATGCAAACAGGAATCCAAGAAATACAAAGAGAAGTGTTAGTGTTACAAAATTTGGAACATACACGATAGAAAGAACAAGAAGATAAGTAAATATAGCAGATACTATAAATGACTGTTTGGGAAAAACTGCATTATATCTACTTCTCAAGAGAGAAATAACGAGCATAATAGATATAATAATAAATAACAGCCAAAGAGCACTTCCTATAATACCTCCATTAATCATAAATGTAGGAAGTAAACCAAAACCACTTGTAAAATCAACAGACCAGAAAGGTGTTGCATTGATTACTTCGGGTTGATAGAGAGACCATGCTTGATTAAAGCGATTTGGACCCATACCTGCAACGAGGTTGTTTTGAGCAATATCAGTTGCTACTGAAACAGTAGACTCTACTGAAGGTCGTATTTCTTGAGTAGAAACACCAAGCCATGAATTGAACATAGTTCCTAAGAATCCATTTGCAAATATAAATATAATAGCAATCATGACAGAAATAAAAGAAAATACAGGTAGTTTTCTTTTTTCTTTATTTTTCAACACTCCAATAACAAAAATACTAAGAGTAACTACACCAAATAGAATAAGAGCAGTTTTGAAATTAATCATCAAGAATAGTACGAGAGACAATATCCAAGAGGCGAGAGCAATACCTTTATAGAGTTTTTTAAGAGTAAACCATTCAAGAGCAATAAGAGAAAGGATAGAAAATAGACCTACAAACAAACCTAGATTATTCATTCCTCCGTATAATGAACCTTCATTTACTTGAGTGAAAAAGAGATTATTAGTAATATTTGCAAAAACACCAATATATTGGAAGAGTATTGCAGCAATACCACCAATAAATAAACATGCAAATAGTCGCATTACATTACTGCGTGTCTGCAAGAAATTGAATGCCAGGTAAGCAATAAGAGAAAAGAGAGTAATAGAGAAAAATGTACCTATATCAAAACCAGTACCAATAAAAGAAGTACGTGGAGATGATGATAGTAAAGTGCTTATAAGAGTAACTACAGGTAAAGCGAGCAATAAATAACCTTTCCATGAAGATGGAACGGATATACTACCTTCATTTATGCGCCCAATAGTAAAAAATATTGCTGAAAACAAAACCCCTACAGCAAGGAGAATTCCCTTACTCACGGAAAGTGATGTCTGAAATGCAGGAATAAAAAATATTGGTAAAAGACCTATTGTTGCGAAGAAAACATACTGTGCAACCTTGTCATATAAAGATATTTTCATATATATACTAATTAAACTATTATTACTCTTATAAAAAGCCATAAATGGCTCGATGAATGTATTATATCACAGAAAAAATACACTACTATTTTCTTCTGTGTAATACTCTAGAATACCCCTATAAAATAATATTTATGATCTTTCCAGGGACATATATGACGCGTTTTATATCACCAGTAAGGTATTTTGAAAGGGAATCGGTTTCTCTAATAAGAGACAGTACATCTTCTTCTTTTATTGTTTTTTCTACTTCTAGAGTACCACGTACTTTTCCCATAAACTGCACAGGAAGTTGCACTGTATCTTGAGTGAGATTACTCTCATCATAGCTTGGCCACGATGAAACATGCACAGAACCCTCTTCTTTATATACATCATGATATATTTCTTCACACATGTGAGGTGCAAATGGTGCAAGAATACGAAGAAATATTTTAAAATCATCCCTACTGATAGAGTTTTTCTCAAAAAGATTTACAGCTATCATGCATTCTGATACAGCTGTGTTGAACTTAAAGTTTTCAATATCTTCTGTGACTTTTTTAATTGTCTTGTGAAGTGCCTTGATAGACATATCGTCACTACTATCCTTTAGGTTAAAAGATAATCTCCAAACTTTTTCAAGAAAACGCCTCGTCCCCACGAGACCATCTGTGCTCCATGGAACAGTATTTTCAAAAGGACCAATGAACATTTCATAAAGACGAAAAGCATCAGCGCCAAAACGAGATATCATGTCATCGGGATTGATAACGTTCCCCCATCTTTTGCTCATCTTTCTTCCATCTTCAGCCAATATAAATCCTAGAAATTCAAGCCGAGGAAATGGCTCATCATGAGAAACTACACCTATATCAAAAAGGAATTTATGCCAAAATCGAGCATAGATAAGATGTCGCGTTGCGTGATCACCTCCCACATATACATCCACAGGAGACCAGTATTTTTCTTTTTCTTTTGAAATAAGAGCATCACTGTTTACAGGATCAATATATCTCAGGTAGTACCACGAAGAACCTGCCCATTGTGGCATGGTATTTGTTTCTCTTTTTGCTTTTCCACTACATTTCGGACAGTTTACATGTACCCATTCTTCAATATCAGCAAGTGGGCTCTCTCCTGTTCCTGTTGGTTCATAGTTTTCAATCTGAGGAAGCACCACTGGAAGGTCTTTCTCTGGAACAGGCATTACTCCACAATCTTCGCAATGAATAAGAGGAATAGGCTCTCCCCAATATCTCTGACGAGAAAATACCCAGTCTTTCAAGCGATATGTTACTTTTACTCGTCCATACTTTTCAGTTATTTTTTCTTTTGCATCTAGTGAATTTAAGTCATTAAAGTCAGCTGAATTAACAAGTACGTCGTCTGTAGAAACAACATCAATAGATGGTAATGAATATTTTTCTGCAAACGCAAAATCTCTTTCATCGTGAGCAGGGACAGCCATAACAGCACCTGTACCATACCCAGCGAGAACATAATCTCCAATCCACACAGGGAGCTGTTCTTTTGTTGCTGGATGAAGAGCTGTTATCCCCTCTAACCTTACACCGTTTTTTTCTTTTCCTTCAGCTGTTCTTTCAATATCTTTTTTATTTTCGACGTCTTTTATAAACGCTTCTACTTCACTCCAGTTTTTTATAGAACCCTTTAGTGACTGCACATAATCTCCCTCTGGGGCAAGTACTATATATGTAACACCAAAGAGAGTCTCAGCGCGCGTTGTAAATACGATTACTTTCATATCACTCTTTTCTATAGCAAATTCAAACTCACTCCCTTCGCTGCGTCCTATCCAGTGTCTCTGTGCTTCTTTTACACCCTCTGGCCATTTTGACAAAGTATCCAAATCAGAAATGAGTCTATCTGCATAGTCTGTTATCTTTAAAACCCACTGCCTCATAGGTTTCTTTTCAACAGCACTATCACACCTCTCACATGTTCCGTCAGATTCTACATCCTCATTAGCAAGGCCTGTTTTACACGTAGGACACCAGTTGATAGGCTCATGCGATTCATATGCAAGTCCCTTTTCATACATTTTTAGAAATATCCATTGTGTCCATTTGTAAAATTCTGGATCAGTAGTATTGATCTCATGAGACCAGTCATAGTTCGGACCTATTAAAGAGAGTTGTTCTTTAAATCGCGCAACATTTTTCTCTACAGCAATGCTCGGATGAACTTTATTTTTAATAGCAAAATTCTCAGCAGGCAAACCAAATGCATCCCACCCCATTGGATGAAGAACATTGTATCCTTGCATACGTTTCATTCGAGAATATATATCAGTCGCAATATATCCACGAGGATGACCTACATGAAGCCCTTCTCCCGAAGGATATGGAAACATATCGAGCACATAGCATTTTTCTTTTGAACTTATATCTTCTGTCTCATAAAGAGATTGCTCTGACCATATGTCTTGCCATTTTTTTTCTATATCATTATGATCATATCTCTCATTCATACAGACATAATAACAGAACGATGTTCTATTGGAAAGAAGAGTACTCTATTCTTCTTCTATTGTTATTTCAGAAGAGGAAGAAGAGAAAACTCCTCGAACACGCCCAGCAACACTGCTTGCAAAGAGAGCTTTTGCTTTATCAAACATATATTTTCCCATACGTCGTGAAAAAAATAACAATACAATAATACCAATAGCTATCAAAACAAAGTATTTTACATTATCACTTCGAGTGATAAGTTCTTCTATCCTGTTTCTAAAAAAGTACCCCAGCCACAACATAAAAGGTATATAGACAACAAGAGCGAGGGAGTTATAAATAAGAAATTGTTTTTTAGGAATACGCAATGAGCCAGCAAGAACAGGACCAATCCACCTAAATCCTACAAAGAAGCGGGAGAAAAATATGAATTTATTTATATGAGGACGAAAAATATTTATTTCACTTGCATCTTTATCTTTACCTACGAGTTTTTTTCTTAAAAAAGATACTATTTTACCTGCCCCTCTTGAGAGATGATAGAGAACAATATCAGAAATAGTAAGCCCACAAAATATAATCAGACCTGAAATCCAAAGCTTTACCACTCCTATTCCACCAAGATATCCAACAATAAGAAGAAACACTTCTTCAGGAACAGGCATAACCATATTTGCCAACAGGGAAAAAATAAATACTCCCACATATGAAAATGCTCCAATAGTTTGTATAAAAGTTTCTGCAATCATTCATGCAGTATATCACTATTTATTATTTCGAGGTATAATAAAAAAATGAAAACTATAATGAGAAGAAACAAGCCCATGAGAATATTATATATCGCTGGTTTTTTCTTTTCATTTCACATAGCTCTCACTGCATATATCAACTCATCTTTCCTTGAAGGTTTTATATCTGCAAAACTTATTGGTATATTATATATGTGTTCAGCACTCACCTCTATTGTTGCTCTTTTTCTATTTGCAAGAATACGAGATGTTCACCCTAAAAACATCATGAAAGTATGCCTTCTAGTGAGTACCCTTCTTCTTATTTTTCTTCCTCTTTCTCATGGCATATTTACTCTTGCTGCTTTTCTCATATATTACACGATCAATATCATTATATATCTATCCCTTGATATGAATCTTGAGCTTCGTTCCAACAACACAACAACAGGAAGTACTCGTGGAACGTATCTTACTATTTTGAACATTGCCTGGCTTATTGCACCCGCAGGAGCAAGTTTCCTTGTAGGAAGTTTCGGATTTCTTCCTATATATATAATAGGAGCTTGTATGAATATATTTGCTTTTATTGTGATTTCACAAATAAAAGATATACCTCTCCCTGTGCGAAAAAAAGAAGGTTTTCTCACGCAGTACTTTCAATATTTTAAAAACAAAAACTTACGTATTATATTTTTTGCTAGTTTTATTTTGCAGCTTTTTTATTCAGTAATGGCAATATATCTTCCTCTACATCTTCGAATAACTCTAGGACTACCATGGACCTCTATTTCATTTATATTTTTTATAATGCTTATCCCTTTTATTATATTAGAAATTCCACTAGGTAGATTAGCAGATAGTAGATTTGGAGAAAAAGAGCTACTTATCTCAGGTTTTCTGATAGCGGGAGGTGCAACACTTTGTATATTTTTTCTCCCTCAAGCTCTTCCTGTACTTATTGCACTTGTGCTTTTTGGAACGCGCATTGGTGCAGCCTCTATAGAAATAATGTCAGAAAGCTATTTTTTCAAGCAAATAGACAAGGAACACACTGGTGCAGTCAGCGTCTTTCGAAATGCTTCTCCTCTGGCATGGACAATAGGTCCACTTATTGCTAGTATTATTCTTAGTTTTGGTACTACATTTACCCTCTTTGGAATAGTCGGCTGTATACTACTTCTATCACCATTAGCGCTCCTATCACTTAAGGATACTCAATAACATGCCACTCATCAGAATCAACACATATTTACAAAAAGAAGGTTACGCTTCACGGCGTGGCGCTGATACCCTTATTGAAAAAGGTATTGTATTTGTAAACGGAGAAAAAGCTACTATAGGTCAAAAGATAGACGCAGAAAAAGATACTGTCACAGTAGAAGGAAAAGATAAGCTCGAATATATCTATTGCGCCTACTACAAACCACGAGGGATCGTAACAGTAAATGCACAAGACGAGGAAGAGGAGATAAAAGACGTTCTCAATGATATGCAAGACAAGAGCCTCTTCCCTGTAGGAAGACTCGATAAAGAGTCTGAAGGACTCATTATTCTCACCAATGACGGACGAGTGACGAGTGCTCTTACGGGAAAAGACACGGTATTTGAAAAAGAATATAGAGTAAGTATCGATAGAGATATCACCAACACCTTTATACAAAAAATGCGCAACGGTGTGACTATAAATATTGGTATAAAAAAATACGTCACCAAACCAACACAAATACGAAAAGTAACCAACACTTCTTTCGACATAATTCTTACTGAGGGAAAAAACCGTCAGATTCGAAAAATGAGTGGAGCTTGTGGTGGTAAAGTTACCATGCTCAAAAGAATTCGCATTGAAACCATCTCACTCGGAAGATTAAAAGCAGGACAACTAAAACTCATCAAAGGAGATGAGCTCAAAGAGTTTTTAACACTATTAAATATAAAATAAGGTAAACAAAAAAGCGCTCTCGTGAAGCAAGAACGCTTTTTATTATGATTTAAATTTAGATATATATTCTTTCATTGCAATTTTCATTGCCCCAGAATTCTCTTTATATAAAGTATGACACTCATACCATCTCTTAATGAGACTCGAAGAGTCATCACTTTTTTCAATACCACAGGCTGTGCCATTAAACCATAAAAAACTTGGATTTTTTTCATTAAATTTTTCCATTGCATTTATGGCTGTTTCTTCTAGGTTCCATCCCTCCTCCTTCTCATAGTGATTAGCAGTAGGAAATTCTTGCTTAATATCTTTTAGTACTTGTATCATATTTTATGAGTTTACTTGGTTATTAAAAAAGACACTATCTTCTTTAATAACCAAACAAACATATTTGTAAAATAACTAACCAAAAGAAACGTACCATAAAAAGACATTCAAAGTCAATTCCTTATGTAAAAATTATCTTCATCTGAATATATAAATCCTTCTTTTTCTATATCTTTCAACACAGAAGAAAGTCTCTCGTCAGGAAAAAGTTTTTTAAGTTTCTCTTTGGAACATTCCTTGTTCTCAAGAAAGTACTTCAATACGCCACTTCGTATTTGCCTTTTTGAACCTTCAAACTTTGATTGTTTTTTATAGTGTTTACTCTTGCGATGAGTTACTACTCCCTCTTTTTTTAAATATGCTCCATAGTCCATCAGAGCCCAATACCATTCTCGGAAATTCTCTAAGGGCAACGTCTGCTCTATAAGGGAAAGTATATCTTTATCTTGCACCTCATCTTCATGGGGAAAGAATTCATATATAAAAACAGTACGTATATTTGTTTCTATAAAAACATCTTTCATATCAAAAGCAAAGGACTGTATAGCACCTTTTGTATACGGACCAATACCTGGTAGCTTCAAAAGTGAAATGTCATCATGAGGTATCCTTCCTTTATATTGTTCGTTCACAATGACAGACAGAGCATGTAATCTCAATGCACGAGAATTATAACCCAGTCCCTGCCACAGGGCTAATACATCTGATTGTCTTGCTCTCGCCAAAGAAGACCATGTGGGATATTTCTTTATCCACCTACGAAAATACTGCTCTACCCTGGCAACTTGCGTCTGTTGGAGCATGCTTTCTGAAACTACTATACGATATGGTGTTATATTTTTTCTCCATGGCAATGTATCTCTCTTATTTTTCTCATAAAATTTCCATATCTTATCTTGAAATTTCTTTTTTACAGATTTTTTCATACTCATATTTTTTAAGTGTATCATAAAAAACAAAACACCTCTTTCGAGGTGTTTTGTAGAGTATGTAATAATTCCGGAACTATTACATCATTCGCTCTTCAGTAGAATCCGTTGATTCTTCAGAAGACATTGGCTCTTCATCCAAAACCATACATTTTGAACATGTACCATCAGAGCAGCACGTCTCGTTTGCTTGTTTTTCAACGCACTTTGGGCATGTATCATCTGAACAACACATACCTTCTGTTTGTTTTGTATCACATTCAGTACATGTACCGTCTGAGCAACATTTCTCAGCTCCACACATTCCAGTACTGCATTTCCCACCTTGAGAACATTTACACATTCCAAGAGAAAGAAGGACAATAGCAAGAACAAGATGAAGTATATTATCAGCACCATTTACGTTTGTAAGGAAGATATCTCCTCCATTTACAAAACCAATAATAGCAACAATAAGATATATGATACCAAAGATCATTGCAAACTTTTTTGCACCGCACTTAGTGCGAGCAGCAACAAGACCTATAATACCTGAAAGCAAGTGAATAACATTATGCATTGCATCTACTTCAAAGATACCTAGCAGCTTTCCTTCAGGAACAAGTCCTTTCACGAAACCAAGAATACCAATGAGAATAAATATAATGCTTAAAACTTTAACTGTTTTTTTCATATTTGTATTTAAAACTATGTTTTAATTTCGACCAGCTGTGTTTATTATACTATATTTTATAAAGAGCATGGTGTATTTTATTCTTTTAGATTTTCTGCATCAGCTTCTTTGATGATTTTGTCTGTTTCTTTCTTCTCTGGATAGAAATTCATGAGGGAAAATACCACCATGCTTGCTAAAACAATACCCACTACATTTACCACAAAGAGAAGCAATGCCCCTGTAACAAGAGAGAAATTTAGTCGGGCGAGACCAACACCAATAGTAGCTAAAGGTGGCACAAGAGCGATGGCTATTGCAACTCCTGGTAGCATTTCATTGAGCTTTGGTTTTACAAAAGCGAGAGATGCTGCAAAACCAGCTATGATTGCTATAGCTATTGAGGGGAGAGATGCAAGTGTACGAGCTTGAAGTTCTCCTGTAACACCAAGATAGAAATTTGAAAAAAGAAGAGTCAAAAGAGCTCCAGCAACAATAGCAAAGACACTTGCTTTAAGGAGAGTTTTGACTGAGCGAACAATCAAAGCATGATCTGCCATCACTATACCCATACCAATAGAAAGTACAGGATAGAGCAATGGAGCAATAAGCATAGAACCTATTACAATAGCCACAGAATCAGTAAGTAAACCCAGTGTAGCAATCAGTACGCTACATATCATCATCGCGAAAAAATCAGAACTAGGAGTACTGTCAGAAACGAGCTTTTCTATTGCAGTTTTTTTATCTTCTTTTGTAACAGAGTGAAATAATGTTTTCATATATACAGTTTATCACAAAATATATGATCTACTTCCCTTCTGTGAGGCTTTTAATGAATGCAGTATTGCGTGGGTTTCGTCCTAAAAATGCTTTTATGCTTTCCATCTCAGAGCGCGATGAACCCACAGAGAGAAGTTCTTTTTTTAGTTTTTTGCCTAATTTCTTATTTAATATTCCTTCTTTTTCAAAACAAGAAAATACATCTTTGGCATACACTTCTGACCATAGATATGAGTAGTATTTACTTGCATATCCTTCCATGTGTCCCCATCCAGCAGGAAAAAGTGATCCAGGAACCTGCGATTTGAAGCCTGCTTTCTTTCGAGTATCTTGCCATTTTTTATGAGGTGCGAGTGTGTTTTTCGTAGTATAGAGTTCTATATCATAGAGAGAGCTTAGTACCTGATCGTAAGTAAATGAAGCGGTATTGAATTTTCTAGATTTTTGCAAAAGAGCCTGAATGTCGGAAGGTAGCTTCTCTCCAGTCTCATAATGAAAAGAAAGCTTGCTTAAACATTCATCATTCCAAAACCATTCTTCAAAGAGCTGAGATGGTATTTCGACAAAATCACATGTAGTATTAGTACCTGATTGTTCACCAAGAGCTGCATCACCAAAAACACAATGCATTGAATGTCCAAATTCATGAAAGAGAGTTTCTACCTCTCTTACTGAGAGTAGTGATGGGATTTTTTTCGATGCTTTAGGAAAATTCCCCATAATACAAGAGAAAGGTGTTTTATATTCCTCACTCTTCCAACCCTTTTCATATCCTGCAAAAACAGGCAAACAGGCCATATGAGAAAATTTCCCCTTTCGCGGAAAGAAATCAAAGGCAACATATCCCACGAGAGCTCCGCTTCTTTTCTCTTGTACTTCATACATTTCAACGTCTTTGTGCCATAAAGGAAGTGTTGTGTTCTTGGAAAAAGAAACATCAAAAAGCTGTCCAAATATTTCAAACATCGTATCTCGTACGTGTGGTAAGGGAAAATATTCTCTTAATGCTTTTTCATCAAGAGAAAATTTCTCTTCTTTGTACTGTGTCGCATAATAGGATGATTCATAATACTCAATAGATTTTTTATCACCTGTTTTCTTCTCTTTGTATTTTTGCAATTCTTTTTGTTCTTTCAAAAACAGAGGTTTGAGGTCTTTTTTTAATTGCGTCAAAAAATCTACTACTTTAAGTGTCTTCTTTGCCATTTCGTCGTCAATAGTAATATCGGAAAAGTTTTTATATCCTAATAACTGAGATATTTCATTCCTCAGTAACACCATTTGAGAAAGTCTTTTGTTGTTTATTGCTCCACCTTGTTTTGAGAGTTTTTGAATGAGTTTTTTTCGAGATGGAACATGATGTGCATATTTTACAAAAGGAATAGATTCTGGATAGGTCAAAGAAACACGATATTTTCCTGATTTTTTCTGTAGAGTTTCTTTATATCCCAAAGGCAATCCACCGAGCTCTTTCTCAGAAACCCATATTTCATCTTCATACTCATCTACTGCTCGCGCAAATTCTCTTTCAATTTTCTGTAGTTTTTCAGATTTTTTCTGTAGTATTTTTTGGGTTTTTTCTGGAAGATTTATTCCATTTTTCTTGAAACTATCTATGATATCCGTGAGAAGCTTTTTATCTTCATCTCTTAGTTTTTCTTTTTTTGCATTATTTTTTGAATAGATTACAAAAACATTGTATAAATCCTTATCATAAGAGAACTTCAAAAAACAAGTTGTGATTTTTTCAAATGACTTCTGGCACACATCACGCACAGATTTTTTATCTGAGAGATACATAAGAAGAGACAGTGGACTATCCTCTCCGTTAAATTCCTCACCCAATCCACTATAGAGCAGTACTGTATTTTCAAATGTTTGTTCTCCTTTCGGTATTTGCTTTATTTTAGTATAAGCATTTCCTACTTCCTCTATATATCTATCGACAACTCTCTTGATATCCAGAGAGGTATATGACACCCATGCAAAATCTTTTTTAGTATATGGTTTTCGTATGTGTTTTTTCTTCATTGTATTAAAAAGTAACTATCTCCGAAACTTGTAGATGAATTTTCTCTGCCACAGAACGTGGTAATGAAAAATCTTTCTGGAACTGCTCTATACTATAAGGTGCCAAGTCTTGTACGAGCAGCATGTTGTGCTTTATAAACTGATCTCGAGCAAAACGAGTCACAGCAGGAAGCACAGTAATAGGATATGCTTTTTTCTCGACAATCATTTTTTCTAGATCATCACCTTTTGGATATGACCATCCTGTGAGCTTCATCCCTTTGCACTCTGCATAAATAGTAGAGCTGCTTGTGAACTTAGTATTGGTCATAAGCCAACTCACGTGTTCTTTATGATCACCTTTGTTGTTTTGGTTTTCAGCAATATCATCCATGCGTGCTTTTGCATACATCACAACATCAATATGAGTTTTAATACCAATATCATTTCTATACTTAGCTTCAATAATGTAGTGTATGTCATCTTTTTTAGCCAGCAGATCTATCTCGTGAACTATACCACATCCACCCTCCATGATCTGATTGCGCTGAACCTGATAGTCATGCAATACCAAAAGAGCTTCGAGGTATTGTTCAAAGACAAACCCTGACGGTCCCAGCGCAGCCATACCCCTACGAAGAGAATACCTTGCAGCAAGATCAATACTCTCTTTCACAAGATAAGAGAGAGTTCGCCGAAATAGTCGACTCGTACTCATTCCGGGACGAAACTCTCCTTCTATTTTTGAACAAATTTTCTCAGCAGAGGTAGCATCTGAGCCAGCTGCAATAAGAGAAGCATAAAGTTTTTCTCTATCAAAATTCTCCTTACCTCCACCCTGTTTTGTTATTTGCATTTTGCTCATATACTTATTTTTCTATATTGATATTTCGGACAACACGTTGAGGAAATGGGAACTCTATACCGTCTGTATCAAAAGCTATTTTAAGCCTACGACGAAGCTCTCCTGCTACTACCCACTGAGAGAGAGGTTTGACTTTCCCTGAAATACGAATAATCACCGCTGAATCATCAAAGCTTTGAATACGAGAAAAAAGTGGAGCTTCTATAATAAGATCTTTCCATTCATCGTCAGAGATTAGTTTTTCTCCTACTGCATTCACAACATCGCGCACTTTATCAACATCAGAATCATAAGAAACACCAATAGTAAGGTTGATTCCAGAAAAATCTTTTGATTCATTAGAGGTGACTTTTATCTCACCATTAGGAATAGTGTGTACAATACCATCAGCATCACGCAAGACCGTTACTCGCAGAGTAATATTCTCTACTGTTCCACATGTACCACCAAGGCACACATAATCTCCTACTCGAAATTGATTTTCAATTATCAGAAAGAGTCCTGTGATAAGATCACGTACAAGATATTGAGCACCAAAACCAAAAGCAACACCTATGAGGCCTGCTCCAGCAAGGAGTGGGCCTATGTCTACATTGAATTCAGATATGATCATGATCATAGCAACGATCCACACGATCACACTCAGACTCCCATCAAAGATACGGATAAGAGTATCTTCCCTCTTCTTTTCTGCCATAGGGCTCTTAAAAGAATGAGCAGGTATTGCTTTGCGTATAATCCTCTCTATAAAAGAGTGTATGATTTTGCTTAAAACCCATGCGCTAATAATAATAATAAGGATTTTAAAACCAGAGCTCAGTAGCCATGGCACGATGTTTTGATTCACTATATTTATTATATTCATATTCATATTCACTAGTATAACACACGAGATATCTCTTCTCATCTCTATATAATACAGTCATCCAAAGAATACGAACCATCAAGAGCGTACTCGCCCACATGAGTACGTCTGAGCTCTGCAAGAGTTCCAGGCACAGAGAGTCGTCGTCCGAGCTCTTCTGCAAGTGAGCGTATATATACACCACTTTCTACATGGAAGTTACAACGAACCAACACAGCTGAAATATCATCTTTCTCATCTATCTGTTCAGTCGACAGAGATGAATACGGTACTGTCTCGCACGATATATTTTCTACAGCATATACTGTCATATCTCGAGGAATCACAGGTGTCTCTCTACCTTCTCGTGCATGAGCGTACAGTCTCTTCCCTTTATACTTCATGGCAGAGAAAGCAGGAATAGGTATACGGTGAGTACCAACGAGCGACAACAAATTCTTTTTTATATTTTCTCCATCTAGAGAGGAAGTATCTTTTTTTTCCTTCACAACTCCATCGAGATCAGCACTATCAGTAGATATTCCAAGGAGCATAGTGGCTTCATATCTCTTATCGAGACCTACTATGTGTCGCAACTCTTTTGTACCTTTTCCTACTCCTACCACCAAAAGCCCTGTAGCACGTGGATCGAGAGTGCCAGCATGTCCGAGTTTTACATCTCTTTCAATATCATAACATCTGCGAAACACAGACAGTGCCTTAAAAGAACTTATTCCTTTTGGTTTATCGATGCATACTATTCCTTCATGTATTGTTACATTTTTCATATAGTATATATCTATCTATTTGTCCGCCCGGTAGGATTTGAACCTACGACCGTCTGGTTAAGAGCCAGCTGCTCTACCAACTGAGCTACGAGCGGATGTATCTACAGAGATACTATATCAAACTCCCAATAAAGTACAACATAAGGTTTATATAAAAATACTTGCATTATATAATTATATATGGTATAATATATAAGAAGTTAGGTAATAAGATTTTAAAGAAGAATATTACTTGACAAACATATTATCATTTGATATAATATATATAAATAAAGTACTTTTACAAATACATTTTTCATAGTCGTAGTTTTTTTTGATAAATTGTTTGTATCAGATAGTAGAGGTTCTCCCCTTTTATCTGATACAAATAATATAAACGCTAAAAACAAACAATTATGAAAAATTCAAAAAAAATACCAGGAATAGTTATCATGTTACTTGTAGCAACAACTTTGTTTAGTTGCGAAAAAAACAACCTACTAGGGCCTACTAACAGAAACCCTCTTGACGCATTAAGTCTTGCCTCACAGGGAAGTTTTAACGCAAACGGAAGAAACAACAGCGTTATGTCCGCAGTTCGATGGGGTAATATCTCCAATCTTGACAAATACATAACAGTATTTATTATGGATAATAATGGATTTATCTACAGAGAACAAGCGTCTTTGAGAAATTTTACGGGAATCAATACTTTTCGCAGACAATACTCTGCGCTGACCAATAACATAGACAGAGATCTTCAACAAGAAAGATTTCCTGAAAGTACTATTTATTATGTTATTGCCAACAACACTGGTGGCAATATTAACATAAGGTACAATACTCAACTACTTGAGTATGAAGTCACGGATGCGGTGGCGTTTTGGTTTAGAACTGATTTTTCTACAATCAGATAATATGACTATTCTGAAAGGCTCATTTGATTTATCAAATGAGCCTTTTTTATTTGCATTTTATATATAAGTATGGTATAATATATATAAGATTAGTGAACGAGTCACTAAACTGTTAATTTAAAAATGTACACCATGGATAATATGCCTTTTTTTATCACAGGTATTCTATTTTTTGTTTTTGCTTTATACTTAAGAAAAAATAGAAATATAAGAATAGCAATAGAATTGAAATATCTTTCAATTCTCATTGGAACAGCTATGTGTCTTTCGGTTTTAGGATTACCCTTTTTACTGATTGTAACTGTATGTATAATAATCTTTATTAATTACATTGTTCGCAACAGAAGACGAGCATCTGTTTTTATCCCTTATTCAAGGGAGGTTATGTACGTATGTATTGTTGTGTGTATTTTACTTTTTATTTCGATGATTTATCAAGTAAATCAAGTAAGCAAATCTGGTCCTGCTAGAAATCATAATCCACAAGAGCAAATTTCTTCTAATAAAAGAGATCGCTTTAGTAAGAAGAAAGAGGTTGTAGAATTTACACTTGATGGAAAAAAATATATACTTTCTCAATATAAAGAAAGTATATATACTATTGTAATCAAGGAAAATGAGAGCGTATTATTTGAAAGAACGCATGATGTAAAAATGCGTTTTGAATATACAACACCTGGAAATTCTTTTAATATGGATATTAATGGTGTTCGTAGAAAAATATGCTCAACATGCCCTAAAGCGGACACAAAAAACAAGAATCATATTCGCTTTCATGGACCAATTACTCTCGACTTATTTTTGAAAATAAAATAAGCAAAAGCCCCTACAATTGTAAGGGCTTTTTTTATTTAGATAAATAAAATAGTTCTTTAGCTGCTTATAGGTCTTTATGAAGAAAGAAATTGTGATTTATTTGTATTGTTCTGAGCATTAGGTAAGGCAGCTCCGTCGTCGAGCTTTACTTCCCCACTCCTTACATCTATCTGATCTTTATTACCAAGAGTTCCTGTAATCAGGCTCATAATACCAAGAGCCGATACCATAATGAATAGACCTACAATACCATATATCATGTGTTTCTTTCCTTTTGTTCGAGCATCATCACTCGCACTGTTTCCCATAAACTCAATGAGTCCAAAGATAAAAACAACAAATGCAATCACCATAAGAAGCATGATGATAGGATTGATTACGTGCTTATTGACAGCACTCACCAATACATCTATCTCTGCAGCATGAGCAATGAGAGGAAACATATTATTTTAGAATATATTTACTTGTACTGCTTGCTCATTAGTATCTAAGTCAAATGTGTTGCGCAGAATAGCAACAAGTCCCCAAATAGATACGATAACAAAGATACCAATGATCCCGTAGATCATACGATCTCGAGCTTTCTTTTTCTTATCCTCATCATCAGCTGTGATGTACTCTATAACACCTACAATAAAGTAGATAACTGCAAGAGCAATAAGAACTTTTACCAACATACCAAGTAATCCTGCAACAGTCTCCAAACTCCCATCAAGATCTTGGGTTGTTCGTGATTGTGCCATAACCACAGCAGGTAATGCTAAAGCAGCTATAGCTAATACAGCTCCACGAGCTTTAATAAAAAATTGAGTAATACGTGTTTTCATAATAAATAACTAAATAACTAATAACCTATATATTATAACATTTATAATATAAAAAAGATAATGTTTATTGAGACAATTGCCCTGCTTTTAAATCAGTACTGTTTGCACCACCATTTGGACCAAATACAGTATTGGACAATATCGCCACCAGCCCCCATACAGAAACCATGACAGTAATAGCAACAATACTATATATCATAAAGTTTTTACCTTCGGTTCTTTTTTCAGGATTCTCTGCATTCATGATGTATTTTATAACTCCCATAATAAATACAACTACTGCAATAGCTATGAGTAGTTGTACCACACCTTTGCTCAATATGCATGTAATATAATCAACAAATGTACCAAGGCTTCCTGAACCACGGTCACATGTAGATGCACCACTTTGTGCAAATACAAGACCAGGAACAAGAAGGAATCCAAATACATAACAAAAGCGAGCGGTAAAATGTTTCAAAAATGTTTTCATATAAATATATTATAACACAGCCTTATGCTTGTGTGTCTGTTTTAATCTCATTAATTGTTTTTGCGATGGCGTTTGATATGACCCATGCACCAAGCACGACCGCACCCCCTATCACAGCATATAAGAGTGCTTGTTTTGCTGTCTTTAGTTTTTCCATATCTCCTCTCGATGTTACGAAAAGGAAACCTGAATATATAATAAATATAGCAACAATAGGTATAGAAATAGTAAGGACGATGTCGAGTATTTTCTTCAAAAGCTCTTGAAGAGAGCCTATTTTTATAGGATTTGTAAAACCGTTGAAACCTGAAGAGTCACTATTATAGTCACTATCTCCTCCTGAACCATCTGGATTATAGTCACTATCTCCTCCTGAACCACCTGGATTATAGTCACTATCTCCTCCTGAAACACCTGAATTATTTCCCGATGCACCGCCATTATTGTTAGTATTACCCGTACTGCCTGAGGAGTTAGTACTTCCTGTACTCGTATTTCCAGCACTACCTGAAGGATCAGTGGTAGTAAAAGCAAGAACTCCTGAAAGGTCTTTATCAGTATCTGTGTGTTTTATCTGCGCATACCATAACTGTGACGAATTTGGAGGCAGTGTCATACTCGCAGAAAACTGTGATGAGCTTGATTGATTGAAGTTTATAGGCACTTGATATGATACTCCAGATCCTGCAGGCCAGGGAACAGATGAATCCTTACTATATATAAGACGCGCTTTTGATGTATCAAAATTAGTATTCTCTACAGCACCATTAAGCGCAAATGTCGATGAACTAGAACTATTTGAACCTTGTAGTGTAAATGTATTTTCATCAGGAGTAGAATTCGTATTACCCTCACTAGTGTTACCACCTGGGTTTATATTTCCTCCAGAATACGAACCATCGAGAGACACCTCTTTCACATCAGTAGTGTACTCATCTCCTCCTTTTATCTGACCTTTAATACGAAATTTATATGATTTACTTTGCTCAAGGTTTTCTACATTATGAGCAAATTCATTTTGCAGGTCAGAAAGAGATACAAGTGGAGAATAAGAGCTAAAGAGTCCAGTCTTTTTATATTCTATGGTGATACTATTCTCTACAAAATCAGGATTGATACCTCCTTCGATATAAATAGAACTTGTTCCACTACGCTCTGCAGAATATCCGATAGGCGAACCACTTTCGATTCTCTGTGTACGTGTATTGCTTTCTACTTCTCCGTTAGAAGAATTACCTGTTACTTTAAATTTATATTTACTATCAGCAGGGAGGTATATGATTTCTTTGATGAAATTTCTATTTGCATCTAAAGTAATATCTGAGTGTTTTTGAAAAGAACGTATTCCCTTTTTCATATATAAAACAAAAGGACCAGAAACATCTGTTCCTACAGACCCACCTATTACTATTTTATTGCTTCCATTTTGATTGGCAATAATAGCAATTTCAGAATTATTGGCTACTGTTTCTTCTTCTACTTTTACAGTTACAGATTCTGAAAATATCTTCTCTCCAGATGGTGGAGTGTAGGAAAGACGTATGTTATATTTTTTATCAGTAGCAAGATCACTAATACCATAAGCAAATGTTTTATTTGACTGAGGCACTATATTTGCTCCAGCGGCAGCATATGAACCAGAACCTTGTTTGATTTCAATACCAAATTCTGCATTATCTATAAACGATTTTCCTTGCACTATTATCTTTTTCTGAGCAGATGAATATTCAGCACTAAAAGTAAAAGGCATTACAGTGGCACTTGTATGGAGAGCAGAGGTATGACCACCTTCTGCATCATTACGATTCATTCTAAAATAGTATTTTTCATAAAGCTGATTATCACGCACTGTTACTGAAAATGTATGATACATATTTAATGCATTTGATTGTAAATTTACAGAAGTTACTGATTCATATCCAAGAGCAAGAGTCTTAGACCTAAGAAGTGATATGCGATTATTCCCCTCTTTATTTCCTGCATAAGCTCCATCTATTTTAAATTCCCCAGCTCCAACTTGCTCGATATTGAGAGAAACGAGATTGAGATTATTGTCGTCATTTAGCTGTGCATGAGAAAGAAAAGGAAGAAGGAAAGCAAAAGCAATAATAACGAGAGCGAAATATGAGATTTTACGTGTGATATTCATAGTATTAGTATATATTATTTTAACGATTATTAACAACATCTTTTAAGAAACTGTAACCTGGTTGAGCATCGAGCCCTACGAGTATAGTCTGAACTATCAGCCATGCAGCAAGACACACCACTATACCAGTCACTGTTGCTTTGATGATCTCTTTTGCTTTTGTGCGAGCAGCAGGATCTCCAGCACTCGTAACGAGCTTGATACCAGCATAAGCAATACCTAGAGCAGCCAATGGCATCATAAGATAAAAGAGGATGTAGTTTATTATTCCCCCTACAAGCTTCATGAGATGAGAAAAAGTACATGGATTGGATTTTGAGCCATCGCAAGGAACAAGACCTCCTGCCCCTCGACCAGGTTGCTCTATATCAGTCTCTATAGCTTCATTGTTATTGTTATCAATTGGAGTTCCATCATCAATAACAATATCTCCTATGTTAATATTTCCATCTCCATTTCCATTTCCATTTCCATTTCCATCTACTGGAGCCGAAAGAGTTACCACTTGAGACAAGTTTTCATATGTTGTCTTGTGTTTTGCTTGAGCATACCAACCACTTTGATTACCAGGAGTAAGCTGTACAAGAGCAGTAAATTCTGTATCTGAATTTTGTTTAAAAACAGTACTTGCTATACCAGATATAGTAGTATTGGGCCAAGGAACATCAGAGTTACTACTGTATATAATACGTACATCATCTTTTAGTATTGTTGTATCATTTACTAAACCTATTATCTCATGACTATTTTCATCTATGTCTCCACTTGCAGTAAACTGCATTTGTCCATAAGTAAGAGATATAGAAGATATTGAAGTAGAAGCTTTTGTGGTAAATAATATAGTCTCAGAACGAGCGATATAACTTGATCCTGCTTTTTCTACCACTTTCACTAAATATGTTTTATCAGACACCAATCCTTTTATTGAAACATCAGTAGAGTCGCTCGTATCTAAAGATTTTAAAGGATTATATACAAGAACCTCAGAGGCAGTATTGTGTGAAAAATCAACCTCATTATTCACTTGCCGATGAAGAGAAAGATAAAGCTCTGCTCTATCATCAATACCCGTGTTATTTGTGATAGAAACCAGTATGTCTGCAGAAGACGTATTTGTAAAAGTATTTACAACATCTATAACATCATTTTCAGGAGTAGAACCTGATGGTGATCCACCACTAGAACTAGCTAATGTTGTAAATTGAATAGTTTCAGATCGGGCGATATAGGTCGTTCCTGCTTTTTCTACTACTTTCACTAAATATGTTTTATCTGACACCAATCCTTTTATTGATGAATTTGATGAGTCATTTACATCCAGAGATTTCAGGTGACTATAGACAAGAACATCTGCTGGATTATTGTGTTGAAAGTCTGATTCAGTACCTACTTGTCGATGAAGAGATAAATATAACTCTTCCCTGTCATCAATACCGGAATTATCTACAATAGAAGCTAGGACGTCTGAGGAAGAAGCATCTATGAAAGTATTTACAACATCTGTTACATCATTTTCAGGAGTAGAACCTGATGGTATCTCATCTCCTGAACTAGTCGATGTTGTGAAAATTTGCGGCTCTGAGCGTTGATGAGGTACACCTGTACTTTTATCATACTGAACCACTTTTGCTATATAAGTAACACCCTCTTCCAATGCGTCAGTTGATACAGTTGATGTATTTGAATTGAATAAATCAAGCTCTATTACCTGGTCAACATATGCACCATTACCGTGGTCAAAATTTGTCTCACCTCCTATTTGTTTATGAAACATAACTACAAATCCTTCTTTGTCTACAACAGGAACCATGGTTAAATATGATTTGTCACTTACTCTTGCACCTGTTCCTGCTGCTGATTCACCAAAAACAACAACAATAGGATTTGAGCGACGAATACCAGTAAGCTTATTAACTGCTTGAGCATACCATGTTAGACCAGCATATG
This sequence comes from Flavobacteriaceae bacterium, assembly GCA_047614005.1. Classification (GTDB taxonomy): domain Bacteria; phylum Patescibacteriota; class Minisyncoccia; order Phycocordibacterales; family UBA1006; genus JBLHIK01. The sequence continues at coordinate 2,333 of JBLHIK010000009.1, read as the reverse complement.
GACCTTCTGTTGGAATGTCCAAAGTAACAAGATCATTATTGTTGGGCAAACCAAAATCTGCTCTTTTTGATACTATAAAGTCTAAAGGTATTTCCGGATAAGAAGTATAAACAATCTCAAGTACACTTTTCAATACAATACTATCCAAAATCTCCAACTGCACTCCATAGGAATTATATCCGTCTTTATCAGTCCCATATGGAACGGTACTAAACTTTTTTTCGTCAATAGTCTGTGTTGTTAATTGAATATTAGTACCATCTACACTATCAACATTAAGACTCACAGCAACAGTATCTTTTTCTGTAGGAGTATAAGTTACTGTTGGATTATATGGTGGTTCTCTATACTCTAGAGTCAGAGTAGGTCGTAGAAACGATGAATATGTAGTAGTAACGAATTTATCTAAATCACTCATTCCAAGCAATGGCTCCCGGCGATGTACTGCCTCTCCATGCAAGACTGAAATACCAAAAAGCAGCTCCGGTCCAGCAGGAAGAACACGTTCAATAGGAAGAGTAAATTTTCCATTTTGATCAACGATATTAGGATCTGTGGGTCTAAAATAAACATCCCAGATTTTTTCAGAGGTATCCGAAGAGTCAAAAACCTCTATATGCATATACGTTCTTTCTATTCTTAAGTTTTTTAGACTCATATAATAATCAATAAAATGAGGAGCAAAAACACCAGAGGCTGTTACTGTTTGAGTGTATTCATCTTGCTCGACAGAAAAATCTATAATAGACGCTCCATCAACCCATCCACCATTAGAGCCTGGAGCAGCATCATGTCTCGCAAAAGAGGCACTTGGAACCAAGAGAGAGAGAAGTATAAATAATGATAAAGTAAAATTTCTCATAGATAAAAACTATTATGGTAGTAATATTTGTAATGCGTCCTGTCCTTCATTTAGAGCTTGTCTTGCAGAAGACCTACCAGAGAGAACATCCTCTATCATTTTTTCAAAAAGTATTTCTGTTTCGAATGGATTTGGGTCACGCCATGAACGAGCAAACACAGCAGAGTCATAAAATACAGGTATATATCTCGTATCGACATTACGAGTAAAGAGAAGATCACGGCGCACTGGAGGAAGTCCTAGTGATTCTGCTATTACCTTTGATGTTTCAGGATTAGAAAAAAGCGTCGCAGCAGTAAATGCATTTTTTTGATTTTGAGTTGCTTTTGATATTCCAAGTACATTCATAACCCCATAAGTCACTTTATGAGAAGCATTTTCTTCTAATTGAGGTATAAAAGAAACATTAAAATCAAGATTTGGGTTTCTTTTTATAATATCATCATATTCACTTGCATATCCAATATAGAAAGCGAGAGTTTCATTAATAAATGCATCTCTTGATGCTTCAAGAGATTGATTCCATGTATATACATCTTTCAATGGATTAGAGAAATCAGTAAAAAAACGGAGTGATTCACTGGTATCAATATTTTTCTCACTTCGAGTCAGGGTTGCAGTGAGCCCTTCTGTGTCTGCCTCAACCAGATTACTTCCGAGCTGTAAGAGAAGCAGAGCAACAATATCTTTTGCATACGTTACATTATCATATGCCCCTAATGCTATTGTCGCTTGTTCTACAGTATTATTTTCTCCAAGCTGAGTAAGTTTGGGTATGAAAACAGAAATAAGCTGTTGCCAATGTGTTGGAGGTAGAGACAAACCAACACCTTCAAGCATAGTTTCATTATAGTAAAGAACCAGTGGATCAATAGTCACAGGAAGACCTAATATGCCCTCAGGCGAAAGGAGCATGTTTGCACCAGATACATACCTCCCTGTAAATTCGGATACAGAAAGGCTCTCATATGGTATAGGTACTATCTTGTTTTTATGACGAATCATCAGCTGACTTGGTAGCAAAAAAAGATCAGGACCATTTCCAGAAGCAAGTGCCTCCAGTAAGTCTGCATCAAAAGTATTTAAATTCTTTTGCTCATAGATTACTTCGAGGTTTTCATATTGAGATGTTGATGCAGACAAAGCATCAAGAACACTAGCTTGAGGCAAAATACCCCATACTGTTACCTTGCTAACCCCGCTACTACTTTTATTTCCACTTGATGCAAAAATAATAATACCCAGGACCAACAAAAACCCAAATATTCCAACCACTACAATCTGAAAAACATTTCCTTTCATATCTTTTTATTATACCACAACAACAAGACAACATGACTGTCTTGTATGTGAAAAACAAAAAAATGAAAAATTTTCTTTTTCATTTTTATAAATTTTTAATTTTATTATAGATAGCCTACTTTTTTCTTACTATAAACCCATAGTGGTGCGCACCCACTGTAATATCTCT
>JBLHIK010000008.1:0-27229 GCA_047614005.1 Flavobacteriaceae bacterium | reverse complement strand
TCTACTACTTTCTTGAAAGCTTCTGGTCGATGCTCTGCAAGGTATGCAAGAGATTTTCTATCAAGTGAAACTTCTTTTTTCAAAAGCATGTTAATGAATTTTGAGTAAGAGAGTTCAAGAGGACGAAGAGCTGCATTTATCTTGAGTTGCCATAGTCGGCGATAGTCACGCTTCTTGTCTTTTCGGTGACGAAAAGCATGGTTTCCTGCATGTAGAACAGCTTCTCGAGCTTGTTTCAGTTTTGTGCTTCGTCCAAAACGATATCCTTTTGCAAGTTTAAGAATATTTTTTCGACGTTTTGTGTGTATTGTTCCTCTTTTAACTCGTGACATATAAATTAATCTAATTATCTACTATTGGTGTGGCATAAAACGACTCTTGTCTTTCGGTTTCATTTTAAAAGGTTGTAATCGTCGTGAAGCACTTTGCTTTTGTCCTGATGTCTTCATGTTGAAGTGGTTAAAACCTTCCTTTTTAGCAAGGATCTTACCGTTTTTAGTGACTCGTAGTCTCTTCGTAAATGATTTGTTTGTTTTATTTGACATATTATTCTTCTTTAGTTTCTATTTTCTCAGCTTTTTCTTTTTGTTCAGTAGGAACTTTTGTCTCAGAAGGTTTTTTAGATTTGTCACGTTCTATAGTGACAACGTATCCTTTTGGACTTTTTGCAAAAGCATCTGCAATCTTATATGATTCTGTTATTAATGCAAGCACTCTATCTAGTCTTACTTTAAGAAAATCTTTTTCCATATATTTAGAACGACCAGAAAGGTAGAGTTCTACTTTGATACGGTGGCCTTCTTTGAGCCATTCATCAGCTCGCATAGCTTTCATCTTTAGATCGTTTTCGCCTGTGGCTATTTTGATCTGTAGTGATTTAGTTTCTGTTGGCTTTGTACCTTTTTTAGCAGCACTAATCTTTTTCTGTTCTTCATAAATGAGCTTTCCATAATCAGCTATTCTACATACAGGAGGGGTAGCATTTCCTGCTACTTCTACAAGATCGAGATCTTGTTCTTCGGCAAGAGCTAAAGCTTTATCAAGTGGCATTACTCCGAGAGATCCTTCTGGATTGATTACACGTACTTCACGTGCACGAATCTGTTGATTCTTGCGAAATGATGGTCCTTGTTCTGCTTGTTTTTTCTTTCCTCGTCTCAATGTAAATTGGCTATATTATTATGGAACACACTTTTATATGTGTGACTTGTATGCTAACGTATTTCTATGCAAAAGGCAAGGCGTATCAGCCCTAATATCTATATGATATATAAACAAAAAGGACTCACTCCACTCGAAGCACTCGAGGCATTTCGCGAGAAAGAGAGTATTGATATATCAGTCAAGATGACATATGCAGGACGTCTCGACCCCTTGGCAGAAGGTCTTATGTTGATACTGTGGGGAGAAAAATGTAAAGATAAAGAGCTCTATATGAATAAGGAGAAAGAATATAGAGTGAATGTGCTGCTGGGTGTACAGACCGACACAGGTGATGTAATGGGAAAAATACTACAAAATACGTCTGATAAAAACGCATATACTTTTTCTGTCTCTGAAATCTCAAAAAAGATAGAGCACCTAAAAGGTAAAAGGGAACAGACATATCCTCAGTACAGCTCCAAAACAGTACAAGGAAAACCTCTCTGGCTTTATATGAAAGAGGACAAAGTGGTAGAGCTCCCATCCCACAGTGTGACTATTAAAGATATTGAAATATTAGATATATATAAAAGAGAAAAAGATGACGTGATATCTGAGATTAAAAAAGATATCTCATCTGTAGTGGGGGATTTTAGACAGGAGGATATTATAAAAGAGTGGGAGAAATCTTCTTATGATGGAGAATTTTCATTTATTACTATCAAAGTGCATTGTTCATCTGGAACATATATGCGCGTCTTGGCAGAAGAAATAGGAGGCGCATTGGGAGGTATTCCTGCCTGTGCATATTCTATTGAAAGGACAAACATCTTTCTTAAATAATAAAAGCCTCGCTATCTTGCGATAACGAGGCTTGATTAATAAAAAAATCGTAAATTTAAGCAGGGCTAAGTTCTAGAACACATTTATTTTTTTGAGATAATATCAAATTATTTACTGTGAAATAATTTGATATTATCAATAGTGTGCTCTCCCATGAGAGGGTATTGTGGTTTTCATGCATAACCGTAGCTGTACATTCATTTGCTTGCCACTTTGTGGGGTTTCCTATTCTCACATGAACCGTGTTAAGTTCAGCACAAATTCTTGTGCACGCTTTTCTAAATGAATTTGTTTGATTTACAATTTCTTCAGATGTTTTTTTTACTATATTATTATATATAATAAACGAACTCGATACTGCACCATTAAATATAACAAGAATTCCACAGTTATCAGATGCTTTGCTTATTTTCGAGGCAATAGCAATATTTGCAAGCTTGGAGTACTCCCCCTTAACTACAAAAACATTTGTATGTCTAGAGTCTTGTTTGGCATTTTGGAATGCAGAATCAATCTTTGGAGAATTTAAGATGTCATTATACTCCTCAACCATTTTTTTGATTTTTTGGAATAAATTTTTAAAATTATCTCCTAGACTGTTATTATAACGATAATTATTTAAAGGGTTTTCCCCTTTAATAGTGATTTCGCCAGTAAATATTCTAATGCAAAAATCAGGTATAAGGCTGTCGGGATATTGTTGTCTACAGTATCTCACCAGATCACTGATATCTTGTATGTCAGAATTTAGACTAAAAAGCTCAAATCCTTTCTCTGCTTTTTCTTGAACAGAGTAATGTGGATAATTTGAAAATTCTTTTGCTCCTACCACTGTTAAATTAGTGATGTTTTCCTGCATGATAATGTTTATGATTAAATAAAAATCATGAACTTTACCTCCGTTGGGGCATACAATAGCATGCATTTGTTTCTTCACTTCAGCAGTAGAAGTGATGTTTGTTTGATTTTGTTTGCTCATCTTTATGATTTTTTTGGTTTATATTTAGTTAATTATCTATATCTCGAAATAGATTTTTCGGCACATAGATAATCAACTAAATTTTTTCAAAGTGCAACGCTCATGACTATATATATATAGTATCAATATGTCAAGTTTTTTATAAATATTATGTCATTTTGCATTTATGATATAATGAAAACATGAAAAATATTTTTAAATTAAAAAGTACATATATTGTCCTTTTGATAATAGTCGCCATTGTTATTATTAGTGTTATTAAAAGTAATGATGAACAAGAGGTGTTTATTCTTGAGAAGCGTGACATCGTAAGAGAGGTTGTTCTCGTGGGGGAAATAAGGTCACGAGACTTTGTTGAGCTCGGCTTTCCTGTATCGGGGCGTATAGATAAGATATTTAAAAAAGAAAGAGAATCTATTCGAAAAGGTGATCCATTGCTTCGACTCGAGTCAGGAGAGCTTATGGCGCGGAAGGGAGAGGCGCAAGCTCGCCTCGACATCTTGCTCGCTCAGACGACAACAGATACCACTATAGTAAAAAATATCGAATCAAAATACCTCACCCTCATAAAGAGTCTCGAACAGAAGATGTTTTCTGCAGATTTGCGTGCTTTCCCTCAGCAAGAGGGTCTTGGTCTCACGTCTCCTACTATTAGTGGTTTGTATATAGGAAAAGAAGGAAGATATAAGACAATCGTTCGAGAGAAAAACTCATCTGATAACTATGAACTTTATGTTTTTGAAAATGAGAAAGTATCGCCAATATCTCTTGATGCAAATGTGCCTACTCCTCTTGGAACACAAGGTCTTTTCTTGGAATTTACTCAAGACTTGAACCCATACCGAGATACTATTTGGTATGTTTCTATTCCAAATACAGCAGGCTCAAACTATGTAAAAAACCGTACTGCATATGAAGATGCTCTTGTGTCTCGCGATGAGGAGCTGTCGCGTGCTCGATCGGGCTTGGGTGGTAACGATCCACTTCGTGATGCGCGTATTGCCGAAGCGCGAGCTTCTCTTGCGAGCCTCGATGCTCAAATCAGAGAGCGTACTATATATGCGACATTCTCTGGAACCATTTCATATTTGGATAAAAAAGAAGGAGAGATAGTATCGGCTGGCGCGACAGTGGTTTCATTAAGAGGTGACGAAGCTGAGAAAATAGTAGCACTTGATGTGCCAGAGATAGATGCACCATATATATCAAAAGGTTTGCCAATAAAAGCAAAACTCGATGCATTTTCTGAAGTAGAGATTGAGGGAGAAATATATTTTATAGACCCTGTCTCTACAGAAGTTTCTGGCATATCTGTATATCAGAGCGAGGTAACTTTGTTTTTACCAGAAGATATCTCTATATTAGATGGTATGACAGCTGAGGTTTCGATAGAGCTCAGTCGAAATGATCAGGTCCTCGCTCTACCTCTTACAGTGATTTCATATGACAAAGAGGGTTCATATGTAATGCTTCAAAAAGTTGATACAGAAGTAAAAAAATATATAAAGATCGGAGGTGAAAGCTCTGATGGATATGTACATGTTCTCGAAGGGCTTACCTTGGGAGATATAGTAGTTTCGATTCAGTAGCACTCACTAATATCCATGATAAAGAAAGCATCATTGAAAATAGGTTTTCTCTTAGGGCGTCGTCACATACAGAGGGCCAATATTTGGACAAGCGTCCTTGTGATATTTATCATGACGATTACTTTTCTGAACCTTGTTGTGATATCAGGAATACTCGTAGGTCTCATAGAAGGTTCTATTAAGGCAAACCGCGAGCAATACACGGGAAATATTTTCATATCTACTCTGCCTGGTGAAGAATATATAGAAAAGAGCGGAGACGTTATTTCTCGAATACAAAATATCTCTTCTATCGAAGAATATTCTCCTCGCATTATAGAAAATGGAAGCATAGAGGCCAACTACCGTACGAGGAGAGATCCAGATGTATTGCCGGATACCGCTGGTGGGCAGTTTACAGGTATTGATATTACTAAGGAAGAAAAAGTAACATCACTCTCTCGATATGTGGTTGAAGGAGAATATCTTAAAGAAGGTGAGTTTGGTTATATTCTTATAGGCGCAAATCTACTCGAGAGATATTCGGCAGGTTTTGGTGATGGTTTCTCTTCTCTCGAAAATGTATATCCAGGGTCGCGCCTCATGGTGACTATTGGTGGGGCAAAAAAAGAAATGATAGTAAAAGGAATAATAAAGTCAAAAGTAGGTGAAACATCGTTGCGTGTCTTCATGAATCAAAATGAGTTGCGTACTTTTGCAGGGCGTACGAATGCAAATATGAATGAAATAGCGATAAAGACAAAAGAGGGTGTTTCGGAAGAATTTGTCAAAAGTCAGTTTATAAAATTAGGTATTGAAAAATATGCAAAAGTCAGAACATCACGAGAAGCAGTAGGGTCTTTCCTCGAAGACATTGCAAAGACTTTTGGTATATTAGGAAATATCATAGGTCTCATTGCTCTTCTGGTCTCTTCTATTACTATTTTTATTATTATATTTATCAATGCCGTTACGAAGAGGCGTTTTATAGGTATTATGAAGGCAATGGGAATCTCACCTTTTGCTATTGAATTTTCTTATATATTGCAAGCCCTCTTTTATGGTGTATGTGGAACTCTCATTGGTCTTGTTCTTATTTATTTTGTGATAGAACCTATTATTGCAAAAAACCCTATAGACTTCCCTTTCTCTGACGGTATTTTGTCGGTCCCACTTCCTAGTGTTCTCTTCAAAATGGGTCTTTTGTATGTGGCGACGCTGCTCGCCGGTTTTATACCAGCGCGTATGATTATCAAGAAGAACACTTTATCAGCAATCTTAGGAAGATAATATATGATACAAGTAAAAAATATAAAGAAAAATTACACCAATGGAAATATTACCAATCATGTTTTAAAAGGTATTGATATAGAAATTCCTGATGGACAATTTGTCGCTATTATGGGAAAGAGTGGTGCTGGAAAAAGTACACTTCTCTATCAAATGAGTCTTCTGGACGAACCTACAGAAGGAGTGATACTTATAGACGGAGATGATGTTCACGGACTCACTTCAGATGAAAAATCACAATATAGACTTGAGAATCTTGGATATGTATTTCAGGACTATGCTCTCTTGCCAGAACTCTCTGCAATGGAAAATGCATTTCTTCCTCTTCTTATGAAAAATGTTTCAACTGCGGATGCAGAGAAAAAAATCAAAGAAGTATTTCACTCACTTGAGCTCTCTGGAAAAGAAGACTCTCTTCCGAGTCAGCTTTCAGGAGGGGAACAACAAAGAGTTTCCATTGCTCGTGGTGTTGCGGGGAATCCTCGAATTCTTTTTGCTGATGAACCTACTGCAAATCTCGACAGCGTATCGTCTCTCGCTGTGATAGATACTCTTTCTCAATTACATAAACAAGGACAAACGATAGTCATGGTGACTCATGAGCGTGAATATGCACAATATGCAGAACGTATTCTATATATGGAAGATGGGCTTATCACCAAGGATGAGATGGTAAAATAAAAAAAACATATAAGAAACCAAGGACATGTCTTGTTTTCTTATATGGCGGAGATGGGGATAATGAATCCAGGAGTCGTTTATTTTCATAATCGTTTCACTCTTTGAAAATATAACGCTCATGGACTTGTCTCGGCCTGCGCTTCTCCTTTCAATCGAAGCTATTCCATGGCCTCCGACTAGTTCGTAACTCTCCATCTCAAAATACAAATAGCCATAAAGCGTTGCTTTTTTCGAAACTTAAAAAGCCATAACATGGCTTTTTAATGTGGACATAGATGGTATTTTACTGAACTCTGTTAAAAGCTTTATTTATGAATGGAGTCAATTTTTCTCGTTGCCTGAAAATTCCAATTTGGTGCTTGTATCACAATGATTTTAGGTTGTATTAGTATCACAACATAGTAATTAAACTAATAGTAAGACAAGAGGATAAGTTTAATAAAAAGTGTTAGAATAAAATTATGGAACTATCTTATGATCAAATAGTAGCGCTAGGGATAGCAATTTCACTTATAATACTTACGGCAGTGGTTTCTGTTGTTATTTTTTATAATCGTAAAGAAATAGGTCCATTTTTCAAGAATCTTAAGAAGTTGAAATATAAAGAGTTTAGTGCGGAGGCGAGTGATGAAAAATCGAAAGATAATGATAGTGAAGATGCTGATCTTCAAGAAGAATCTGCAGAATTACCTGGAAAAGAAAAAGTCGAGGAAACTGAAAGGAAGGATCCTGAGACAAAAAAAGAGTGGGAATTCGAAATGTTTGATGCTATTTTAAGTAAAGAAGTAGAGAGAGCAGAGAAAGCTCGTGATCATCTGATAAGTATCACTGAAAATAGAGAAGATAAAGACAGATATTCTATATTATTCTTACGGTGGAATATCCGCTTCTCAAAAGACCTTTCTAGTATTGTTCTTTTGGAAGAGTATACGAATAAAGATAAGTACTCGAATAAGACAGTGGAGAGCGCATATTCTTCACTTGCTGACATTAAAAGTTTCTTGGAAGATTTTGATTCATCCATTAGCTATCTCAATGACGCCATCTCTATGACTACTGAAAGAGATCGTATTTGCGGATATAAAATAGAAATAAGCTCAAACCTACATCAAGACAACAAGAAGGAAGAAGCTTTTGAATTGCTAAGTCAGATTTTAGGAGAATTTACAGAAAAAGATTTACAGAAAAAGATTTATGGTGAAATATTACGTCTACACAAAGAGGATGACAACTCAGAATTGAGTGCATTTGCTGCAGAAAAAATGATTGAATGTGGAAATGAGGATAGTGAGACATATTTTTCAGCAGCTCGCGCATATTCAGAGATCAATTTAGATAAATTAGCACTACTTCACTATAAAAAAGCCATAAAGCTAGGAGGGGCCGAAGGGGGGACACTCAATAATATTGGTGTTGAATATGATTCTTTGGGTATGCCTATTAAATCAATAGAATCTTATGCAAAGTCATTTGAGAAAGATAATACTCTTGCCGCTGCGAATCGCGCCTATAGATTAATAGATTCTGGTTTTATTAATGAGGCAAAAGATATTCTAAATAAAGCAAAGGAGAAGGAGGATGTTCATCCAAATGTGCATACCGCACTTGCTTCTATTACAAAGAAAGAAGAAGCAGAGGAGGAAAAAGAGAAAAAAGTTATTGAGGATGCTAAACAGCAAAAAGATTTTATGCGTAATTATGCATCAAAATACTTTATTAAAACCGACAATTTAAATCTACAAGGTGATTACAAAATATATGGCAAGTATGAAGCGAAAGTTTCAATTAATAAGGGTAAGGTTTTAATTACCTGGAAAAAACCTGGTTTTACAGAAGGTTATTTTTACGATCAAAAAATAGAAGGAGTTCTTCATAACAACGCTTCTAAAATAAACTTTTTTAGTGGAAAAATAGGAGGAGAATTTGAAAAAGACACAGAAGGTTATTTATATATTGAGGACTCAAATAAAATAAAAATTGCAAAACAAAATTCTTATCATAAGCAAAACTATGAGATTTCAGAAATGGTAAAGATTTAATGTGGAGATGGGGATAGTGAATCCAGGAGTCGTTTATTTTCATAATCGTTTCACTCTTTGAAAATATAACGCTCATGGACTTGTCTCGGCCTGCGCTTCTCCTTTCAATCGAAGCTATTCCATGGCCTCCGACTAGTTCGTTACTCTCCATCTCAAAATACAAATAGCCATAAAGCGTTGCTTTATGGCTATGTATTTGTGGAGATGGGGAGTAACGAACTCCCGTCCACTATAGGTTCTTTATCGAGTCTACGTATATAGTGATGAATTTTTGTTTAAAGAAAAAGGGGAATGTCATCACACATATCTTTTTCTCGAGCTTTGTTGAGTGTCACTATGTAAAGAAAAGCAACTTTATATAGTTAAGTCTTATGTATTGCACCCGCACTCCTCTATAAGACGTCAAGGACGGATGTTCTTTGCTTATTTTTTATGCAAAAGAAGGAATAAAGTTTCCATATGGAGACTTTATAGCAGTGTTTTTTCCATTTACTTTATGGAGAAAGTTTAATGGCTTATCAAGGCCAATACGCACAATAAGGAGACACTATAGTGTCGAAACTATTTCATCCCCGAAATATTCACAGCATGAACATGTCGGGAAGGGTATAGATTATTGTTATTTATTATAGCTTTTCAATGTTCGGTCGATGTCTCTCTTTGCGTCTTTTTTCTTCATGTCTTGGCGCTTGTCGTGTTTCTTCTTTCCTTTTGCGAGAGCTATCTCGCACTTGATATACCTATACTTATTATACACTGAAAGAGGTATGATAGTCAACCCACTTCCTTTGAGTTTTTTGAGAAGAGCTTCAAGCTCTTTTTTCTTCAAAAGAAGCTTTCTTTCTCTATATGGATCATAGCTTTCCGGTGTGTTTTTAGGTTGATATGCAGGTATGTGACAACCTACGAGGAAGAGCTCGCCGTTTTCTTCCTTTACATATGCTTCTTTGAGAGAGCCATGTCCGAGTCTCAGTGATTTTACTTCAAAACCATGCAAAGAAAGACCTGCTTCATATGTATCAAGTATTTCGTAGTTGCTTCGCGCATATTTGTTAGACAGAAGAGACATGCCTCTACTATACACGAGAGAGTATATAAAAGGAATATATAAAAGCCCTTTGAATCTAGTTCAAAGAGCTTTTTTATTTTCCTTCATAAAATACACTATTACTTTTTTCATATGAATGTCATGAAGAGTAGTGCTGTAGGGCAGGGAATCCAGAGAGACAATAATAGATTGTTGTTTTTTACTTTTATGTATTAAAGTAAAATATTCACCTTCTCTTGCTCCTTGGTCTATGCTGATTTCGCTATTTTTAAAAATATAAATTTTATTTTTTAGAAAGTGACCACAGCCTTTCATTATAATTTTATCATCATACGGTAATATTTTTATAATCTGAAATATGGTTCCGGATTTAAAATCTTTAAACCTAGAAACTCCACTGTATATATATAATGTGTGTTTTTTTATAAAAATAATAAAAAAACCAATAGAGAGAGTTGCTGTGCAAACCTGTATGCATAATAATATAAATGATGGTATTTGTACAAAAAATAATATAAAAGGGTCTTGTAATATAAAAAATAATATTAACAAAAGTACTGATAGTACAAGCAGTACAGTATCTACTTCTTTTTTCATATAGAGTATTTTTTTATGATTTGTGAGTTTATTTAAAAGAACGTTCATACTATTTCACATATGAGTTTTAAAAACAAGACCTTGGGTTTATAAGATAAACTGCAGGAGGTCGGACCTCCTGCAGTTTATTGTTTGACATGTATATTATATTGTACTAATTTAATAAAAGAAATATTCTTTTAATTTAACTAAAAAAACTAATGTCATGAGAAAGTTATTTACTTTGACCGCATCTTTTATTTTTACCGCACTTGTTTTTATTGCATTAAATTTTATTTATGAAATGGATCATAGAATTGTACTAATAATACCTGTATTATTTGCTGTTACTCTCGTTTCCAATCTCTATTTATTTTTGGCTCGGAGTGGTATACAGGGGTATGGGTATTTTCAGAAAATTGCTAAATATGTAGGTTTAATACCTGTTGTATGTATCACTTTAGGGTTAATTGGATTGCACTCCACTGTACTTGATGGTTTACATTCAAGTGATGTTTCTAACAGTAAGGCAACATACACAGGAACACTGTTCATTGTTGGGCATGCTTGGATAGGTTTCTTTTATAACTTATTGTCTGTGAGATTTTCTTCTATAGTTAATAAATTAAATAAAGCTTAGATCTCTTATTATCTTGTGATTTTAATGAAAACCTAGTTACTTTTTGTAACTAGGTTTTTTTATTTGACTTATTTATAATACTGTGCTAATATGTTTTTTGAGGTAGGTCAGAAAATCTGGCGAAGAAATTATAAAATAAAAATTTCTTAATGCTCATTTACAAATATTTTTTATCATGTCAAAAGAAAATGGTAATGAAACTGTTTTGGAATTAGACTTTCTTGCCTTTAAACAAGACAAGGACGTTATGCAATTCATAGTTTCAAATCTTGAAAAACCGCTGATTCTTTTAAAGGAATTGCCGGCATTGCGTAAAAAGCATTTCAGAAATGCTAATAACTACTATAAATCAAATCAAATCTCTGTTTTATTAGGTTATAAAACAAAAAGTTTGTATTTGAAAAAAGTCACAGAAGATTGGGATCAGCAATGCAAAGAATTTCAACAAACAAGACGACAGGTGCCTGCATTAGTGCTATGGAAATTTTTTCGTAGTATTCATGAAGATGTCTCTGTTTTAGAAAAACATGCTTTCCTAAAAAATCAGCTTAAAAATGAAAATGCATACATTCGCCTTGTTTCTTGTTTTGAATTGTTGCCTGATGATATCTTTCGTAAAATTTTATGGAAAGAAAATATTGATTTTCTTTCTTTTGAATCATTTTTACGAAGAGTAAAGCCGGAGCAAATTGAAGCAATTGAAATGAACTACAATGATCTTTGTTCAGGTTCTATTCCTCGAGTTTACAAAAAAGGATTGCGCGACAGAGTGCGTATTGCTTGTGGTAAATTAAAACTAAATGATTTGTTTAAAAACGAATCTTATTATGGGGAGAGTAGATATAAGAGCAAAGGATCATGGGCGTATAGTTTATTTTCTCTTGATTTTGGATTTAGTAGATATCCTAATGGAATATCCGATGATTCTGAAATCAAAGACATAAGACCATCAAGATTTCTTTCTATTAAAAATCACATCAACGATTTTGTTGTGAATAAGGAGTTTGGAAAATATTGGTTGTTATATAGAAAAGCACGTTCCAACTATGTTGTATCTTCTAAGAAAGAAATAGTCTTGAGCAGTCATATCTGCCCAGGCTTCTGGTGGACCTTCTTTGTACATTTTTTGTTTTGGTTTGTTTCTCCTGTCTTGTTCGCACTATCTTTTATTAATGGTATACCATCTGATAAAATATATGTGATTACAGCTATTGTTTCCGGGTGCTTTACACCTTTATGGATAATGCTCGGTGTATTAAAATACTTAGGAATGAAGCTTATGAACGTTGCTGGGGGAAAAGGTAAAGCGATTAAAGATTTCTTTGAAAAATATGATATTGCTAGTAAAGTAGTAGTAGGTATTGGACGAATTGTTTTAAGCTTTTTCGCTTGTGTTGCTCTTGGGATAACATATGAGATGATTTCTGGTTTTCTGCTATGTGGATTTGGAATAGTAACTTCTGTTTTATTTTCTACTTCTATTATGTTTTATCTTGTAATATTGATTAGATCTGGCTTCAGTGGTTGTTACCTAAGTGATTATTTTGAATTACCTAAATGGATACAATTTATGGCACCAGCTTGTATTATGTTGGGCGTTGTTCAGTTTGTAGATTTATTTTGGATTGACTCCATTATAGATTTCTTTCTTGATATGCTTGTATTGATACAGGAAAATGTATTAGAATTCATAGTTTTGTGTTTACCTTTTATAGGTATATCTATTGATTGTATATTCATATCTTTTTCTAAAAAGAAGCAGAGAAAATTCGCCAAATTATCTAAGATAGCTACTAATTTTTCAAAATTATTTTTATCTTTAACCGTATTATCTATTGTTTGGATTTTGAATGCTTATTCAATTACAGATACTATCTCTTCGTTGTTTTTGCTTATTATTGTTTTCCATACATTATCTTTTTTTGTATTAAACAATATTGCATATGAAATTAATCTTAAAACGATAGATTTTGTACTTAAAGCACAAGATATTGAAAAGAAATTTTCTGAATATAGCGATGCAAATATTGTTCTTAAGGCTAAGCAAATTAAAAAATATCCTTGGTTTGCAGAAATGACAGACGTTTGGCAGGAAAGTTTCCTGCAGGATTGTATGGCTTTTAGACATTATGTTGTTAATCAATGTGATTCAGACTCTCTTGTCTTTCTCAATTCTTTCATGGATAGTGTACTTGAATTATGTTTACAAAACAAAAATTCAAGTAGATTATATGCTGTGAGAGATATTATATCTTCCATAATGGAAAAATATAGTAACTCTTTCATTAATAATGAGGAGATTTTATTGCTAATAGAATCTGTCTTTAGTGGCATGGATCGAGATAATGCGGAAAAACAGATTAGTCTGAGATTTGATAAAAAAGAACAAAAAAAACAGCATAAAAGAAATAGATCTTATTCTCGAAGTATTTTTTGGAATAAGTATATCAAGCAACCTGTTTCATGGATATTCTATCCTTTAACTTGGTTGATTGGTAAGATTGTTGATTTCTTTAAAACAGCTCGTAATTTATGGATACTATTTAATGAAAGATGTCCATCTGTTACAGAAGAGCGCGATTTAAGAAGAAGCTAATTTGTCTATTTTTTACGCGTACTATTGTAGAAACCCATCGGATTTATTTGATGGGTTTTTTTTATTTGACTTATGTTTCCATATCTGTATACTAGCTGCACTACTGAGGTGAGTGAGTTATGGATGCAACACCTACTTTTGAATGAGAATAAAAGATACAGCAAGGGAACTTGGTGTATTTTTTGTTTCCTTTCAAAAAGGTTGTTTATCATACGTAGTAATATTATAAATAGTTATACAATGTCTATATGTCATCAGTAACACAAGTAGCGAAGCGAGAGAAGAAGTACTTTTCAAAGTACCGTACACCTCACATAGATACACCTGATCTGCTTGCAGAACAGCACGTATCTTATAATTGGTTTTTACAAGAAGGTATCGATGAAATTCTAAAAGAATTTTCACCTCTTACTGACTATTCTGCAAAGCGTTTCAAGCTCACGTTTGATTCATTTTCTATAGGAAAGCCAGAACATAGCGAATCTTTCGCAAAAGAAAACAAGATTTCATACGAAGCTCCTCTTAAAGTAAGTGTAACTCTTACAAATATCGAAAACGGTATTGAGAAAAAGCAGGAAATCTTTATGAGTGATATTCCTTATATGACAGAGCAGGGTACGTTTATCGTAAACGGAGTTGAGCGTGTTATCGTTCCTCAGCTTACTCGTAGTTATGGAGTATTTTTCTCAGAAAATGAAGTACGTGGAAAGCGTCGTTTTGGTGCAAAGATTATTCCTGCTCGTGGAGCATGGATAGAAATGGAAACCGACAAAGACGGTATTATCTTCGTACGTATTGATAAAAAGCGAAAATTCCCAATCTCAACTCTTCTTCGTGTTCTCGGATACAAGACAAATGATGAAATAATGGCTCTTGCAGGTGATAATGAAACTCACAAGCACATGCTTAAAGCTTCTATTGAAAAAGATCACGCTACAACTCAAGATGAATCTTTCTTAGAAATATACAAGCGTCTTCGTGATGGAGATCTTGCTACTATTGAAAATGCTCGTGAGTTTATCACAAACCTTTTCTCAGAAGAACGGTATGACATATCTCCAGTAGGACGATATCGTTTCAACGAACGTTTTGAAAAAGGAATGGATAAAAAAGCTCTTGAGCAAAAAACTCTTGATAAGGCAGACATGACATTTATCGTAAAGCATGTTCTTGCTCTACATACTACTCCTGATGCAAAAGCAGATGATATCGACCACTTGGGACAACGACGCGTGCGTTATGTTGGTGAACTTCTCCAACAAAAATTCCGCGTGGGTATGGCTCAAATAAAAAGAAATGTACAAGACCGAATGTCTACAGTAGAGGCATCTGGGGTTATTCCTGTACAAATAATAAACCAACGTCCTCTTCAAGCTCGTATTAAAGAGTTCTTTACTACAAACCAGCTATCCCAGTTTATGGATCAAGAAAACGTTCTTTCTGAGATAGAACACCTTCGTTTGCTTACTGCACTCGGTCCTGGTGGGCTTTCTCGAGAACGAGCTGGTCTTGAGGTGCGTGATGTACATACATCTCATTATGGACGTGTATGTCCTATTCACACACCAGAAGGTCCAAACATTGGTCTTGTGGTTCACCTTGCTTTATATGCACGCATAAACACTTTTGGTGTTATTGAAACTCCATACGTAAAAGTAATAAAAGGTAAAATAACAAACGAAATAGTATACTTGAACGCTCTTGAAGAAGAAAACAAGACTATTGCTCACGCTGGTCTTAAATACGATGACAAAGGAGTGATTCATCAAGATCTTGTGGAAGTTCGTCGAAAAGGTTCTCCTGCTCGCGTTTCAAAAGAAGAGATTGATTATATGGATGTTGCAACGAACCAAGCTTTTTCTATCGCTACATCTCTTATTCCTTTCCTCGAGCATGATGATGCAAACCGATCACTGATGGGATCGAACATGCAAAAGCAGGCCGTACCATGTGTACGACCTCAAGCTCCTCTTGTGGGAACAGGAATGGAATCTACTATTGCAAAATATTCAGGACGTATTATTTCTGCTCCAGAAGATGGAGAAATAATAGAGGTAGATGCTCTTGGTCTTATAATGAAAGACAAGAAAAACAAAAAACACTCATTTAAGTTCCATAACTTCTTGCGAACAAACAAATCATCTTCATTTTCTCACAGAGCTCTTGTATCTGTAGGAGATAAAGTAAAGAAAGGACAAGCTCTTGCTGATGCTGCTTCAACAGATGGAGGACAAGTAGCACTAGGGCAAAACCTTCTTGTTGCTTTTATGTCACTTCGAGGACAAAACTTTGAAGATGCTATTATTCTTTCAGAACGACTCGTAAAAGACAGTACTCTTACTTCTATCTATATAGAAGAGTTTACTTCTGTGGTACGTGATACAAAGCTCGGTGCTGAAATCACTACACGTGATATTCCAAACGTAGGAGAAACTCGCTTGCGTAACCTCGATGAAGAAGGAATCATTCGCGTTGGTGCAGAGGTTCGAGAAAATGACATTCTTGTTGGTAAAATTACTCCAAAGGGAGAAACAGAACTTACTCCAGAAGAGCGTCTTCTTCGATCTATCTTTGCTGAAAAAGCTCGTGACGTAAAAGATACTTCTATGCGTCTCGAACACGGAAAACGTGGTCGCGTGATTAGTGTAAAAATCTTTTCACGAGAAAACGGACATTCACTCGAATCAGGTGTATTGAAAAAGATAGTTGTACAAGTAGCTCAACTTCGAAACATCGGAGTGGGAGACAAGATGGCAGGACGACATGGTAACAAAGGAGTTATCTCAGTGGTTCTTCCAGAAGAAGAGATGCCATACATGGCAGACGGTACTCCAGTAGATATCGTGCTTACTCCTCTTGGAGTTCCATCACGTATGAACTTGGGACAAATTCTCGAAATGCACCTTGGTATGGCAGCTCAAATGGGCGACTATCAAGCTATCGTTCCAGCATTCGGTGGAGCAACAGAAGATGAAATCAAAGATGAACTAGAAAAAGTGGGACTTGCTCGAAACGGTTGCGTTACACTATTTGACGGACAAACAGGAGAAGCATTTGAACAAGATGTTGCTGTGGGTTACATGTACATGCTTAAACTTCACCACATGGTAGAAGACAAGGTGCATGCTCGTTCTATCGGTTCTTACTCTCTTATCACACAGCAGCCACTTGGTGGACGTGCTCAAGGAGGAGGACAACGATTTGGAGAAATGGAAGTGTGGGCTCTTGAAGGTTATGGTGCTAGTCACATACTTCGAGAAATGCTTACTATTAAATCTGATGATATTGCAGGACGTTCTGCTACATTTGACTCTATTATCAAGGGAGAAACTATTCAAGCACCAAACGTACCAGCTTCATTTAAGGTGATGCTTAACTACCTCCGTGGACTTGGACTCAATGTTACTCTTGTTGATAAAGACGGAAACAATACAACAGCTCCAGATATAGAAGTGCCTGTGGTCGTGGCACCTCCTGTCGAAGAAGTAAAAGAGATCGCAGATATCTCTGCAACAGAAGAATAATTATTCATAGAACGATATATATATGAAAATAATAGATACAGCAAAAGATTTTGACGGAATTAAACTTACCGTTGCAAGCCCAGAAGATATTCGTTCTTGGTCTTTCGGAGAAATCCAAAAACCAGAAACAATCAACTATCGTACTGGACGCTCTGAACGAGGTGGTCTCTTTGATGAGCGCATCTTTGGTCCAGAAAAAGACTATGAATGTTATTGTGGAAAATACCGACGTATTCGTTACCGAGGTATTATCTGTGAAAAGTGTGGAGTAGAAGTAACTCGTTCTATTGTTCGTCGTGAACGTATGGGACATATCGACCTTGTGACACCAGTGGCACATATCTGGTTCCTTCGTGGTATTCCTTCACGAATGAGTACTCTTCTTGATATATCAGTATCAAATCTTGAAAAAGTTATTTACTTTGCAGGATACATAATTACTGATGTTCATGATGATGAAAAAGACCGACTCATCGAATCTCTCGAACATGAATTTAAAACAAAAGTAAAACAAGTAGCTGATGAAGAAACTAAAGACAAGCTGAAAGAACTTTTTGTAAAAACAAAAAGTGAAATAATGGATGGTATTAAACAAGGAAATGTTCTTTCTGAGATTGAGTATCATCGATATTCTCTCAGGTACGGTAGCTGTTTTGAAGCGCGTATTGGAGCGGAAGCTATCTATGATATTTGTAAAGGTCTTGATCTTGCAAGTATTCAAATAGAAATCGAAGCAGCTCTCGCAGCAAGTAAAAGTAAAATCAAAACAGAGAAGTATAAAAAACGACTCTCTTTGGTAAACTCAATGCTTCAAGCAGATATTCGACCAGAGTGGATGTTCCTTACTGCACTCCCTGTTATTCCACCACTTATGCGACCAATGGTTGCTCTTGAGGGTGCGAGATATGCTACTTCTGACGTAAATGACCTTTATCGTCGAGTTATCAACCGAAACAATCGTTTGAAAAAACTTTCAGGTATTGGTGCTCCAGAAGTTATTCTTCGAAATGAAAAACGTATCATTCAAGAAGCTGTGGATGCTCTTATAGACAACTCTATTGCATCACGAAACAGTGGTGGAGCAGTAAATCAATCTCAAAGACGACCACTCAAATCTCTCGCAGATGCACTAAAGAGCAAACAAGGTCTCTTCCGTCAGAACCTTCTTGGAAAGCGAGTAGACTACTCTGGACGTTCTGTTATTGTTGTGGGTCCTACTCTTAAGCTTGACCAATGTGGTCTACCAAAACACATGGCACTCGAACTTTTCCGACCATTTGTTATTTCAAAACTTCTCGAACGAGAACTTGCATTTAACATTCGTGGAGCAAACCGTCTCATAGAAGATGGTATTCCAGAAGTATGGGCGATTCTCGAGGAAGTGATTGAAGGAAAATACGTTCTTTTGAACCGTGCTCCTACTCTTCACCGTCTTGGTATTCAAGCTTTCCACCCTATCTTGATTGAAGGAAATGCAATACAGGTTCATCCTCTTGTATGTCCTGCTTTCAACGCAGACTTCGATGGTGACCAGATGGCAGTATATCTTCCTCTTTCAGAAGAAGCACAAGCAGAAGCTCGTGACCTTATTGCTGCAGATAAAAATCTTCTAAAACCTCAAGATGGTCATGCTATTGTTTCGTCTAAGCTTCTTGATATTGCACTTGGATGTTACTGGATGACACGTATTATTGAAGATGAAAAAGGTGAAGGGAACTACTTCTCAAGCCCAAATCAAGCCATAGCTGCATACGACTTTGATGCACTATCAATGAGAGCGAAAGTACACGTACTTCCAACTGATACTCCAAAATACGCAGAATTTGAAGGTAAAATATTTGAAACTACTGTAGGACGTCTGTTCTTCAACAGTTGTCTTCCTGACACATTCCCATATATAAACGAAGAAGTTGGGTCTAAAAAACTTTCAAAAATAGTAGATCTTGTTATTGATCGCTATGGTATGGAAGCTGCTCCAGCTGTTCTTGATAGTATTAAGAGCTTTGGTTACAAGTATGTAACAAAGTCAGGTATCACATGGGGTATCGACAATGTTCAAGTACCGAAAGAGAAGCCAGCTTTGGTTGCTCGTGGGCGAAAAGAAGAAGAAGAAATCATAACTCAGTACAACGAAGGTTTTCTTTCATATGATGAAAAATACCGAAAAGTGATTGAAGTATGGGAAGGTATCAAACAAGAACTACAAGATATTCTTCCTGGTACTCTCGATCCAAAGGGTTCTGCTTACGACATGCTTAGCTCAGGAGCTCGAGGTAACATGGGGCAGTTGTCACAGATGGCAGGTATGAAAGGTCTTATTGTGAACACAACAGGACGTACTATCGACTTCCCTGTGATACCTTCATTTAAAGAAGGACTTTCTCCTATTGAATACTTTACAACGACTCATGGTTCTCGAAAGGGACTTGCCGATACAGCTCTGAGTACAGCAAAAGCAGGATACCTTACTCGACGTCTTGTAGATGTGGCTCAGGATGTTATGGTAACTGAAACAAATTGTAAAACAAAAGACTACGTACTCGCATCTGCTGAAGATGTTTCAGGTATTGAAATACCTCTTTCTCGTAATGTATACGGACGTATTCTTGCAGAAGCAGTAGAAAAAGATGGGGAAGTATTGTTCGAAAAAGGACATCTTGTAGACAAGGAAGATGCGCAAGCATTAGAAGATGCTGGGATTGAAAAAGTTGCAGTACGATCTCCTTTGACATGTGGAACTATTCACGGAATCTGTCAAAAATGTTACGGACTTGACCTAGGACGAGGACGACTCGTATCTCTAGGAGAATCCGTGGGAGTTGTTGCAGCTCAAGCTATTGGTGAACCAGGTACACAGCTAACACTTCGTACCTTCCACGGTGGAGGTGTTGCAGGTGGTGCCGATATTACACAAGGTCTTCCTCGTATTGAAGAAGTATTTGAACGTCGTAAGACTCCAAAAGCGCAAGCACTTGTAAACCAATTTACTGGAATTATTTCAGAAATCATTTTGAAAGATAACGAACGTTTCGTTTCTGTTCTTCCTGATAAAGATGTAAATAATGAAGCACAAGAAATGACATATGAAGTTCCTCCAAAACGTACTCTTATTTGGAAAAAAGGAGATACAGTAGAGGCAGGAGATCTTCTTACTGATGGTTCTGCAAATATTATTGAAATATTTGAATATGCAGGAAAAGAAGCAGCTCAAGAATACATCATCAATGAAATCAATAAGGTATATGAATTACAAGGAGCACCTATTTCTCGTAAGCATACTGAAATCATTGTGAGGCAAATGTTCTCTCGTGTTCGTATTACTGATGCTGGAGATACTGCATTCTCTGTAGCTGACGTAGTGGAACATATATCTTTTGCAACAGAAAATATTCGTGTAAAAGAAGAGGGAGGAAAAATAGCAAAAGCAGAGACAATAGTACTTGGTATTTCTGAAGTATCACTTACAACACAAAGTTGGCTTGCTGCTGCATCTTTCCAAAATACTAACAAGGTTCTTATCAATAACGCTGTGAAGGGTGGTATTGACTGGCTACGTGGTCTAAAAGAAAATGTTATTATCGGTAACCTTATTCCAGCAGGAACAGGATTCCGTGGTGACTATGACCATATGTCTAAGGACGAAGAAGAAGAGGAAACAGAAAACGTAGAATAATACATTCTATATTCTCACAATAAAAACGCGAGCCACAAGGCTCGCGTTTTTTGTGCATAAAAAAAGCCTGCAAATATATTTTGCAGGCTAGTGTGTTTATAAAAAATTTATATCAAAAAATAAAAGTTTTTTATTTTGATATGTGGAAATATACTGAAATCTGTTTCCTGATTTTTCAGCTTGAATCTCGTCAAAGATGTGTAGCATATTTTTATCACAAGTGAACATTACTCTTTTGTAAATAAAAGGATAATGTTCAAGCCCTGTATTTGGCATAAGTAGTTTTATTCCTAATAAATGGATAGGATATCTTTTCATATCCTCCTTTTCTCCATGTTTTTGAAAGTAAATTGGATAGTATCCAAATCTTCCTGTGTGTTTAGAAGATGCTAAATCAAGAATATAAAATGTTTCACCTATCGTAGACGTGTTAAAATTTTTAGCACACGCCTCAGTAAAAATATTCTTTCCATGTATTAGTCCGTTAGGATCTTTCATATATAACATAGTCGTAGTTTTAAAGAACAGTTGTCCGAAAATCGTCGGATACGTCTATATTCATATTAATACTCTCTTTGTGGTCTGTCAATCATTTCGAGAGAAGTAAACAAGTGCTATACTCAAGCCATGTCTGATATTGATACTATTAAAGAAAGGCTCTCTATAGAAGAAGTGGTTTCTTCTTATATGCAACTTATTGATGCAGGGAGCTATAAAAAAGCGTGTTGTCCTTTTCATAATGAAAAGTCACCAAGCTTTTTTGTCTCACCGGCTCGCGGAACGTTTTATTGTTTTGGTTGTGGTATGAAAGGGGATGTCTTTACTTTTGTGGAGCAGTTTGAAGGTCTGGATTTCAAGGGTGCTCTTTCTATTCTTGCTAGCAGAGCAGGAGTGACTCTCTCTCGAAATAATTCTCACGAAAATAAAGAAAAAGAAAGACTCTATGATCTCATGGAAGATGTTTGCCTATGGTACGAAGAAAAATATAGTGCAAACAATACCGCGCAGTCATATGTATCTTCTCGTGGTATTTCTTCAGAAATGAGAAAGAGTTTTCGTATTGGATATACTTCATCAGGATGGTCTGACGCCTCCACATATCTTTCTTCAAAAGGTTATACAGAAATAGAAATGGAACACGCTGGTATTATCAAGAAAGGTGACAGAGGGAATTATGATGTGTTTCGAGGTCGCCTTATGTTTCCTATTCGTGATACGAGTGGAAGGATTATCGCTTTTTCTGGAAGACTAATCGACGAAGAAGTAAAAGGTCCAAAATATGTAAACAGTCCTGACACTCAACTCTATAAAAAGGGAGATACTCTTTATGGTCTTTTCGAAGCAAAGGAATCTATTCGGTCTGAAAAAAGTGCCATCATCACAGAAGGGCAGATAGATGTCGTATTGCTTCATCAATATGGATATACAAACACTGTTGCTATGAGTGGTACAGCTGGTCCCAATACTGCTTCGTCTCACAATCATTTTTCTATACTCTCGTCTCTCTCTCAAAAAGTATACAGTGCCCTCGATGGAGATACTGCAGGCGTCAAAGCCTCTCTTAAGCTTGCTCATACTACGCTCTCTCTCGGACTTGATACTTTCATAGTGGAACTTCCAAAAGGAAAAGATCCTGCTGATATTCTAGTATCAGGAGAAAAAGAGTCATGGGAAAAATCTCTCGATAGCTCTTCTCATGCCATACTTTTCTTTACAAAACAGATTTTACATTTTTATGAAGACAAACGAATGCAGGCAAAGAAGATAAGCGAAGTAGTACTACCTCTTTTGATATACATAGAACATCAGACAGAGTACTCTTATTTCCTTAATGAGATTTCAAAAATAACAGGACTTTCAGTCGAAGCACTCAAAGAAGATACAGAGAAAATATCTCGTAGTCAGTATTCGGAACAGAAAGCAGAAGATATTGTGGTGCCTCAGATAAAGTATAATCTCATACAAGTATACACTCGTCGTCTTTTTGGCTTTCATTTCCTTTCTATTTCAAAGGGGTGGAATAGCGAATCAGAAGAAATACTGACATGCTTGAAAGAATCCCATGGAGATGATTTTGAACGTTTTTCAGATTTTGCAGAGGAGAATAAAGAAGAGCTTTTGTTTGAGCTTGAAAATGTATTGCAAGAGCTCGAAGAGATTGACCTGAAAAAAGCGATACAACAAAGTATATTTCTTCTCTCAGAACATATAATAAAAAAACATATAAGTACTATTCTTTCGGAAATAAAAAATACAGATGGAGATACTGATATAGAAAAAATAAATGAACTTTCAAAAAAACTCCAAGAAGAAAACACAAAACTCGATAAGTTAACAGAAGAAGAAAAATCATAGAAAAATCCAGAAGGTCGGACCTCCTGCATTTTTAATTAGGATATTGTATTTTACATAGAGTATGCTAGAATAAGCGAGCTTATATGCCAACAAAAAAAGCATCGACAACTAAAAAAGACTCTATAAAAAAGGCTACCAAGCCTACAGTAAGTACAAAAAAGGAAGTGAAAAAATCTTCAAAAAAAACTACTACTAAAACTACTACTAAAAAGACTCAAGAAAAAACAGTACGACGAAAACCAATAAAACATATTGAGGTTCCTGCACTGTCTAAAAAAGAATTAGATGAAAAAAAAGAATCACTTCTTGCGAAAGGTCGCAAGAGGGGTTTTATTACTCACGACGAACTTCTCAAGGAAATACCAGGGCTCGAGGATGATATTTTATTTCTTGATGAGTTGTACGATACTTTTCTTCAAGCAGGTATTGAGATTATTGAAGGTGGTAATATGCTCGACCTTAATGAGGGGGAGGCAGAAGGAGGCCTTTTGAATCTTGGTGATAGTGGTGCTAAAACATCCACTCATGATTCGATACAGATGTATCTAAAAGAGATTGGTAAATATCCTCTTATTCGTGCCCAGGAAGAGCGCGACCTTGCAAAACGAATCGAAGAAGGTGACGAAGAGGCGCGTATTCTTCTCGCGCGTGCCAACCTGCGACTCGTAGTTTCTATCGCAAAAAAATATGCCAACAGAAGCGCAGACCTCACTCTACTCGACCTTATTCAAGAAGGAAATATAGGTCTCTTTAAAGCAGTAGAAAAATTTGACTGGAAAAAGGGATATAAATTTTCAACATATGCAACATGGTGGATACGTCAAAGTATCACTCGCGCACTTGCTGATCAATCTCGTACTATACGTATTCCTGTTCACATGGTGGAAACTATTTCAAAATACAAACAAGTTCACCGCCGTCTTTTTCAAGACCTAGGACGAGAACCTTTACCTGAAGAGATTGCTATGGAAATGGGAGTGGAAGTTGAAAAAATTCACGTGATTGAAAAGATCAATCAAGATACAAAATCTCTCGAACAGCCAATAGGTGATGATAGTGAAAAATCAACTTTAGGAGAGTTTGTACCCGATGAAGATATGTTGCGACCAGATCAAGAGTCTGCGAGGCGTATTCTCTCTGACCAACTTCATGAAGTCATAAAAGAACTTACTCCAAAGGAACAAAAGATACTTGAAATGCGTTATGGAATATACGATGGTGTTCAACATACTCTCGAAGAAGTAGGGCGAGAATTTGGTGTGACGCGTGAGCGTATTCGTCAGATCGAGGCAAAAGTGCATGAGAAACTGCGTGGACATGAGCGTGTTCAACGTCTCAAGAATTATTTTGACTAGCGTATGTTTATGCAGTATATAATCATAATTGCACTTATTGTCCTTTCTGCACTATTCTCTGGGCTTACTTTAGGACTGATGAGTCTTGATTTATTTGAGCTTCGTCGAAAAATGCAAATAGGGGATAGTAATGCAAAAAAAATATATCCATTACGCAAAGATGGAAACCTACTACTTACCACTCTTCTTTTGGGAAATGTTGCCGTAAACGCCATTCTCTCTATTTTTCTAGCTGATATTGTATCAGGTGTTGTAGCTGTGTTTATTGCAACTGCCCTCATATTTCTTTTTGGTGAAATATTTCCTCAGGCAATTATTTCACGGTATGCGCTTCCTTTTGGTGCCAAAATGGTTCCTTTCGTTCGTCTTATTCGTCTTATTTTATATCCTATATGTAAGCCAATCTCATGGCTTCTTAATAGATTCTTAGGAGAAGAATTGCAAACAGTATATACAAAAAAAGAACTTATGTATCTTGTCTCTGAGCATGAGGATTCCATTGAATCACCTCTGGATGCAGATGAAGAACGTATTGTTCATGGAGCCCTTGAGTTCTCGTCAAAAACAGTTCATGAAGTTATGACACCTCGTTCAGTAGTGTATTCTTTTGAATCAGATATGACTCTCGATGAAGATATATTGACTGAAGTGAAAGAAAAAGGTTTTTCCCGAATACCTATTATTGATGCAGAGGATGCAGATACAGTGGTAGGGATTATTCACATACGTGATTTTCTTGGAAATAGTAGTGGTCTTATGACTGCTTATATGGATGGAGATATTTTGCGTGTTCGAGATAATATGAAGCTTGATGCTTTGATGAATATGTTTTTGCGAAAGCGTGTTCATATGGGTATTGTCTACAATGAATTTGGAAGCTTTATAGGGGTAGTTACTTTTGAAGATATTCTCGAAGAAGTGATAGGTCATGAAATAATGGATGAAGATGATGTATATGAAGATATGCAGGAGCTTGCTCGCACAGAAGGAAGGCGTAAAATAAGAGGGGAAGAATCTCAGAAAGAATAACCCTCAAAATGCAAGTGACTTGCATTTTGGCAAGGTCTTATCTTGTAAAAACTAAAGGTTATATTTGTATTTTCGCATAGACTTTTAAGTCTATTCTGCTATACTTTAGCTATACTTATGGAAGTTTCTCAGTTTATTTTTTACTTTTTTGCTTTTGTAGCAACCTATATTCAGGTGTTTTTTCTATACACTTTTTTTGATAAAAAATATAGTATTAAAAAACATACAAAAGTATCCCTTAAGTCATATCCAGCTGTTACTGTTTTAGTTCCTTGTTGGAACGAGGAAGATTCTGTGGTATCTACAGTGAAATCCCTTCTTAATTTAGAATATCCACAAAGTAAACTTTTCATTACTTTAATTGATGATGGTAGTACAGATAGTACATGGGATGTCATGCAGAAGTACTCAAAACACTCTCAAATTACACTCTTGAAAAAAGAAAATGGTGGAAAACATACTGCTCTTAATATGGGTATAGAACATACGAGTACGGGCTTCATTTGCAGTTTTGATGCTGATACTACTGTAGTTCCTGATGCTCTTAAGCAAGCTATGCAATATTTTCACAATGATGCAGAATTGATGGCTCTTGGTGGCACAGTGCTTATTTCAAAACCTAAAACAATTATACAAAAGGCACAAAGTGTAGAATACCAAATGTTTTCATTTAGTAAAAAAATGCTAGGACTTCTTAATGGAGTTCTTGTCGTTCCAGGAGCTTTTTCTCTTTTTAAGAAAGAAGCACTCTTGGAAGTAGGTGGATATAATTCAGGACACAATCTTGAAGACCTTGAACTTACATATCGAATGCAGATGGCTGGTTTAAAGGTAAACCAATGTGATACAGCATTTGTATATACAGATGGTCCTGTGACGCCAAAACAGCTCTTTAAACAACGACTAAGATGGTCATATGGGTTTATAAATAACTGCTTTGACTACAGAAAGGTTCTTTTTAATAAAAAATATGGAAATTTTGGAATGTTTACTGTTCCTATGAGTCTTTTGGCTTATGTGATTATTCTCTATGTATTCTTTATCTCATGGGTACGTATTATTCAATTTTTAGGAGACAAGTTGTTTGTTATAAAAACGCTTGGATTTGCTTCGCTTATTCCAGCTTCATTTGATATGTTTTTTGTAAACACAAGTGCTATTATGTTCTTAACATTAGTATCTTACTCTGCTATATTTCTTACTATCTATTTGGGAAAAAGACTGACACATTCAGAACTAGGGATACGTTCACTCTTTTGGTTTATGGCAGTGTATAGTGTTATGGTTCCGTTGTGGGTACTAGCTTCACTGTATAACAGTATATTTATTAGAAAAGGGGTAGCTTGGAGATAATATGAATAAAGAATTACATAGATATATAATAGTTTTTTTTATAACAGCATCTATTTTTGCTCTTGTATTTGTAGTTAGTGGTTATTTCTCACGAAACAAAATAGCAGAGTTATATGATATTCAAGATCAGATAGCTCTTGATATTTTATCTACAGAAACAAGGTATTCTCTATTAGAGAAAACATCCTGCGAACATATTTTTACTACAGAAAACATAGAACAAGAACTCTCTCAGGAACTTACTTCGCTTGCTCGTAAGTTGAAATTTCTTGAAAGTGAGTCACCCACAGAAAATGCAGATATTAGTTCTATAAAGAAACAATATTCATTACTTCAGATCAAGGATTACTTACTCATGCAGGAGATACAAGAGAGGTGTGGTCAGGCTATGGTGAGTATTTTATACTTCCATGAAGGAGATTGTTCGGATTGTCGCAGGCAGTCACTCATATTAGATAAGTTAAGTGATGATTATCCTCAGGTGCGTATCTATTGGCTTGATAAGGATGTTATTACTCAGGCGATGCAAACTATGCT